>ONJJ01000035.1 GCA_900318115.1 uncultured Prevotellaceae bacterium | reverse complement strand
AAGACTTATTCCAATGATGTCAAAGAGCAATCTGGTCCCCTTATTCCGGGGTTGTTTGATTAATATTTAACTCGTCCCAATTTTAACGGGACACTAATGGCATTTTGTTGCAAGAGAAATGAAAAAAGTCGCGCGAAAATGCGGCAAATCAAAGAATTATGTGTACCTTTGCGCCGAAATAAAAGATATGGTCTATCTAAAACCCTAAAATGAAGCTTTCTTCAAAAACATCACTTACAGGCTTTGCTCTGATAATGACTCTGTGTCTTTTTGTCCTTTCATGCAACCGCGAAGTGACGCATCTGGAACTGGATGCTGTGGACTCGCTCTGCAATGTGGAACCACAGGAGGCCCTGGAGTTGCTGGAGGCCTACAGAACCGTCATCGACCGCGCTCCCAGAAGTGCTCGTATGCGCTATGCCCTGCTGCAGACCAAGGCGCGTGATAAGGCTTTCGTCAGCCACACATCTGACTCCGTGATGAAAGTGGTCGTGGAGTACTACCATGACCACGGGACGGCGAACCAGCAGCTGGAAGCCATGTATTATTTAGGCAGCGTGTACCGCGACATGCACGACTCACCCCGCGCCCTGAAGTGGTATTTAGAGGCCTCACAGTGGGGAGAGCAGCATATCACGGAGGTGGATTCCACGGTCTTGAGGAATGTATATGCTCAGTTGAGCGAACTCTATTCCTACCAATACGATTGGCAGAGGTCGCTGGAAGCCAGCAAGCGAGAGTACCAATTGTCAAAAGATACCTGCGACAATCCGCGCACCATCATGGACCTGGCCAACGGCTATGTCTATGCGGAACAGGCTGATTCAGGAAAACTGCTCTATGATGTGGCTTTAAAATACATCGTAGAACAACATGCGGAGCGACAGAACAGCGACCTCATTGCCAGTCAACTCTCACAACTGGCTCATCGATATAGCGACCAGAAGCAGGCCCGAAAACGAGTGGATGTATTAAGACAATATCCAGGCCTCGATTCCGTATATAGTGTAGCATCGGCTTTGGGCACATATTATTTATTATTTGGCCCAACAGACTCTGCCATCTATTATTATCGGAAGTCATACCAGACAACGCCCCAGCTGATGGTGAAAATGCGAGCTGCACGCGATTTGACGCATCTGTTCGGTAAAATCGGCCAGAAAGATTCCATGTACCACTACACGCTTCTGTTTGTAGAACTCAATGATTCCCTCTACCGCCAGCAGCAATGGCAGCAGACCAAGTTGGTGCAGAATGAGTTCGAATACCGCAGAAACCGCGAAGCGGAGGAAGAGGCATACCGCCAGGCCGCGGAGGCCAAGCAGAAACTGATGACCTATGGAATCGTGGGATTGGTGGGGCTGTATGTCCTCGTACTGATGATGTGGATGCGAGAGCGGAGGGCCAGAAAGGTCATACAACGGCAGAAGACGGAGATTGAGCAGCGGGATGACATGCTTGCTGAAAAGGAAGCCCGGCTGAAGGAAGATACGGCCCGACTGGAAGAACTGGATGACATCCTGGATGAAAAGCAACTGAGGCTGCAAGAACTGGATAACCTGCTGAACATGCGGGAATCCGAGATGGACGAGATGAAAGTGCAACTCTCTCGGACGATGGAGATCAACGAGGACCTGTCGTCGAAATGGGATTTGGAAGCCAAGAAGAGAGAAGTGGTGGAGGTGGATCTCTCGGAGGTCAAGGAAGCACTGCAGAAGAAAGCCGCAGGGTACAACGTAGGGAGATCCAAGAAGGAACTGATAAAGATGATGTTTCAACTCATCGACCAGACGTATCCGGACTTCGGCACGGACATACGCAACAGAATCCCTAAGATATTAAAGGATGACCTCTACATCATCTACATGAAGAAACTGGGCCTGACGACGAACGAAATTGCTGCAATCCTCAAGATTGACCGCAGTACTGTGTATCGGCATTTGCAATCTTTAGAGGAACAACTGGGTAATTGAGGACTGGGATGATGGGTCTTTGATACGCTCGGGACGAAAAGAGAGGGCCAATGCAGGATGCTGCATTGGCCCTCGTCGAAAAAAGTGATGTGGACAGAAGTCCGCTGGTAACCTGGAATGTCTGGGGGTGGGTAACGGGCGCTATGCGTCGATGTTGGCGTAGTTGGCGTTCTTCTCGATGAACTCCCGACGTGGTGCCACGTCCTCTCCCATGAGCATGGAGAATACGTAGTCGGCACCGGCAGCGTCCTCGATGGTGACTTGCTTCAGCAGGCGTGTCTCGGGGTTCATGGTGGTCTCCCAGAGCTGCTCGGGGTTCATCTCACCCAGACCTTTGTAGCGCTGGGTATAGACGCCTTGCTCCTGTCCGTCGTTGTACTTGAGCAGGAACTGCATGCGCTGCTGGTCGTTGTAGCAGTACTCCTCGATCTTGCCTTTCTTGCAGCGGTAGAGGGGGGGCGTGGCGATGAAGAGGTGTCCTTTCTGGATAAGTTCGGGCATGTAGCGGTAGAAGAGTGTCATCAGGAGGGTGTCGATGTGGTAGCCATCGACGTCGGCATCGGTCATGATGACAATCTTGTGGTAGCGGAGCTTGTCGTAGTTGGCCTCCTTGGAGTCTTCTCCGAGTCCGTAGCGCACACCGAGTGCCTGGATGATGTTGTTGACTTCCTCGTGCTCGAAGGCCTTGTGCCACATGACGCGCTCGACGTTGAAGATCTTACCGCGGATGGGTAGGATGGCCTGGAAGTGGCGGTTGCGGCCTTGCTTGGCGCTGCCTCCTGCGGAGTCTCCCTCGACGATGAACATCTCGCAGTTGGCGGGGTCGCGGTCGGAGCAGTCGGCGAGCTTGCCGGGGAGTCCGCCTCCGGACATGGGGGACTTGCGCTGTACGCTCTCGCGTGCCTTGCGGGCAGCCACACGTGCGGTGGCGGCGAGGATGACCTTATCGACGATGAGCTTGGCTTCCTTGGGGTGTTCCTCGAGGTAGTTGCTGAGGGCCTCGCTCACGGCCTGCTGCACGGCGCCTGCCACCTCGGAGTTGCCGAGCTTGGTCTTGGTCTGTCCCTCGAACTGGGGCTCTGCGACCTTGATGCTGATGACGGCGGTGAGTCCCTCGCGGAAGTCCTCGCCGGAGATCTCTACCTTGTTCTTCTCCAGCTTCTCGAGTTCCTTGGCGCACTGGTCCTCGGCGTACTTCTTCAGGGTGCGCGTGAGTGCCATGCGGAAGCCCTGGAGGTGGGTGCCTCCCTCGATGGTGTTGATGTTATTGACGTAGGAATGGAGGTTCTCGGAGTAGGCGGTGTTGTACATGATGGCGCACTCGATGGGGATGCCCTGCTTCTCGGTGTTGAGGTAGATGACATCGTTGAAGAGGTGGGTGCGGGTGGAGTCGATGTAGCGCACGAACTCCTGGAGGCCGTCCTTGGAGTAGAAGACATCCTGACGCGTGTTGCCCTCGTCGTCGGGACGGAGGTCGGTGAGGGTGATGGTGATGCCGGCGTTGAGGAAGGCGAGCTCGCGCATGCGGTTGGCGAGGATGTCGTACTTGTACTCGGTGGTGATGAAGATGGTGTCGTCGGGCCAGAACTGCTGGCGCGTGCCGCGGAGTTCGGTCTCGCCTACGACCTTGACGTCGTAGAGGGGCTTGCCCTTCTCGTACTCCTGCTGGTAGATCTTGCCGTCGCGGAAGACCTGACTGGTCATGTGCTTGGAGAGGGCATTGACGCAGCTGACGCCGACGCCGTGGAGACCGCCGGATACCTTGTAGGAGCCCTTGTCGAACTTTCCTCCGGCGTGGAGGACGGTCATGACGACCTCGAGGGCGCTCTTGTGTTCCTTCTCGTGCATGTCCACGGGGATGCCTCGTCCGTTGTCCTGCACGGTGATGCTCCCGTCCTCGTTGATGGTGACTTCGATGTGGGTGCAGTAGCCGGCGAGGGCTTCGTCGATGGAGTTGTCCACGGTCTCATAGACGAGGTGGTGCAGACCTTTCTCGGAGATGTCGCCGATGTACATGGCCGGACGCTTTCGCACGGCCTCGAGTCCTTCGAGGACTTGGATGTTACTCGCGCTGTAGTCCGCGCCGTTCTTGATTTCTTCTTCCATTTTTTGATTATATGAGTTTTTTTTTGTCGGATGGGGATACCCTCATAAGGGGTGCCTATAGGGGCTCAGAGCCCGTTTTGCGGCGCAAAATTAATAAAAAAAAGACAATCTACGAAATTTCGGAGAGAGTTTTTCGCGCGCACGCGCGTAAAAAGTGGAAAAAATGGCCTCGGCGGCACAAAAAAGAGCAGCGAACCTCGCGGTTCACTGCCCTCCAACAGAAATCTATGTGCTATTTGCTATGGACTATTGTTTTACCAGTATATGAACTGATGAAACGGAGATTTAAGCCAACTTCTGGATATAGCGTGCCAACTTGGACTTCAGATTGGCAGCCTTGTTCTTGTGGATGGTGTTTGTCTTAGCGAGTTTGTCGAGCATCTTCTGCACGACGGGATACTGCTTCTCGGCCTCTGCCTTTTCGGTAGTGGCACGGAGCTTGCGGACTGCAGCGCGCATGGCCTTGGCGTAGTAGCGGTTGTGGAGGCGGCGCTTCTGCTCCTGACGGATTCTCTTGATTGATGACTTATGATTTGCCATTTCTATTTACGATTTGACGATTTACATTTTCGATTTATTGTAGTCCATAGCAGAGTCGAACTGCTCTTTAGAGAATGAAAATCTCTCGTCCTAACCGATAGACGAATGGACCAGCCTTGCTTGAATCACACGCCTTAACATTCCGTGGTGTGATTTGCGGGTGCAAAGGTACGGCAAATTTTCGGTTCTGCCAAATATTTCCACAAAAAATGTTGCAAAATAGTGGATTTTAGGCCCCATTATGTCCTTATCCCAAAGTTTTTTGCTACTTTTGCATCGTAAAATTCAGAAAAATGCACTCCCACGGCATCGTCCTCCGTTCCCTGCGCTACGGCGACCAGCAGGTGATCCTCAACGTCTTCACGGAGACGTCGGGGACCGTCCCCTTCATTGTCCGCCTGCCGCGCAATGGCAAGCAGGGGTTGCGGGCCAGTGTGTGGCAGCCGCTGGCGCTGGTGGACATTCTGTGGGAGCCACGGCTGAGGATGAATTTCCAGAAGCCGCAGGAGGTGACGTTGTGGCAGCCCTGGCATGACCTCCCGTTCCAGCCCGTGAAGACGACAATGGGCCTGTTCCTGGCGGAGTTCCTGTCCCACGCCCTGGCCTCGGAACAGGAGAACGGCGCCCTCTTCGACTTCCTCGTCAGCAGCCTGCAGTGGCTGGACGCTGCCGAGGAGCGGTATGCCAACTTCCATGTGGTCTTCCTGCTGCACCTCTCCCGCTTCCTGGGCTTCCTGCCGAACGTGGACGACTGGACGGAGGGTGCCTACTTCGACTTGCAGGCGGCCTCCTTCGTGCGCGCGCGCCCCGCGTATCCTTTTTATATAGAGCCCGCCGAGGCGGCGCTGGTGCAGAAGTTCCTGCGTATGGACTACCGCTCGATGCGCGCTGTGCGCCTGAACAGGAATGCACGCCGGCGGGCGCTCGAGCTCATCGTCCTCTTCTATCGCCTGCACATCCCGGAATTTCCGGAAATAAAAAGCCTCGGCGTGTTGGCCGAGGTCTTTGAGTAGATGATCAGAAGGTGATCGTGAAATCGATGGCTCCGGAGGCATCGGACGAGGAGGCTTCGGAGATGGCGCCAACGTCCTTGCCGGCTTTCTCCTGGATGCGCTTGAGCTCTGCCTTGTTGCGTTCGGCGGTGGGGGTGGATTCGACCATGGAGATAATGTCGTCGTTGTCGAGGTCTTTCTCGCTGAAGATGAAAATCTGGCGGCGCGGTTTCTGGGGGCGGCTCTCCTCATCGGTGTAGTAGATGCGGCGGCGGTCCTCGTTCTGCTCGCGCAGTTCCTCGCGCTTGCGCATTTCCTCTTCTTCCTCGCGTGTGCGCTTGCGCTCCACTTCCTCCATGCCCGGGATGTTCTGGAGCCCGAAGCCAGATGCAAGGAGGGTGATTTTTACCTTGTTGCCGAGGCTGTCGTCGATGCCCATGCCCCACTTGGTCTCGAGAGTCTCCTGCTGGAACTTGGCCATGAAGTCGTTGACCTCGTTCATCTCTTCCATGGTCAGCTGGTCGTTCTCGTTGCTGCGGCTGAAGGAGATGTAGAAGAGGACCTTCTTGGAGTTATAGATGTCGTTGTTGTTGAGCAGGGGGCTGTGGAGTGCTTCCTGGAAGGCTTTGGTGACGCGGTTCTCGCCCTCGCCATAGCCAGTGGACATGATGGCGACGCCACCATCCTTGAGCACGGTCTTGACATCCTGGAAGTCGAGGTTGATGATGCCTCGCATGGTGATGATCTCGGCGATGCTCTTGGCGGCCACGCTGAGGGTGTCGTCGGCCTTGGCAAAGCCATTGAGCACGGTGAGTTCGGGATAGATCTGGCGGAGGAGTTCGTTGTTGATGACGAGCAGTGCATCGACGTGCTTGGACATCTCCTCCACGCCGTCGAGCGCCTGGTCGATTTTCTTGTGGCCCTCGAAGCGGAAGGGGATGGTGACGATGCCCACGGTGAGGATGTCCATCTCACGCGCGCACTGGGCCACGATGGGTGCTGCGCCGGTGCCGGTGCCGCCACCCATGCCTGCGGTGATGAAGGCCATACGTGTGCCGTCGGTGAAGAGTTGCTTGATTTGCTCGATGGACTCGAGGGCTGCCTGACGACCTTTCTCGGGCTTGTTGCCGGCGCCGAGTCCTTCGCCCATCTGCAGTTTGTTGGGCACGGGAGAATCGGTGAGCGCCTTGTTGTCGGTGTTGCAGAGGACGTAGGTGACATCGTGGATTCCCTCGTTGTACATGTGGGTGACTGCATTGCCACCGCCGCCTCCGACGCCTACGACCTTGATGATACTGGGATTGTTGACCTGGAGGTTGAACTGGATGCCTCCCGTCTCGGAGTTATATGAGTCTGCCATAACAGATTAACGATTAACGGATTAACATTTAACGGGATTACTTCTCTTCCACGAGGCCTTCGAGGGCATCGGACACTTTCTTGAAAAAGCGCTTGAAGGCACCGGGCTTTTTGGGCTCCTTGGGTTCCTCGTGCACGGGTTCTGCGGCCGGTTCTGTCGCTGTGTCGGCGGCGGGTTCCGCCTCGGGCTCTGCCGTGGGTTTGGCTTCGCGCACGACACCTGTTCCAGCCGAGGGCTCGGTGGGCTTTGCGGGCGTGGGGTCTTCCTCCGCCACCTGGTCAAAGAGGTCTGTGGGTTCGTGGCGCTCGCTGGTGCACTCCTGATCGCCGCGGCGCAGCATTGCCACGAGTGTGGCGATGGTCGTGATCTGTGGATCGAGCTTCAGGGAGGTGGTGTACTCCGTGGACGCGGGCATCATACGAGTCTTCACTTTGTCGAAGTGATGGTACAGGACGAAGGCAGTCTCCAGGTTGGGAATATTGGCAGCACCGCCCGTGAAGAAGACGCCGGCCAGCAGGCGTTCGGAATAGTCCTTGATCTGCTCCCAGACGTTGGCCAGGATTTCTTGCTGGCGAGCCTCGATGAGGTTGAGCAGCTTCTTCAGTTCGATGGTCCGGTCGTTGGAAATATTAATGGTGCGTGCAGCATCTATCTGTTCCTCGTCAGTGTAGGCAGAGCCATAGGTTAGCTTGAGCTTCTCGGCCTCCTCGTACTCGATGTGGAGGCTGTTGGCGATATCGGTGGTGAGGTTGCTGCCCCCAAGGGGTATCACTGCCAGGTGGCGCAGGATGTTTTTCTCATACACTGCCACGGTGGTGGTTTCTGCTCCGAAGTCCACGAGTGCGCAGCCGGAGCGCTTCTCGGTGTCGGTCAGTATGTAGCTGGAAAGCAAGAGGGGAGCGATGAAGTAGTCGGCGACCTCCAGCTTGGCGCCTTGCAGGCATCGTCCGATGCTCTCGCGCAGGGACTTGCGGGCGACTATATTCTTGTAGTAGCCCTCGATGCGGTCGGCCATGATGCCTACGGGCTCGTGGGTAAGGCTGGAGCCCACACGGTACTCCTGAGGCACGACGTCGAGAATTTCCAACCCCGGGTAGGCCTGTGCACGGTTCTCATCGAGCAGGTTGTCGACAATCTCGTCGCTGACGGTCACCTTAATGTCGAACTGGCGATGGACGCTGTTGGCCACGCTGTGGAGTGACTGCCCGCTGACGCCTACGCAGACGCGGTCAATGATAAAATGTCCATGTTCTTCCAGGCGTTTCTTGACGCTGACGATGGCTTGTACGGTCTTGTCGATGTTATAAACGACGCCCTTGTGAATGCTGTCGGGGGCGTTTTCCTTCTCGAAGCCTATCACTTGCAGGCTTCCATCGGGCTTCTTCTGCCCGACGATGGCTCGGACGGACGAGGAACCGAGCTCAATGGCAACGATGTTCTTTTCAACTCCCATAGTATATGACGATTTACGAATTTACGGATTTGCGAATTTATCTGCGTTCTGCAACTACTTGTCCGGAGAACTTCAGGTTGATAAGGCGATAGCGGTTCCAGCCGGCTTTGTCGAGTCCCTCGGAATAGAAGGTGCGCATGCGGCTGAGTTTGTCGTCGAGGTTGGAGGTGTCACCGAGCAGGATGGTGAAGTCTCCTGCTATAGGGGTGAGCTCGATGTCGCCATCAGGGCGGACATGTATTTCCTGAATCTGACGGCTCCAGTAGGGGTCGCTGCCCAGCCGTTTGCCCATATTGCTATAGAGGGGACCTGCCTTGGCGCTGGGGACGTTGCCCGTCATGACCAACAAGTCTATGGTATGGTGGCCGCGCGGCATGGTGCCTCCGCGGTTGTCAATGTAGAAGTCCTCGCCTTCACTGTTGAGGACATGCAGCACTGGCACGCGAGGCGTCAGGTGTATGGCAACACGGCCTTCTGCGGTCTTGAAGCAGAGTGCCTCGTCGATGTATGGGCTGGCGGTGAGCACCTTCTCGAGGTTGGTGAGGTCGATGTCGTCCAATGCCTTGCCTTCGGGAAAGAGTTTCTTGCTCACCAATAACTCACGGATCTCGTTTTCATTGATAAAATCCGTACACTGCTCGTCTTTGATGATGATATCCAACCCCGTACACTCAGGACTGTGGGCCGGGCGATTGAAATCCAGGATGGCATAGGTCAGGTAACCTGCCAGTCCAAGGAAGACGAGCAGCTTCAGTATGGTTTTCAGTATGGAACTCTTTTGCATAGACTCTTGTTGTTATGTTAGGCAAAGATTACTCGGACTTTACACCGACTGGCTTATTAACTATTCTCTTTTTCAACGATCTTTGCTATCTCGTCGGCATAATTGTCGAGGTCTCCGGCACCAAGGGTGATGAGTACGTCGAATTCCGTATGGCGGACGGCGTCGAGTACGTCTTTCTTCTGGATGAGGCGGTGAGGCACTCCGGGACGCAGGTTGTCGAGTATGAGTTGGCTGTCGATGCCAGGAATGGGCTGCTCGCGGGCAGGATAGATTTCTGTCAGGATGACCTCGTCCAGTTGTGAGAGGGCATCGGCGAACTCGCGGTAGAAGTCGCGGGTTCGGGTATAGAGATGCGGCTGGAAGATGCCTACGATTCGTTTGCCGGGATAAACCTCACGAATGCTCTGGATGCTGGCACGGATTTCTTCGGGGTGGTGTGCATAGTCGCTGAGGTAGGCCTTGTGGGCGTTCCTCACATGAAAGTCGAAGCGGCGGTCCACACCTCCAAAGGTTTTCATACCCGTGCGGATCTCTTCGGCGGTGAGGCCTGCAATCTGTGCGAGAGCCATCGCAGCAATGCCATTCTCGATGTTCACTCCCACCGGCACTCCCAGCTCAATGTCGCGGATGTCGCCGAGGGGCGAAATAAGGTCAAAACAGATCTGTCCGCCGCCGATGCGGACGTTGGCGGCGTGGAAATCACCGGATTCGCGGGAGTAAGTGTAGGTGGTGACGCTGGCGGGCGGGTTGGGCTGCATCTTCAGCCCTGTGTGCAGGACGAGAAACCCTCCGGGCTGGATGAGTTCAGAGTAGTGGCGGAAGCTCTGGAGGTAGGCCTCTTCTGTGCCATAGATGTCCAGGTGGTCGGGATCCGTGGCGGTGATGACTGTGGCAAAGGGCGTTAGCCAGTGGAAGGAGCGGTCGAACTCATCGGCCTCGATGACGACATAGTCGCTTTCGGGCGCGAGGATGTAGTTCGTACCATAGTTCTTGGTGATGCCTCCGAGGAAGGCGTTGCAGTCCACATGGCTTTGGTGCAGCAAGTGGGCGGTCATACTGCTGGTGGTGGTCTTTCCGTGCGTGCCTGCTACGCACAATCCCTTGTGCGTGCGCGTGAGCGTCCCCAAGACTTGTGCACGCTTCTGTACATCGAAATGATTGGCGATGAAGTATTGGAACTCCGTGTGTTCTGCCGGAATTGCAGGGGTATAGACAACCAACGTGGAAGTCTCGTCCAGGAAAGGTTCAGGAATTTGGTGGACATCGTCCTCATAGTGGATGAGTGCCCCTTCCTTCTCCAGCTCCCGGGTGAGTGGGGTGGGGGTCTTGTCGTAGCCACCGACGGTGAGCCCCCGTTGTAGGTAATAGCGGGCAATGGCACTCATTCCGATGCCACCGATCCCTATAAAATAAACTGATGTATATTGCATAACTTTACTTTTCACTTAACTTGATGACTTCTTCTGCAATGATGCGGGCGGAGTCCGGTAGTCCCATGGCCTTGGCATTGGCGCTCAAACGCTGTAGGGTCGGAATATCCAGAGCCGTCCGGACTGCCAGCGGGAGGAGCTGTTCGCGTGCCTCGATATCTTTCACCAGCAGGGCGGCATCCTTGTGGACGAGAGCCATGGCGTTGTGGGTCTGATGATCCTCCGCCACATTGGGCGAAGGCACGAGAATGGAAGCTTTACCGAGCAGACAGAGCTCACTGATGCTGCTGGCTCCGGCACGGCTGATGACGAGGTCAGCAGCGCGGTAGGCTTCGTCCATGCGGGTGATGAAGTCGGTGACCTTCAGGTTGGCCGGACATCCTTTTGCGGCCAGACTCTGCTTGATGTCTTCGAAGTAGTAGCCTCCTGTCTGCCATACAATCTGCACACGGCTCTCGCTGATGAGTTGCAGGTTCTGGAGCACGCTCTCATTGATGGTGCGGGCTCCCAGACTGCCTCCAATGATGAGGATGAGGGGACGCACGGGGTCAAATCCTAAGCGTTCCACTGCCTCGGGCTTCGTCAGCTTGCATTCGAGCAGGGACTGACGGACCGGGTTGCCTGTGAGCATGATCTTATCCTTCGGGAAGAAGCGCTCCATGCCTTCGTAGGCGACGCATATCTTGGCGGCATTCTTGGCCAACTGCTTATTGGCCAACCCCGCAAAACTATTTTGCTCCTGCAGCAAGGTAGGAATCCCCAGGCTGTTGGCCGCTCCTAAGGCGGCACTGCTTGCGTAGCCGCCAACGCCGACAGCCACCTGGGGCTGGAATTCACGCAGCAACTTCTTTGCCATACGCTTGCTCTTGAGGTAGTCAAGGGCGACACCAATGTTCCCGAGATTCCACAAAGGACGCAGGAAACCACGGATGGGAAGTCCGACGATGCGGTAGCCGGCATCGGGAACGCGCTTCATTTCCATGCGGCCTTCGGCACCGACGAACAGGATTTCCGCCTCCGGACGAAGTGCGCGGATGGCATTGGCTATGGACAATGCAGGGAAGATGTGACCTCCTGTGCCGCCGCCGCTGATGATAACTTTGAGTGATGTTGCCATAGATAGTTCGAAATTCTGCGCAAAAATACAAATAAATCTCTTTTGTTAAACGTTTTGAGCCTTCTTTTTTTACTTTAAACTCAAACTTTCACGCTTTTGTGGCCTCAAGAGCATATTCTTGCTCTTTTTGGGATGCCGAACGGCTGATGTTTAGCATCAAGCCGATGTAGAAGCAATTGACCATGATACTGGAACCGCCACGGCTGACGAGCGGCAGTGGCTGACCAGTCACAGGCATCACTCCTACGGCAACAGCCATGTTGATTAATGCCTGGGTGACGATGAGCAGTGCTAACCCCAGCACCATGAATCCCAGCATCATCGAATCGCTGCGACTTGCTATCTGTGCTGCACGGAAGAGGAGTATGATGTAGAGGAACATCACCACGAATCCGCCAAAGAGTCCCAGTTCCTCGATGATGATGGCATAGATGAAGTCAGAGTAGGCTTGAGGCAGGAAGTCTCGCACACGGCTGTTGCCTGGGCCGCGACCGATGATGTTGCAGGTGGCAATCGCGATATGGGATTGCGTAATCTGTGGGTTGGTATTCAGGTCGAACTGCTTGGGGTCATCCGGGAAGTCCACGTGGTTGCGGAGACGGTGGGACCACGTCTTCACGCGCTCCAGCGGCGTGTCCTCGAACTTGTCGAGAATACTGTCGGGGGTGAAGCGCAGAGCCGAGTAGCCCAGTGCGGCAGCAATGCTAAGAATGCCCAGCAGGCTACCCAAATATTTCCAGGGCACTTGTGCGATGAACATCATCAGCAGGATGATGAGGAACGTCAGTGCCGCCGTAGAAAGGTTTTCCGTCACGATCAATGCGCAGATGACACACGTGATTCCCAGTACCCACTTGAAGGCCGTGGAGGTAGCTCCGTTCTCGTCGCGGAAGTAGCTGAGCAGCACGGCCGAGAGCATGACCAATGACCCTTTCGCCAGTTCCGACGGCTGGAATGAGAAGAATCCCAAGTCCATCCATCGCGCCGCATCGTTTGTGGTCTGGCCCCGTAGCATCGTTACCAAAAGGAAGGCGACACTGAAGAAGATACCTAAAACTGCGATGTAGCCGAAGTAGCGCTGCGGAATCTTGTGTGTTCCCCAGGCAACACTGACGCCTACGCCAAGGAACAGCCCATGCTTCAGCACGGGAGTCCAATAGGCACCCTTATTGAAAGTCATGGTGCTGGAGGCGCTATAGACTTCCAAGACTGAGACGATACACAGGAAGAAAAGTATCATCCAGATTACTTTGTCGCCTTCAAAAAGGCTGCTGGCATTGATTGTCTTGTTGCGGAGGGTCATGGGATTTATGGATTTACGAATTTACGGATTTACGGATTTACAGTTTGTAATGTATCTAAAGGGCTCGTGCGAGTGCCTTGAACTGTTCGCCGCGGTCTTCCATATTCTTGAAGAGATCGAAACTGGCGCAGCAGGGCGAGAGGAGTACTGTGTCACCGGAGACTGCCAGCTTGGCGCAGGCGGCTACACAATCCTTCATCGAATGGGTTTCCTCAATGGGCAGGCCCAAGGGGTCAAAGAACTCATGCAATTTGCGGTTGTCCACACCCAGGAACACCAGTGCCTTGCACTTTTCGAGCACGAGGTCCTTGATTGCACTGTAATCGTTGCCCTTGTCTAGGCCGCCGAGGATGAGCACTGTGGGTTGCTTCATGCTCTCGAGAGCGTACCAGCAAGCATCGACGTTCGTGGCCTTGGAGTCATTGATGAACGTAACGCCATGTACGGTGCACACGAACTCCAGACGATGCTCCACGCCTTGGAAATCACTCAGACTCTGCCGGATTACATCGTTGGAAATGCCACTGAGGTCGGCCGTGATACCTGCTGCCAGCGAATTGTACATATTGTGCTTGCCAGAGAGGGCCAGTTCTTCCTGCTCCATATTGAACGGGGTGGGGCGCTCGATGTGGTATTCGCCGTCGGCGATGTAGCCAATCATACCTTTCTTCTCGATGATGCTGAAGGGGCACATCCGGCTCTCGATGTGGTACTTTTCCAACTCACGGGTGATGACGGGGTCGTCGTTCCAGAAGACGAAAGCGTCGTCTGCCGTCTGGTTCTGCAAGATACGCATCTTGGCATCGGTGTACTCCTGCATGGAATTGTGGTAGCGGTCGAGGTGGTCGGGAGTAATATTCAGCAGCACGGCGATATTCGCACGGAAATCATACATGTTGTCCAGCTGGAAGCTGGAGAGCTCGATGACGTAGTATTCGTGGGGCTCCTCGGCAACCTGCAGTGCCAGGCTGTTGCCGATATTTCCAGCCAGTCCCACGTCATAGCCAGCGTTCTTGAAGATATGGTAGATAAGGCTGGTGGTGGTGGTCTTTCCGTTGGAGCCGGTGATGCAGATCATCTTAGAGTGGGTGTAGCGCCCAGCGAATTCAATCTCGCTGATGATGGGGATGCCGGCGGCCTTAACCTTCTGCACCATGGGAGCCGTTTCCGGGATTCCCGGGCTCTTGATGATCTCGTCGGCATTCAGGATGAGTTCTTCCGTGTGATGCCCTTCTTCCCAGTGGATGTCACGTGCATCCAGCATCTCCTTGTAGTGGGGCTTGATTTTGCCCATGTCGGTGACGAAGACATCAAAGCCTTCTTTTTTTGCCAGCGCTGCGGCACCGACTCCGCTCTCGGCAGCTCCGAGTATGACGATTCTTTTCATTTTCTTATCTTATTTTCAGGGTTACGATGGCGAGTGCGCACATCATGATGGTTACGATCCAGAAGCGGGTAGTGATCTTAGACTCCAACCAACAACCTTTTGGCCAGTTGAGGAGCACACGGAAGTCGGAGGGCAGTTGCCCTGGCTTCACACGGAAAGTGTCGTGGAGGGGAGCGCGTTTGAAGAAACGTAGTTTCAGCCCGCGTTTGTTGCCATACTTGGCATAGTTTGTCTGCAAGATGACGCTCACACTCTCGGCCAGAAAGACGAAGCAGATGAGCGGCAGCAACAGTTCCTTGTGGATGATGATGGCAGTCACGGCGATGATGCCTCCGATGGCCAGCGAACCGGTGTCGCCCATGAAGACCTGAGCGGGATAGGCGTTGTACCAGAGGAAACCGATGAGCGCGCCAACGAACGCCATCAGGAATACCACCAGTTCCTCACTTCCAGGGACGAACATGATATTCAGGTAGGCGGCCAAGTTGATGTGCGACGAGACATAGGCCAGGATGCCCAGGGCGAAACACATGATGGCGGAATTGCCGGCACACATTCCGTCCATGCCATCATTCAGGTTTGCTCCGTTGGAGACGGCCATCACCACGAAGGTGGTCACCAGCACAAACAGAATCCACCCGGCAGCCCGGCGATACTCTCCCAGCCAAAGGAAGGCATCGGAGTAGCGGAGATTGTTGTTCTTCACGAAGGGAATGGTGGTGACAGTGCTCTTCACGGGTTCGCTGGTGTGGATGACCACTTCTTTTCCGTTCTGTCGCTCAGTGGTCACGTTCTCGTGGACCACAGCATCAGGGCTAAGCCACAAGACCAAGCCAACAACCAGTCCAAGCACGGCCTGACCAACGAGCTTATAGAGCGGACGAATGCCATCTTTGCCCTTGGTCATCTTTGTGTAATCATCGATGAAACCGAGCATTCCCAACCAGAGAGTGGTGCCAAGCATGATCAGCATATAAATGTTGCGCAGACGACCAAAGAGCAGGGCTGGGATGACGGTGGCGACAATAATGATGATGCCGCCCATCGAGGGCACGCCCTTCTTCTCTACTCCATAGGGGTCGATGCTGGCGTCCCGCTGCTCCTCGCTCAGGTTGCGTGCTTTCATCCATTTGATGAACCACTCGCCGAACCAGGCGGAGATGATGAGGGAGAGCACCAACGTCAGGATAGCACGGAAGGAGATGTAACTCCACATGTGTGAACCGGGAATGCCAAATTCACTGAGGTAACGGAAGAGGTAGTATAACATCTTGGTAATTTACGATTTACAGATTTACGGATTTACAGATTTACGATGTTGCGACTTGCAATTAGCGACTTGTGTCGTGCAAGTTATTCCAAAGAGAAGGCTTCGCGAACGACTTCGTGGTCATCAAAGTGGTGTTTGACGCCCTTGATTTCCTGATAGTCTTCATGCCCCTTGCCGGCAATGAGGATGACGTCGCCCGGTTGTGCGAGGGCACAGGCGGTGCGGATGGCTTCGCGACGGTCGGCGATGGCGATGACTTTGCGCTTCTCCTCGGGAGTGGTGATGCCTGCAAGCATATCGTTAATGATGTCCTGTGGTTCCTCGAAACGGGGATTGTCGGAGGTGATGATGACGCGGTCGCTGGCGCGCACGGCAGACTGTGCCATCAGCGGGCGCTTGCCCTTGTCGCGGTTGCCGCCGGCACCGCAGACGGTGATGCACTGACCAGGTTTCTTCAGGATCTCATTGATAGTGGCAAGTACGTTGTCCAAGGCATCGGGGGTGTGGGCATAGTCCACGATGGCGGTCACACCCTCGCGGGAGCGGATGGTTTCGAAGCGACCGTTGACAGGGCGCAATGTGCTGAGTGCCACCAGCACTTCTTCGGGCTGCTTGCCCATGCAGACTGCAGCACCATAGACAGCCAACAGATTCGAGACGTTGAACCGTCCGATGAACTGCACGCACACCTCGTGGCCATCAATCTCGAGCACCATACCCTCGAAACTCTCCTCGAGTATGCGGGCGCGGAAGTCTGCCATCGAGCGCAGGCTGTAGGTCTTCACGGTGGCAGCAGTGTTCTGCGTCATGAAGAGGCCGTTCTTGTCATCGGCGTTTGTCACGGCGAAGGCATCCCCCGGCAGCATGTCGAAGAAGCCCTTTTTGGCATCGCGATAGGCCTCCACCGTCTTGTGGTAGTCTAAGTGGTCGCGGGTGAGGTTGGTGAAGAGGCCTCCCTTGAAACGGAGTCCTGCAATGCGACGCTGGGCCACGCTGTGGGAACTCACCTCCATGAAGGCATAGCGGCAACCCTCATCGGCCATGCGACCCAGCAGACGGTTCAGCGTGATGGGGTCGGGCGTTGTGTGGTCTGTGGGGATTGCTTCGTCATCAATGTAGTTGCAGACGGTGCTGAGCAGTCCACACTTGTAGCCGAAGCGGCGGAATACCTTAAATAATAAGGTGGCAATGGTGGTCTTGCCATTGGTGCCCGTGACGCCAACGAGATCCAATTTCTGCGTCGGGTCGCCAAAGAAATGATGCGCCAGGGGACCTACAGCACCTTCGCTGTCGGAGACCTGCACGTAGGTGACACCATCGGCAGGCTGCTCGGGCAGGAACTGACAGATAATGGCCACAGCCCCTTGTTCCACGGCCTTCGGGATGAATTGATGACCGTCGACCTGGGTGCCAGGGACAGCGATGAACAGATGACCGGGACGAACCTGGCGCGAGTCAATGGCGATGTCTGAGATTTCGACATCCAGCGAGCCTGACACCTGGGCGGGCTGCAAGACTTTGATGAGTTCCGATAGCTTCATATATCTTCTATTTTTTTTTACTATTCATTTCTTTTATTAAGGCCATGGATTGCATGAATCTCGCGGCTGTTCCTTGGGGCTTCCTTGTTGTATCGGAGCCTGCGTAGGATATGTTTAATTCGAATCTTCTTTTGGGGTTAATCCAATTTCAACTGCAGGTCCACGTGTTCGCCTTTCACGACCTTGGATCCTGCAGCCACGCTCTGCTTGGACACACGCCCTTGCCCGTGAATGCGCACCTTCATTCCTTGTGCTTCCAGCAGCGCAACGGCCTGACGCACTCCCAACCCCGTCACATCGGGTACGATGCCTTCCACGGTGTCGGGAAGTGCCACAGGTTGCGGGGCCTCGAAGATAGAAGTGCTGTCGGCAGCATCGGTGGCAGGGCGATATGCCCCCTTAGCCATCACGTACTGAGCGAGTTGGCTGAACACAGGACCTGCCTGACCACCACCAGATGCGGGCAAACCGCGCTTTTTGATGCAGACCACGCAGGAGTATTTCGGATCCTCCGAGGGATAGAAACCTGCAAAGCTGACCATGTAGCGGGCGGGTGAGCTGTGGTAGCTGCCACTTTCGTCAGCAACCTGTGCTGTACCGGTCTTTCCGCAAACCTTGAACTGCTTGCATCCGGCTTTTTTGCCCAATCCCAGCGGGTCGTTGACCACACGCTCCAAGATTTCATGGATGTCACGCAGGGTGTGAGGTGAGCAGATGCGTTCTTTCACCACCTCCACGGGGAACTCCTTCAGCACCTCGCCGTCTTTCTCAATAGCACGGACGAAGCGGGGCTTGACCATTCGTCCGTTGTTTGCGATGGCGTTGTAGAAAGTGACGGTGTAGATGGGAGGAATCTGAGTTTCATAGCCGATGGACATCCAGGGCAGTGCGGTCTTGCTCCAATTGCTGCCATCGGGCTTCGGACGGCGAACATAAGGCTTGCCCGCGCCGGGGAATGGCAGCTCAAAGGGCACGCCCACACCCTCGCGGTAGAGTCCGTCGACATACTTCTCCGGATGATCTTTATAGTGCTCGTCGATGATACGGCTGACACCCACGTTCGATGAGAACATCAGGCACTCGTCCACCGAGATGGCTCGTCCGTAACCACCCTTGCGCCAGTTGTGGTCCTTCATGGGACGGCCATGCATCATGTAAACGCCATTGCCCACATCCACCTTGTCACCTCGCTTGACCATGCCATCTTCCAGAGCCACCATCATCGAGGCGGTCTTGAACGTGGAACCGGGTTCCCAGAGGTCTGTGATGGCGTTGTTTTTCACCTCGGCGTAGCGTCCTGGGGCTATGCGTGTGAGGTTGACGATGGCCTTGACATCGCCCGTCTTCACCTCCATGAGCACCACCACTCCGATTTCGGCATTGATTTCCTGTAATTTACGCTCGAGAATTTTCTCGGCAGCATCCTGCATTCCTACGTCGATGGTGGTGATGAGATCCAGTCCGTTCACGGGCTCCACGTCCGTGCGGTCCATCCATTGTCGGCGCACTTTTTCGCGGTGCATCTTGCCATTCATGCCGCGTAGAATACTGTCGTAGGCCAACTCTAATCCGTTGCGGGCAGAGTCATTGGTTGTCATCAGCGAGCCCAGGGTGCGTGTGGCCATTGTGCCATAGGGTTTCTGGCGCTGCGGAATCTCTTCGGCGTAGAACCCGGTCTTGATGCGACCATGGCGAACATAGGGCAACTTCAGGAACTCCTTATATTTAATATAGGAAACCCCGCGCGCGATACAAAGATTGCGTCTCCCACGGCGCTGCCCTTCGAGCAGCAGGGTGCGGAAGTCTGCGGCCGAGCGGTCGGGAAACAGCTGGTGCAGCCCCAGGCAGAGACTGTCCAGTTCCTTCACAAACACCGTATCTCGCCAGTCGCGCAGCTTGCGTTCGGCCACACTGTCGTTGGGGTCCTTGACAACGAAGTCTGCGCGCAAGGTGTAAATAGGCATCGACCCCACCATCAGTTGCCCGTCGGCAGAATAGATGTTGCCTCGTACTGCCGGCACGTCTTTCTGTTGCGAAGCCAAGCGTCCTCTTACTGTCTCCCAATACTCGCTGCGGGCCACCATCTCGTAGCCGGCTTTGGCCACGACAATCAGTCCGATTACTGCTGCAAAGATGACGATGAGCAGGTAGCGCGATACCGTATGTTTGCTGTTGGATTTCATATAGCCCGTTTATATTTCACATTTCCTTGTTTCTCTTCTTTTCTGTTGTCACTTTTCACTCTGAATAACGAAGGGTGGCTCGTTGGAGGTGGTCAGCAGTGAGTCTCCGAAAGCGCGAAGCCGTTGCTCCAGTCCACTTTGTCGGCTGGCCATCGTTAGCTCGGCATACTGTGTGAGTGCATAGTTTTTCTTTTCCACCAGTTCCTTGCGCAATGTCTCTTCCTCGATGATTTCTTGTTGTGCTGCATAGCGGTTGCTGATGTAGAAGATGCTGAGAAGCACCAGGAAGAGGATAAACCATATCTGACGGCGCAGGAACGTTCCGAGGAGGAAGTCGCCGAAGAGAATCTCGCGCAATGACAGAGCCGGTTCGAAAGGCACCTTCGTGCGTCCTAACTTTGGACGGTAGCCACGTTTCTTGGTTGCAGCATCTGCCGCTACTTCCTCGTTCTTTCCATCTACCTGCTCTTCGCCACTGCCGGCTCCCTCACCATCGTCCGCCACAGGCTCGGTTGCCGTGTCCGTGCAATCCGAGGATATCTCCTCGTCACCACGCTCCACGGGCACAGCAGCTTCCTCGTCCTCATTCACTTCGATGGCGAACGGGATGTCATCCAATGCCGATGTCTCAGGACGTATCTCGTCCTGACTATTGTCATTAACCTTGCTCATGTCAAAAAAATCCGTTTCTACTCGTGAGTATATTTTATCAGAGTCTTCTCTGTTTCCGTTTCTATCATCCAGAATGCTTACTGCAGATCATTTTTCAATCACTTTTTCCGCTATCCTCAGCTTTGCACTCCTGCTGCGCGGGTTCTGCGCCAATTCTTCTTCGCTGGGCACCAACGGCTTGCCTATGGGATGGAGCAGTGCCTCAATTCTTCCAAACACATCCTGCTGCACCTCGCCTTCGATGTTCCCGGCGCGCATCAGGTTTTTCACGATGCGGTCTTCCAGGGAGTGGTAGCTCATCACCACCAGCCTTCCTCCAGGTTTCAAGAGATCCGTGGCAGCTCGCAACATCTCACGCAGGGCATCCATCTCGTGGTTCACTTCCATCCGGAGGGCTTGAAACGCCTTTGCCAGATCTTTCTTCTGTGCCGCAGGCGACATCAAGGGAATCATCAGCTCCGCCAACTGCCCTGTAGTGCGGATTTCCTGTCGCTGACGAGCTTTGACGATGGCGGCTGCCAGACGTGGCGCTTGTCGGAGTTCGCCATAGATGCGGAAGAGGGACGTCAGCTGTTCTGTCGAATAGTTGTTTACGACATCAGCTGCAGTCTGATCGGCCTGCTGGTTCATGCGCATATCCAGTGGGGAGTCTGTGCGGAAACTGAATCCACGTTCGGCTTCATCGAAATGATGACTGCTGACTCCTAAGTCTGCCAGTACTCCGTCCACCTGCTCTACGCCGTAGTAGCGCATCCAGTTCTTCAGGTAGCGGAAGTTGCTGCGCACGAGTGTCCATTGCTCTGAGCTCGAAGTCTGAAGCGAGAAAGAAATGGCTTCTGCATCCTGGTCGAAGCTATAGAGGTGTCCGTTGGGTCCCAGACGACGCAGAATCTCACGGCTGTGGCCGCCGCCGCCCAACGTCACGTCCACGTAAACGCCCGATTCATTGATGTTTAGTCCGTCCACCGACGGCATCAACATTACGGGTATATGATATACGTGGGATTCCATGCCGCAAAAGTACTAACTTTATTTCATCCGTGCAAGCACTTTGGCAATTTTCTTTCTAAAAATGTTATAAAGCATTTAAATTTGTGGATTTAGGTGCTTAAAGTATCACTTTAACTCAAAAGAAAAGTCCCCTCTCGCCTCCACGTCAATGGATTAAAGAGGGGAATAGGTGTGTCGAGGGAATCAATAGACATGCTCGGATTCTTTGATTTCCTCTCGTGTGATTTTCTTGCGGTCCATAGCATGCCAGACGTATGCGATATAGGCCAGCACGAAGGGGACGAGCAGCGATACGTAGAACATCGTGCGCAGTGTGAATTCGCTGGAACAGGAGTTGACCATTGTCAGTGACGACTGCAGATCGGCGGTCGAGGGATAGTAGGCCGTGTGATTCCAGGCAGAGCATAGCAGCAGGGCCAACACGGTGAGCACGGTGCCGATGCCAGCGGGCCAGATGCCTCCGACGTAGTGCTTTGAGTAGATGGTCTTGCCGATGGCGTAGAGAACCAAAACGACACCGATGAGGAGTGCGATGGTTAGATACCACATATCCATGAAGTTATGTAGGTACTTATAGGGTTCTATGAAGATGACTCCGTCGTCGGTGTAGGCATAGCCATCTTTCAGCAGCAGGTGGACGAGGTAGGCCACGAAGAGGATGACAAAGGGCACAGAAGTGCCGACCAGTCGCACGCTGCCGCGTGAACGGATGTCCTCGTCGTCGATATTATTCATCACATAGAGAATGCCTAACACGCGCGCAAGGAAGACCACAGCCAGGCCGAACACGAGTACCCAGGGATTCAGTAGGGCGTCCAGCCCGTGGCTGGCGTTGGCCCAATGGCTGATGACGGGTGTGAGTGCGGCTTCATCGATGAGGTTGTTCTTCTCCACGATGAAGTTCGATCCTTCGAAAAATGTTGCCACGGCTGCGCCCAAGAGCAAGGGACCCACAATGCCGTTGAGTGTCAGGAAGAACTGGAACGTGCGGGGGCCGAGGAGGTTGCCGATTTTGTTTTGAAACTCGTAGCTGACGGCCTGCAGCACGAAGGTGAACAATATGAGCATCCAGAGCCAATAGGCGCCACCAAAGCTTGTGGAGTAGAACAGCGGATAGGAGGCAAAGAAGGCTCCGCCGAAGGTCACCAAAGTGGTGAACGTCAGTTCCCACTTGCGGCCCGTGGAGTTATAAATGAGGCGACGACCTTCCTCGGTGTAGCCCAGGCTGCGAGCCACGGAGTTGGCACCTTGTACGAACATCAGGAACACCAGCAGGGCTCCCAGAAGAGCCACGACGAAGCACCAGTAGTGCTGAAGAAATTCATAGGTCATGATTATACTCCTTTCTTTATTTGTTTGAACATGATGTTGATTTCTACGACGAGCATGGTGGTGAAGAGGATGAGGAAAATCCAGAAGGTGGTAGCCACGGCGCTGGATCCGATGTCAGAGATCGATGCTCCCACGGGCAGCATGTCCTGAATGGTCCATGGCTGACGGCCGAACTCTGCCACCAGCCAACCGCTTTCCGAGCAGAGGTAGGCGCAAGGCAGCAGCACGATAGCGGCGATGAGCAACCAGCGCGGATAGGGGGAACCTTCCTGAGGACTCTTCCCAGCTTCCGGGGAATGGATGGCAGCGAGTTTCCTGCCTTTTCTCCACCAGAGGAAGAGGATGTAGGCAAAATAGAGGATGAACAGCGTACCCAATCCTACCATGATGCGGAAGGCCCAGAAGTTAATGGGGATATAGGGCACCAGTTCCGCTTCGTCGCGGATGTAACCATAGCCGAAGTACTTGAAGTTGTCAGCCAGCACAGCCTTGCTTTCTTCGGCCGCTTGTTCGTCGCCTTCAGCTTTGGCCTTGCGGTAGTCCGCCAGCGCCTGAATAGCCAGACGCCCACGTCGCATCTTCTCGTCGGCCGAAGGCTCCACGGTGCCGTCCTCGCGCGTGTATCCTTTAAGTATATCGTTCACTCCCGGCACATATCCATGTAGCGAGCGGGTGGCCAGGATACTCAGTCCGTAGGGGACCGCCACGCGCAGGGACGCTTCCTCCTCTTCCGTGTAGTCCGGTTGTTTGAAGGGATTTACCCAGGCTATAGCCGTGAGGCTCACGTCCTTTCCTCCATTGTACAGTGCCTCCATGGCTGCCAGTTTCATCGGCTGCACTTCGGCCACCTTGTAGGCACTTTCGTCGCCCGTGATGGCAGCTCCGACGGAGGCCACGAAGCCCACAGCGGCAGCAATCTTTATGCTTTCCAATGCTATGCGACGTTCTGCCTCTCGGTGCTTCAGCAGGTACCAGGCCGACACGGCTACGACAAACACAGCACCGATGATCCAGGTGGAGATGACCGTGTGCAAGAACTTGTCCACGGCATAAGGCGAGAAGGCCACATCCCAGAACGACACCATCTCATTGCGCATGGTGTCGGGATTAAACTCACAGCCAACAGGGTATTGCATCCAGGAGTTTGCCACCAGAATCCACCAGGCGGAGATGGTGGCACCCAATCCCGTCAGCCATGTAGAGGCGAGGTGGAAGCCTTTCGATACCTTTTCCCAGCCGAAGTACATAACAGCCACGAAGGTCGATTCCATGAAGAAGGCTACGATGCCCTCAATGGCCAGCGGCGCACCGAAGATGTCACCCACAAACCAAGAGTAGTTCGACCAGTTCGTGCCGAACTCAAACTCCAGGATGATGCCCGTGGCCACGCCCATGGCGAAATTGATGCCGAACAGACGTTGCCAGAACTGCGACGTCCGCCGCCAAAAGACATCGCCCGTGCGATAGTAAATGGTTTCTGCTATGGCCATAATGACGGCCAGGCCCAATGTCAGAGGGACAAAGAGCCAGTGGTAGGCAGCTGTGAGGGCGAACTGCGCTCGTGCCCAGTCAACAGCGGCAGGATCGATGGAGAGGAGATGTAGCATTATTAGTTAAGGGTTTAAAGTTTGGGAGATAGTCGTCATTTATTCACCCCTCTTTCCACGAGCTCGGCGGCAACGAAGTCTGCCTCGCCTCCTTTCTCGGCGTTTTGCCGGAGGAAGTTTGGGAAGAAGAACACCTTCAGAATGGCAAACATGATGAAGAGTTTGATGCCTATGATGAGCCACAACGTCCGTCCGAGAGTCATCGAACGGAAACCATCGTAGTATAGGTGGAATGCACGATGGAGAAAGCTGTCGGTGCGCATGGAGGTGGTAGATTTGATTATGGTTGGTAAAAGTGGACTTTAAGTAATTAGCTCCGTAAAGGAGTTTTTCTGCGGCAAAGATAAGTATAATTCCCGAAACTCAAGTGAAAAATAGCATTTTTTTTCGTCCCCGGCCACAACTTTGCGGCAGATAACTCAGTTTTATCCTTCTTCTCATTCCTTTTTCTGCCGGATAGAGCTCTCTTACCGGCTGCGAAGCAGCGTCACCCTTCTGAGTAAGTCTTCTCGAACTCTTCAGCCACGATTTCCAGTTCGTGGTACCATTCCTTGCCGAATCGGCGTATGAGGGGTTCGCGGAGAAAGCGGTAAACGGGGATATCCAATTCGGCCCCCTTGCGGAAGGCCGCGTCGCAGACAGCCCAGCGATGCAGGTTCAGACCGACGAGCCCGCCGGAGAAACGCTTCTCGCGGATGGGATAGAGGGCGCAAGAGATTGGTTTCATGAAGCGCGAGCGACCTTCGCGACAAGCCTTCTCCAAGGCGCAAAGGCAACATCCCGGAGGCAGTCCTTCCACCGTGTGAGGGGGGTAATTATAATAGGTGAACACGCAGTCCTTGCCGTTGACGATGGAGGTTACCAGATCGCCCTCAGCGTCGGTGTAGGCAACACCCTGACGATCCACGACGGCTTGTGCCTGAGCGGACATCAGGGACCATACGGCATCCAGCGAGTCTTCGATCTCGCCAATCTCTTCTATGCTCACGGGGGCGCCGGCGTCGCCCTCGATGCAGCAAGCACCGCCGCAGGCACTGAGGTCGCAGCAGAACTTCTCAGTCAGGATGGACGTGGAAATCAACACTTCGCCCACTTCAAGTATAGGAATCTGTTTCACTTTAAACTCTAAACTACTTTCAACTCTCAACTTTAAAACTACTCTAAACTCTAAACTCTAAACTCTAAACTCTTTTCCCTCACGCGCTTAACGTCGGCTGCTGTGACTAAGTAAACTTGTCTTGCATCCTCTGAGCGCTGAGAAGTCATCTTCGAAAACGATACTCAATCGTTTCCTTTGATGCCACCCTAAACTCTAAACTTGAAAAAAAACTACCACTCAATGGGTCTCTGTCCATACCTTATAAGATAATCATTACAGAGCTGGAAGTGATGGTTGCCGAAGAAGCCGCGGTAGGCCGAAAGGGGGGAGGGGTGAGCCGAACGCAGTACCAGGTGGCGTTGGGGATCAATGAAAGCGGCCTTCTGTCCCGCATAGCTGCCCCAGAGTAGGAACACCAAGTGCTCGCGCTCCGAGGCCAACGCGCGGATGGCAGCGTCCGTGAAGGTCTCCCATCCACGTCGCTGGTGTGAGCCGGCCTGCCCGCGGCGCACAGTCAGGGTGGCGTTTAACAAGAGCACTCCTTGTTGAGCCCAGCGCGTGAGGTCGCCCGAGGAAGGTGGGGGAGTGCCGAACTCGCTGTGGATCTCTTCGTAGATGTTCTTCAGCGAAGGAGGCAACATCACCCCGTCCGGCACAGAGAAGCACAGACCCATGGCCTGACCTGGCTCGTGGTATGGGTCCTGTCCCAGGATGACGACCTTCACCTGCTCGAAGGGCGTCTGGGCAAAAGCGTTGAAGATTCGGCTCCCGGGGGGATAGCATTCCCCGGCTGCGTATTCCTGGCGCACGAAAGCGGCCAACTCAGCAAAATAGGGCTGAGAGAACTCTGAGCAGAGTCGCGCGCCCCAGCTTTCTTCGATTTTAACGTTCATTTTGGAGGTTTCTAAGACTTGATTTGACAAGTAGACCGTGCAAAAGTAGTTATTTTCTACGAAAAACTAGCTTTTTTGGTGAAAAATAGTAAAAGAAGTTTGCCCGAATGCGAAAAACAGCTTACCTTAGCGAAAAGATTACGCACAAAACCGTCTTCCATGAACAAAACGACTAACAATTTTTGCCTGATTCTCGCAGGTGGCGTAGGCAGCCGACTTTGGCCCGTCAGTCGCGAGAAATGTCCCAAGCAATATCTGGATCTTGTAGGCAGCGGAAGGACCCTCATCCAGCAGACCTACGACCGCTTTGCCACCTTCATCCGTCCGGAGAACATCTATGTGTCCACTCAGGAGAGCTACCTCCCCCTCTTGCACGAGCAGCTGCCCCAGCTGCCACGCTGCCAGGTGCTGGCAGAACCCGTGCGCCGTGGCACGCTGGCACCCGTAGCCTGGGCCACCAGTGCCATCGCCAATATCTGTCCAGAGGCACGCATCATCGTCACACCTTCCGATCAGGAGATCTATGACAACGATGCCTTTGCCGCAGACATCCTGCATTCCCTCGATATAGCCAGCAGCAACGAAGGAGTCATCACCCTCGGAGTCATACCCACGCGCCCCGAGACGGGCTATGGCTACGTTCAGATAGGGGAACCCGCGCGGCGCTCGCCAAATATCTTCCGTGTCAAGACCTTTACCGAGAAGCCCGGTCTGGACTTCGCCACGATATTCTGTGAAAGCGGTGAATTCCTCTGGAACACAGGACTCTTTGTCTTCGGTGCACAATATATGCTCAGCAACATCCTCAAGCACGTGCCCGAGTACCGTGATGATTTCCCCGAACTGGCCAACCTCGGCGCCACCGCCACCACGGACGAGACTCCCCGTTTCTACACCGCCCTGCCAAACCTCTCTCTCGAGTATGCCCTCCTGGAGCACACCGAGCACCGCTACGTCCAGCGCTGCCACTTCGGATGGGCTGACTTGGGTACTTGGCAGTGTCTGAGCACCGATGCGCTCCATGCACCGCGGATAAACACTCCCGTGCCGCCTACGGACGTCAAGACCGATGGCCGAAAAAACGTCATGCTGCATAGCGAGGCTCTTTTCGATGATGCTTCCGACAACCTCGTTCGGCTGTCCAGCGGTCATCTCGCTGTCATAAGTGGTCTCGAGGGATTTGTCGTGGCAGAGCAGGATGGAGTGCTGATGATCTGTCCCAAGAACGACACCGCAGCCATGCGTCGTTTGCAGACCCTCGCCCACCTTGATACCCTGGAGGAATAGCTCGCATCCGCCTACCTTCCCCGAGCAAGGAATTGCACCACTTTCCTCCCCTTCTACGAGGAGTGAAATCACCCATTTCACTCCCTCGCACCCCTTTAGGAACAAAAAGTTGCTGTTTTTTTTGGCAGTTCGCTAATTTTACACTACTTTTGCACCCGCAACGGCTCGAAACACCCCGTCCGTCTGCGCTGGACTTGTAGCTCAGTTGGTTAGAGCAACAGACTCATAATCTGGAGGTCCTAGGTTCAAGCCCTAGCTGGTCCACATCGAAAAATCAAGCACTTACGAGTTTCTCGCAAGTGCTTTTTCTTTTCACGGTGACCTTCAAGTGACCTTTTTGAAGCAAAAGTGACCCTGCGTTACCTTCTGAAACGTAGAGAGATTATTTGTGAGTTCAAGAAATGTTTTCGCAAAGATGACAGCGAAAACAAGGGGCATTATCTCAAAGCGGTAAGCAGGAGAAGTAAACCAAATACCAGATTTAGGTATGTGGTTTGAAGTTGCCTCCGCTAATCATCAAGAAAACCATATTTGGTGGATATATGAACAGCAAAAACACATAAAAAAGCATAAAAGAAGGGCCTATAACCACGATTATTTAAAAGAGAGTGGCAGAAATTGAAAGAATTTCACTACCTTTGCAGGGTAAACATTACATTATATATAATATATGGAAGATATTAACCGAATAAAGATGGTTCTGTTCGAGAAGAAGAAAACAGCTCGGTGGCTGGCAGGTGAAATGGGTGTCACCCCTTCTACCGTTAGTAAGTGGTGTACCAACTCTTCTCAGCCCGACCTCGCTACAATTCTCAAAATAGCAGACTTGCTAGAGGTCGATATACGAGAATTGTTTGTGAGGGAATATAAACAATACCTTCTGTCACAAGAAAAATAATAGGAATATGGCAATACCAAAATTTGAAGATTTCCTATATCCGTTTCTGATTCAGTTGAAGGACAAGGATGTCAGTACAAAAGAAATGAAGGATGCATTGGTTAAGCACTTCAATCTTACAGAGGAGGATTGCTCACTGAAGACGAAGAGCGGTTCAGCCTTCCAACTCAACGATCGAATAGGATGGTGCCGTCAGTGGCTTCGCCGTGCGCTCTTCATTGAAATTCCCCAGAGAGGAATATATAGCATTACCCAAAGAGGCAAGGACTACCTGCAATCGCATACAGACCTGCGGCAGGAAGACCTGCTGCAATATCCTGAATACGCAGAGTATGCCCACATGCCTGTTGCGTCAAAGGTAGATAGTACCGCTGAAAAGAAGGAAATAGAGGAGAAGTTGGGGGAGATGACTCCAACAGAACAGATGGATGTTGCTTTCAAGAGTATCAACGATGATTTGGCAGCTGATTTACTGCAGAGAGTCTTGGATATGAGTCCAAACTTCTTTGAAAAGTTGGTGCTCGACCTGCTCTTGAATATGGGATTTGGCAGCCGGAATAAAGAAATGGCTATTGTAACGCCTACCAGTCACGACAATGGGGTGGATGGCATTATACCAGAGGATGCCCTTGGTCTTGACAAGATTTACATCCAAGCTAAGCGATATACCGATAATCCTGTCAGCAAGCCAGAGATACATAAATTTATCGGTGCACTTGATGAGCAAAAAGCTTCAAAAGGAGTGTTTATCACTACTAGTAAGTTCACGGCCGGTGCTAAGGAAACAGCAGAAAAAGCCAGCAAGAAGATAGTGCTTATTGATGGCAAGACCCTCGCTGACTACATGATTGAATACAACGTCGGTGTCAGCGAGAAGAAAGTGTATGAAGTTAAGAAGTTAGATTCAGATTATTTTGAAGAATAATAATGGCAAATAATAATAAACAGGCAGCAGCCCGTCGATTCGTGGAAACATGGAAGGGGCGCGGATACGAGAAAGGTGAGACACAACCTTTCTGGTATCAGTTGCTGCATGATATATTCGGAGTTGAGGTTCCTGCAAACTTCATTCAGTTTGAACTGCCCGTGCATCTGAAGAGTACTAATTTCATTGATGCCTATATTCCTTCCACGAAGGTAATAATAGAGCAGAAGGAAATCAAAAAGGACTTGGAAGCGGCAGGAAAACAAAGCGATGGCGACAAATTGACTCCATACGAACAGGCACAGCGTTATGTGGGAGGGCTATCATACTCACAATACCCCCGATGGATAGTGACCTGCAACTTCAAGTCCTTCAAGGTTTACGATATGGAACAGCCTCAGGCTGAACCTATGGAGATACTTCTTGAAAACCTGGAGCGCGAGTACTACCTGCTAAAGTTTCTTGTAGATGACAATACGACTTCATTGCGGCGTGAAAAGGAACTATCCGTCAAGGCAGGTGAACTGATAGGAAAACTGTATAACGAACTCCACCAGCAGTATCACAATCCAGATACTCCCCAGGCACTACATTCCCTGAATGTGCTTTGCATCCGTCTGGTCTTCTGCTTGTTTGCAGAGAAGAGTCTTTTGTTTGGTGATAACCGAAGTGCTTTTCACGACTATCTGATGGCCTATAAACCTTCCCAAATGCGCAAGGCGATTCAGGACCTGTTTGATGTGCTTGATACAGAAGAGCATGAACGCGACCCCTACATGGAAGAATCTTTAAGTAGATTTCCCTATGTCAATGGAGGTCTTTTCAGCAAGGAAGAGAAGATAGAGATTCCTCAGTTCACGGAGTCCATAGCCAATCTTTTACTTATCGAATGTAGCGCTGGTTTTGACTGGAGCGGTATCTCACCCACTATTTTTGGTGCGCTATTTGAGGACACCATGAATCCTGAGACTCGAGAAATAGGAGGCATGCACTATACCTCTGTTGAGAACATCCATAAGGTAATTGATCCACTTTACATGAATGAGCTCAGTAGAGAATTTAAAGACATCCTGCAAATCAAGATAGACAAGAAGCGTAAGCAAGCATTGCAGTCCTTCCAAAAGAAGATAGGAGGACTGAAATTTCTTGATCCTGCTTGTGGGTCAGGCAACTTCTTGACTGAAACCTACCTGTCCCTACGCAAGCTTGAAAACGAGGTATTGAAGATGCTTAGTGACGGGACTTTATCCATGAATGGAGATTTTAGTCCTATCAAGGTGAAAATAGAGCATTTCTACGGAATGGAGGTGAACGATTTTGCCGTTACAGTTGCAAAAGCAGCACTATGGATAGCAGAGGCTCAGATGATGAAAGAAACGGAAGACATCGTTCTGAAGGATTTGGAATTCCTACCTCTGAAAAGTTATTCACATGTGCAGCATGCAAATGCATTGACAAAGGATTGGAATGAGATTATTGCTTCCGACAAGTTGTCGTATATCATAGGCAATCCGCCATTCAAAGGGAAAAAGACTAGAAAGAAGGAACAGAAAGAAGAGTTGGAAAAACTCATAGGAACTGACAGTGCCCAGCCAGGAAATCTCGATTATGTCTCTGGTTGGTTCTTTAAGGCTGCAAGGTACATACAGGGCACAAATATCAAAGTTTCTTTTGTGTCAACAATTAATATAACCCGTGGCGAACAGGTTTCTTTGCTATGGAAAAGTCTTTTGGAGAAATATGGTATCAAGATTTACTATGCATACCTTCCGTTCGAATGGTACAGTGAAGCCAGGAATAATGCTCAGGTCCATTGCACTATTATAGGATTTGGGTGTACCGAGATTTGTAGTCCAAAAATGATTTATTCGGGGACAGAAGACGAAGCACCAAGAATGGCAGAAAACATCAGCCCTTATCTGAGGGACGAAGAAAACATACTTGTTGCTTCACGGCCAAGTAAACCTCTGTGTAAAGTACCCAGCACAGGAATTGGAAACAAGCCAATTGACGGTGGTAACTTTTTGTTTAGACCTCAACAGAAAGCAGATTTTATCAAAGCAGAACCACTTGCTGAAAAGTATTTCTATGAATGGTATGGTGCCGATGAACTCATAAAAGGGCATCGCAGATATTTCCTGTGGCTTGCAAACTGCCCCCCATCGGAGTTAAGAAAGATGCCACTGAGTATGGAACGTCGGGAGAAAGTGCAGGAGGCGAGAAGAAGGAGTAGTGACGCAGGCACACGGAAACTAGCAGACTTCCCGACCAAGTTCCATGTAACCAACATTCCTGAGGAAGATTTCATAGTGATCCCAGAAGTTACCTCTGAGAACCGCGATTACATCCCGATGGAATACGTGGAAGTGAAGGAAACAACAAAGAAACTATTCAGTAATCTGGTTAAGCTGATGCCTGGAGCAACCTTCTATCATTTTGGTGTGCTACAGAGCAAAGTACACATGATATGGACTAAAGCGATATGCGGCTATAAGGATTTCCGTCCTCGCTATAGCACTGATGTGGTATTCAATAATTTCCCTTGGCCAGATGTTTCACAAAAAGACAAAGAAGCAATAGAGACAACAGCTAAGAAGATATTGGAAATGAGGGAAAGGTATCCGGAAAGTAGTCTGGCTGACCTTTACGATGTTGTGACAATGCCTGATGATTTGAAGAAAGCCCATCTTGACAATGACAAAGCTGTAATGAAAGCATATGGTTTTACAGGAATGACCGATGAAGAAGTCACAAAAGCTCTTCTAAAACTATATAAGAAACTGATTAGTGAAAAGTAAAATGAAGACAGAAGATTATAAAGTAATAGACTTGTTTTGCGGTTGTGGAGGTCTTTCATTAGGTTTCCAGAATGCAGGGTATCACATTGCTTCTGCCTTCGATTGGTGGGATGTGGCACTGAACATTTACAAAAAGAATTTCAACCATCCTGCAGTCAAACGGGATTTGAGCGACACTGATGACCTGACTGACTTAGAAGCAGTTCATCCTGATATAATTATTGGAGGCCCTCCTTGCCAAGACTATTCTACGGCGGGCCACATGAACGAGAATGGAGGAAGGGCTGCTCTTACTGTTTCCTTTGCTAAGATTGTGGAACATATCAGACCCAAATATTTCTTGATGGAGAATGTGGCTGTCATTGAGAAGAGCAAGACGTTGAAAGTCGTAAATAAAATTTTCAAAGATGCTGGATACGGGTTGACCCAACTTGTCTTGGATGCCAGCAAGTGCGGTGTTCCTCAGAAACGAATGCGTTTCATCACCTTTGGAGTGCTCGGTGGCAAAGATGGAGATGCTGAGGAAATCTTCAAGAGAGGACAAAGTGAAAAGCCGATGACAATGCGAGACTATTTTGGCGACTCCTTGGGTTTCAAGCACTATTTTCGTGTGCCTACAAATTATTCTCGTCGTGGCATTTACAGCATCGACGAGCCTGCTATGACTATTCGGGGTGTAGACCGTCCTGTACCCAAAGGCTACAAAGGTCATCCGGCTGATTCTGCTCCACTCACCCCTGACATCAGAACGCTTACTTATCAGGAACGCAGTTGGGTTCAGACCTTCCCTAAGGACTTCATTTGGGAAGGAACAAAGACTAATCTCAATCAGATTATCGGTAATGCAGTTCCTGTGAAATTGGCCGAATACATCGCCAACTGCATTAAAAAGTATATAGAAGAGAATGAGGGTAGTTGACTTGTTTTCTGGATGCGGAGGAATGAGCCTGGGTTTTCAGAACGCAGGTTTCCAGATAGTGGCTGCTTACGACTACTGGCAGCCTGCTATTGACATTTATCAGCGTAACTTTCAGCACCCCATCTACAAGAAAGACTTGTCAACGGAAAATATTGCACCTGAGTTGCATGACCTTCATCCTGACATGATCATCGGTGGTCCTCCGTGCCAAGACTTCTCCATTGCGGGTAAGCGGGAGTTTAGAGGCAAACGGGCTAACCTAACTCTAAAATACGGACAGATTGTTTCGGAAGTTTGTCCACAATGGTTTGTGATGGAGAACGTCTATAACATAGAAAAGTCACCAGTTTTTGAGGAGGTTCTTGCAATCTTCAAATCAGCAGGATATGGTATAACCAAGCATGTTTTGGATGCCAGCTATATGGGCGTCCCACAGATGCGGCGGAGATACTTCGTGATAGGCAAACTTGGCGAGAATGACGATTTCCTTTTGGAAAGGCTATTGTCTGGCTTATCTAAAGAGCGGATGACTGTTAGAAAGTATTTTGAGGACAAACCGCTTGATGCAGAATACATCTATCAGCATCCGCGCACATACAAACGTCGGGCTATCTTCTCCGTTGATGAGCCATTGTCAACGATAAGAAGTGTCAACAGGCCTATTCCTGCTAATTACGTTATCCATCCGGCTGACAAGACCAGCGACCTCTCTAAGGTACATGTCCTGACTACCAAGGAACGCAGTTACATCCAGTCTTTCCCCGAGTCTTTTGAATTTGTGGGAACAACTTCATCCGTGGAGCAAGCCATCGGTAATGCTGTGCCTGTGAAGATGGCGGAGTATGTAGCCACCTGTATAGCCCATTATAAATAGTGCAAATATGGACTTCAGTATAATTTGCTAGTAATTGTGCAAAACAATGGACACCCTCACCTCCCAACAACGCCACGCTAATATGGCTGCCATCCGCGGCAAAGATACGAAGCCGGAGATGGTGGTGCGTCGCTGGCTTTGGGGTCATGGGTATCGTTATAGACTGAATCATCCACGATTGCCAGGGAAACCTGATATCGTGATGCGAAAGTACAGGACGTGTATATTCGTGAATGGCTGCTTCTGGCACGGACACAATGTGGCAGAGCCACAAGTGAAAAGTGAAAGAGTGAAAAGTGAAAAATGGGAGATGGAAGTCGAGGGGAGTGATTACATTGAGAGTTCCGAGTGTTGCAAGATTCCGAAGACGAATCGGGATTTCTGGGTGGCAAAGATACGGAGGAATCAGGAGCGGGACACGAGAGTACAGCGTGAACTGGCTTCGATGGGCTGGCACTCCATTACCATCTGGGAATGTGAATTGAAGCCAAAGGTACGGGAAAAGACACTGGAGTCGCTGGCATTTACGCTCAACAGGATTTTTCTGCAAGACAGGACTGTCAAGCATTATGAGATTCCGGAGGAAGAGTCGATGATGGCGGCAGAGGATACATCAGCCAGATCATTGACAAAACCAGATTAATTGCATAAAGCTTATACCGAACTCACGTAAGATTAAGTAACAGAGGCTCGCCCCATTCCCGGAAATGGTGTGGGGCGAGCCATAAGATGACTGAGGGGAATGGTAAAGAGCCAATCCCTGAGATTGTTTTTCACGAACGGACGATGATTTCCTGGAAGTCCGGTGGCAACAAGTCGAAACAGCGCTGGGCCAGTTCCTGCGGGACCTCCATACCGGAAGTCGCGGCAGCGATGCCCCCAGCTGTGGCCGCCATACATATCAGTAGGAGCCCTAATAAGATAGAATTTCTTTTCATACGCTTGGTTATTTAGCTAAGATAACGTCATCCGGACCGCACGGCATATAGATGGTGTCGTTTGCCAACGGCACGGAAGATGCCACCTGATAAACACTCCTTTGCTCCCCCAACGGAACGAAGAGCGAAACGCGCCCAATGTTGTCTGAGATAACTTTCTGTCCTGCCACCTCCAACTCAGTCCCGGCAACAGCCTGCTCCGTCTCCGGATTCCACAGCCGGAAATGCACATCGCCGTAAACAGCCGCATCACGTTGGATATTCAGCACGACATCCTTGGTCAGGACAAGAGTGGTGTCGATGTTCATAAAGTCCTGGCAGGTCATCGTCATGCGAGCCTCCTTGTTGAGATACCGATGGGGGATGTTGGAGAATAACGCACAGCCGTCAAGCGTTTGTACGGTATCCGACTTGGTCTCGTTGTCTAACATAAGCGTGACAACGGCGTCTCTCAGCGGAGGAAGATAGCCGTTATGAACGGAGGCCTCATTGAGCCTTACTTTTACATCCACTGGCTGATTGGCCACCCATACGCCGACGAGTGCTGCCAGCACAGCCAGTATGGCGACAGCATACGCCACCATTTTCTGGATCAGCAGCCGCTTGTGCCGCTGCCAGATGGCGTCAAACTCTACGCCCAGCAGCTTCGACACCAGCTGCACGTATGCCCTCTCCCTGTTCATCCTTGCCCACGGTATGCGAGTGTAGGGATAGGTCTGTGTCTGTTCGTGGATATTGGCGCCCAATATCTCGGGCAGCCCCAGCCTATCGACAACGGGGTTGAAGCACTCCGTAGCCTTGTCGCCGCTATGTGGCACTCCGTCCACGATGAAGAAGTGTATCTGCTTCGTACGCCCAAGACTGTGGAAGAACTCTATCTCCTTGCCCACCCACTCCGACTGTGCCGAGTTGGGCGAGCAGATGACAATCAGGTTCCTTGACGCCCTCAGGCGTTCCTGCAGCTCTTCCGTCAGCCCGCCGGGCTGGATATCCGTAGGTGCAAAGAACACCGGCTTGATAGGTGTACGCTCCCATCCGTGCTCACTGCACAGCGTTGCCGGCATGCGGTAGTGCTCTAACTTCTGCTGCACCCGCTTGCCCCACTCAGTATCCTTGGAGCTGTAGCTGATAAAGGCAAAGTATCTGAATTGCTGTTGCGCCATATCGTGATTATTCTTCGTTTAACATTTTCTTGATACGCTTCACGTCAGTCTATTCGCACAACTTAACATTATCTTTTCTTCCATTTCCATCAACGACTGTTTCTGTGAACACACGGTCTTTCATCCTCTCTGGATTTGAAGTAATCCTTCTCTTCTCAATATTTTCAATGTTCTCTATAGTTATCTTTGTGTCGGGATGCTCCGACCCTAACACCTTTTCCCTAATCGCCAGCGCCTTCTGATAGTACTCCAACGCCTTGGCATAGTCGCCTTGGCTGCCATAGACATTGCCGATTTTGTTATAGGACGTAGCAACATTGGGATGCTCCGTGCCGAACACCTTTTCCCTAATCGCCAGCGCCTTCTGATCGTACTCCAACGCCTTGGCATAGTCGCCTTGGCTGTAATAGACAGAGCCGATGTTGTTATAGGACGTGGCAACATCGGGATGCTCC
>ONJJ01000003.1 GCA_900318115.1 uncultured Prevotellaceae bacterium | reverse complement strand
TAGGACTGAATCATTGTTCCCATGGCTCCGTCGAGGACAAGTGGGCGATGGTCATGAAGTGCTGATTGGAGGGTCGTGTTCATTGTGCGGATGGTGTGTGAGTTGATGGAGTAGGGCTGAAAGAGAAGGAGTTGGGAAGAGGTTAGATATAACGGGAAGAGGTTAAGAATAAGGTACTTTATAACCTAAGTAAAGTCATCGCGCGCGCAGCTCAGTAGCTATGCTTGAATTGCCGGTCGATGGCCTTGCGGTCTTCTTTTTCCTTCAGGGTCTCGCGCTTGTCGTAGCTGTGCTTGCCTCGTGCGAGATAGATGTCGAGCTTGGCGCGCCCATTTTCGTCGATAAAGAGGAGGGTGGGCACGATGGTGGTGCCGGGGCTCTTGATGGCGTTCTGCAGGCGGCGGATTTCGCGGCGGTTGAGCAGAAGTTTGCGGTCGCGCCGGGCGGCGTGGTTGTTATAGGTTCCGTAGAAGTATTGAGCGATATTCATATTCTTCACCCAGACCTCACCGGCGAGGATGATGCAGTAGGTGTCAACAAGGCTTGCCTTGCCCAGGCGGATGCTCTTTATTTCCGTGCCAGTAAGGACAAGTCCTGCTGTGTATTTCTCCATCAAGAAGTAGTCGAACTCGGCTTTGCGATTCTTGATGTTGATGGTGCGTTGTTTTTCTTTTGCCATGATTGTTGGAGTAAGGGGGGAGCCGCGATAAAATCGCGGAAGAAACGAACGGGACGAGGGGGAATGAGGGATGGTGATGCTGACAATTTTGAAATATGGGATGTAACCTAAAAGTAATCCCCAAAAGAGAAGGGGCTTCTGATGGGAGTGCGAAACCCCTCCCCTTTTGGGGAGGTTGGGAGGGGAGTTTGGTTATTCCTCGTTGCAGCCTTGCTTCGCCAGGTCATTCATCGCCATAAGCCACCATTTTGATGGCGGTGATGGCGCATTCTGTGCCTTTGTTGCCCAGCCGTCCGCCGCAACGTTCCTCGGCCTGCTCCGGTGTGTTGCAGGTCAGCAGTCCGTAGATGACAGGCACCTCGGCATGTAGGTTCAGTTCTGCCAGACCTTGGGTGGTTCCCTGACAAATGTAGTCGAAATGAGGCGTATCGCCGCGTATGACACATCCGATGGCAATGATAGCATCGACGTCCTCGTTCTCCATCATCCAGGCTGCGCCATAGACGAGTTCGAAACTGCCAGGTACATGCTTGACAAGGATGTTCTCCTCACTTGCGCCGTTGGCCTTCAGTGCCTCGATGGCAGCCTCGGCCATAGCATAGGTATAGTGCTCGTTCCAGTCTGCCACGACAATACCAAAACTCATGTCTTCGGCTGAGGGTACAGTGGTAGCATCGTAGGAGGAGAGATTGTGTAGGGCGGAAGCCATAGATGATTACGGATTTGGTGATTCGCGTCAATGATTACTCGCTCAGGCGCTCGATGTACTTGTCAATCTCCTGGTAGGCCATGGAGTTGAGGTACTTGGTCTTTACCTCGCGGTAGCAGTCCAGAGCCTTTTGGGGCTTGCCCTGTGCTTCGTAGAGCTGACCGGCCTGAATGAGGTAGTTGGGAGAGAGGCTGTTGTTGTCAGCCTTCTTGGCAGCCTTCAAGAAATATTCGATGGCTTTGTCGTTCTGTCCTAGATTGGCGTACACGTTGCCCAGCAGTCCGAGCGAAGCAGGGGAGATGATTGCATCGTCTTTGGTGCTGAATTTCTCGAGCTCGTCCTTGGCTTCTTCCCACTTCTCGGTCTGCGCGTAGCAGATGCCGGCATAGAGGTGAGCCAGATTACCAGCCTTGGTGCTGCCATATTCCTTGGCCACCTGTAAGAATCCAATGCAACCTTGGCCGTCGCCGTTCAGTGCCTTGTCATAGTTGTCGGCGTTAAAGTAGTTCTCGCACTTTGCCAGTGCCTCATTGGACTTCTGGATTTTCGGGTTATGCAGGAACTGCACATATCCGATCCAAGCTGCCGCAATGACGACAATGGCACAGATGCCATAGAGGATTTGCTTCTGATACTTTTCGAAGAATGCTTCGGTCTTGGTTACTGCCTCGATGTCCTGAGGAGCGACTTGTTTTTGTTGTTTTGCCATTTTATATGAGTTTTTATGAATTTGTACCTTAATTTAATTGCTCATGCGCGTGTGTCTCGCGTCAAAAAGCGGTGCAAAATTACTTAAATTCTTTGGTTTGTTCAACTTTTTGCGCGATTATTTCGTTTTTCGGGCAATAAATCGTACTTTTGCCCCCGTTTTCGAGCCTCGATGCCCATGATTTTACGCAAAATCTCTATTCTGAACTACAAAAACATCGCTCAAGCGGACCTTGAACTCTCGCCTAAGATGAATTGCCTGATAGGCTTTAATGGCGAGGGCAAGACTAATGTCCTCGATGCAATCCACTTCTTGGCGCTATGCAAGAGCACCACCACGAGCGTGGATTCTGCCTGCATCCGACATGATGCGGACTTCTGCGTGTTGCAGGGGGATTTCGAGCGCGAAGATGGGTCAACAGAGGTCATATACTTGGGAATGAAGCGCGGGCAGAAGAAACAGCTGAAACGTAATAAGAAACCCTACAAGCGACTGACAGAGCACGTCGGGCTAATTCCGCTCGTTGTTGTCTCGCCACTCGACGGGTTGCTCATTGCCGGTGGCAGCGAGGAGCGCCGACGCTTCCTTGATGTGGTCATCTCACAGACGAATCACCGCTACCTCGAAGCACTGGTGAGCTACAACAATGCCCTGCAACAGCGCAACGCCCTACTGAAAATGGAGGAACCTGGTCCAGACCCGGTGGTTCTGGCGCTGTGGGAAGAGGAAATGGCACGCCACGGTCAAGTTATCTTTGAGGCACGCCAGCACTACGTGGAGGAGTTCGAACCCATTTTTCAGAACATCTATGCCCGCATCAGCCAGGAGCGAGAGACGGTTGGGCTGAACTACGTTTCTCACGCCCAGCGCGGCCCCTTGCTGGACATCATTCAGCGCGACCGCCAGAAGGATCTCATCATTGGCTACTCGCTGCATGGTGTCCACAGAGACGAATTGGAGATGACACTGGACGGCTTCCCCATCAAACGGGAAGGCTCTCAGGGCCAGAACAAGACCTACCTCATCGCCTTGAAGTTAGCTCAGTTTGACTTCCTACGCCGCACAGGCAGCCAGACCACCCCCATTCTTCTGCTGGACGATATCTTCGACAAGCTGGACGCACAGCGGGTGGAACAGATTGTGCACTTGGTTTCTGGCGATAGCTTTGGACAAATCTTTGTTACGGATACGAATCGCGACCATCTGGATCAAATCCTGACCCGAATGGACAGCGACTATCGATTGTTCCACGTCCAGGGAGGGACGATTACGGAATGAGAAAGCAGAAAGCAGAGCAAGTGGGAACGCTCATTCAACATTTCCTACGCGAAGAAGGCTTGGAGACACCCTACAACGAGTATCGCCTCATCCAAGCCTGGCCGGAGGTGATGGGGCAGGGGATAGCGAACCTGACTTCTTCGCTTCAGATTCGCGGTGGCGTACTCTATATTCGCTTGCAGTCCTCGGTGCTGCGTCAGGAGTTGATGGCCAGCCGGCGCCAGTTGGCTCAGCGACTGAATGAGTTTGTGGGTGCACAGGTCATCGAGAACATCATCTTTAGTTGAGGAAGGCCACGGAATGTAGCATTTTCGTGTGGACTTTTGTGCTGCCTCTTTGTGCTGGAATCAAACGATAATGGCATCCAGACGGACATCGTGCGGTTCTGTTGGAACCTGCTGAAAAAATTGAAAAGGCCAGCAAATACCACATTTCACAGCCTTAGTGAGGCGAGGGAGCAAGCGATCGTAGTAACCTCGACCACGGCCTACTCTGAAAAGGTCCGAAGAAAAAGCCACCCCCGGAACCACGGCGAGGTCTATGGCATCGTAGTCCGTGAAGGCTTCTCCCTGGGGCTCCCGAATGTGGAATGCACCTTCCGCCAACTGCTGCTCAGAGGTGTACTCGCGAAGTTCCAGGTCATCGCCCACCACCACGGGCAGTAGCACTTGTTTGCCCTGTTCCACAGCGCGCTGAATCAGGCGGCCGGTGGATAGCTCATCGGGCAGCGAGTGGTAGAGGAGCACGGTGTGCGCTTCTTTCCAGTGGAGTGTCTTGAGCAACTTGGCGGTGGCCAGCAGCGAGAGTCCGTCCAGCTCATCTTGCGAGTAGCCGGCCCTTCGCCTACGCACTTTTTGACGCAGTTCTTGCTTGGCGTAGGTCTTTTCGTCAAGATTGACTATGGGAACAGTGGTCGTCATGCGGTCAAGTGGGCAAGGTGAAGATTCAGAACAGCAGGACGCGCTTCGCCGATTCCCTGGAGATCGAGCGCCGCGGTCTTCGTGTCTTTCCCCTTCTCTTCGGCAGGTGCCTCTGGCACGGACTTGCCCTCCTTCATCAGTTGCAAAGCTCGCTGCACGGCAGGGTCCTCCTTACTCAGGAACTGAAGGCGCCAAGCTTGATCCTGTGCGTTGTAGATAATGTTGGAAATCAAGCTGCGTTCAAAGAGCGGTGCACTGCGCTGAAGCATAAGGTTGCGCCGACGTAGCCCGTGCTCTTCGCCGTAGCGTGCAAATTTCTCAAGAAGATTCTGCTTGCGGAGCCAGTTCTCCATTTCATCCACGGAGCCGAAGCTATTGAGCTGCTCGCGATTCTGGTCGGTGTAGAGGAAGGCGAACTGGATAGTGAGTCCAGACCATTGTGCTTCCTTGAAATAAGATGTATAGAGGGTCGTGTCCTCTGGGATGAAGATATCAGGCATGATGCCGCCTCCGCCATACACGGTGCGTCCAAGGGCGGTCTTGTACTCAGGTCCTTGCTGATGAATACTGTCTGCCGAGAAGAACTCGCCTCGTTCGTAGCGCATTATCAGATCATTCTCATATTCCTCTCCGTGGCCTTTCTCATAGGGCTTCTGGATACAACGGCCGGCAGGTGTGTAATAGCGGGCGATGGTCAGCCGGACACAACTGCCATCCTTGAACTCAATGGGTTGCTGCACCAGTCCCTTGCCAAAGGAACGACGCCCGATGATGGTGCCACGATCGTTGTCCTGAATGGCTCCGGCAAAGATCTCGGAGGCAGACGCAGAGCCCTCATCCACCAGCACAATCAGCGGCAACTGCTGGAAGGTTCCTCGTCCGTCAGTGCGATATTCTTCGCGCTCGCTGTGACGCCCTTCGGTATAAACCACCAGCTGTCCGCCCGGCAGAAACTCATTAACCATCATGATAGCGGTCTGCATATACCCTCCTCGGTTGCCTCGGAGGTCGATGATGAGATCCTTCATTCCTTGCATACTCAATCGAGCCAGCGCCACAAGCATCTCCGGATAGGTGTTTTCACCGAAACTCTCGATGGAAATATAGCCTGTGCGGTCGTTGAGCATGAAGTAGCTGTCTACGCTCTCGACGGGTACGTCGCCACGTACCACGGTGAAAGTCAGCGGCTGGCGATGCCCATTGCGTACAATGGTGAGTTTCACGTTGGAGTTCTTCGGCCCGCGCAGTCGCTTCATGATCTCGCGGTTTTCCATTCCGATGAGGGTGCTGTCGTCGGCCGCAACGATGCGGTCGCCGGCGAGGATGCCCACTTTCTCGGAGGGACCTCCCTTGATGACGTTCATGACGTTGACGGTGTCCTTCTGCACAGTGAATCGCACTCCGATGCCGGAAAAGCTACCCTTAAGTTCCTCGCTCGTCTCCTCAGCTTCCGATGCCGGGATGTAGCTGGAGTGTGGGTCGAGCTCCGAGAGTAATACAGGCATAGCTTCTTCGACTAACTCATTGACATTCACGGTGTCAACATAGTTGTTGTCGATGATTTGCAGTAGGTAGTTGAGCTTGTTGCTGCCTGTGTTGATGATACTCAGGCGGTTGCCCGAGAAGTGGTTGGCATAGAAGGTTCCTATCAATATTCCCACTACGACGGCCACAGCCAGCAGCAAGGGAACGAGGCGTGATTTGGTGTTCATTGGATGGCGGTTTTCTTTAATTTTCTTTCTATGGGATAAACAGGGGTGAACATGGATATCATCCGTTTGACCTGATTGTTCCATGATTCCCTTTATCACCCATACTTCTCTGTGAGTTCAATGTGCCTTGTTTACTCGAATCCTTCGATGGGCAGATGCTGCACTTCGATATGTGCTCGCCGCAGGAGGTCGATACCGTCGGTCAAGCGGTAGTCTCGTGCATAAACCACACGGCGTATGCCAGCCTGGATGATGAGTTTGGAGCACTCGATGCAGGGGGAGTCGGTGACGTAGAGCGTAGCACCTTCGGAGTTATTGCCCGAGCGTGCAATCTTAGTGATGGCGTTTGCCTCGGCATGAAGCACGTAGGGCTTTGTTACCCCGTCTTCCTCGCAGATATTTTCGAAACCGGAAGGCGTGCCGTTGTAGCCGTCGCTGATAATCATCTTGTCCTTGACGACAAGCGCTCCGACCTGACGTCGGATACAATAGCTGTTCTCGCTCCAGATGCGTGCCATGCGCAGGTAGCGGAGGTCTAAGGTCTTATTTGATTCCATTTCGTTTGAGTAATGCGTCTATAGTTGGTTCCTGACCGCGGAAGCGGCGATAGAGAGTCATGGGGTGTTCCGTGCCACCTCGCGAGAGGATGCAGTCGCGGAAGCGCTGGGCAGTGGCGCGATTGAAGATACCTGTCTGCTTGAAGACGGAAAAGGCATCTGCATCAAGCACCTCAGCCCACTTGTAGCTGTAGTAGCCCGCAGCGTAGCCTCCAGACATGATATGACCGAACTGGACCGTCATGCACGTGCCCGGGATTGAGGGGAAGAGCTGTGCTCGCTTCCAGGCTTGCTGCTCAAAGGTTTGCAAGTCTTCATCGAAGGGTCGCTGCAGAGTGTAGAATGCCATATCCAGCAGCCCGAAGCTGACTTGGCGGATGCAGGCATAAGCGACATTGAAGTTTCGACTTTGCTGAATACGTTCTATGAGTTCCTGTGGAATAGGCTCGCCCGTCTGGTAGTGACGTGCGAATGTGTTCAAGAAGTCTGGCTCCACGGCCCAATTCTCCATAATCTGCGAGGGCAGTTCCACGAAGTCCCAATAGACGTTGGTACCTGAGAGTGAAGCAAAACGGGTATTGGCAAAGATGCCGTGCAGGGCATGGCCGAATTCGTGGAGGAACGTTTCCACTTCGCCAAGAGTGAGCAGGGCTGGCTTCTTATCTGTAGGCTTGGTGAAGTTCATGACGAGCGAGACATGCGGACGGCTGTTCTTCCAAGTCGCAGGGTCGTTGGGCGTCGGGTTGTTGTCTTCGGGGCCTATCCATTGGTCCTTGTAACTCGTCATCCAGGCGCCAGACTGCTTGCCTTTGCGGGGGAAGAAGTCGCAGTAGAGCACCGCCAAATAAGAGCCGTCTTCGTCCAGCACCTCATAGGCCGTGACGTCGGGGTGATAGACAGGAATATCAGGGTTCTGGCGGAAAGTGATGCCATAGAGTCGTGTGGCGAGTCCGAAGACGCCTTCCTTCACGCGCGCAAGTTCCAAATAAGGTCGCAGCATCTCTGCATCAATATTGTAGCGCTGCATCTTCAACTTGTGGCCGTAGTAGGAGAAATCCCAGGGCTGGAGCTGGAACTCGTCGCCCTCACTTTGGCGTGCCTGAGCCTCGATTTCAGCAAGTTCCTTGCGCGCAGGTTCCAGATAGGCATCCAGCAGTTTGTCCAGGAGGTCGTAGACATTTGCGGCGTTCTCTGCCATTCTCTCTTTCAGCACGAAATCCGCATATGTCTTATAGCCCAGCAGCTGTGCCCGTTCCTGTCTGAGGTTCACAATCTTGCGCACAATTTCCTCGTTGTTCTGTTCGTTGTCGTGGATGCAGATAGTATTTTTCGCCATGTACATCTGTCGGCGCAACTCGCGGTTGTCTGCATAAGTGATGAAAGGACCGTAGCTGGGAGCGTGGAGGGTGAACAACCATCCTTCCTTGCCGTGTTCCTTGGCAGCGAGCGCAGCAGCCTCCCGGGCTGAATCGGGCAATCCGGCGATGTCTTTCTCATCGGTCAGGTGGAGTTCAAAGGCGTTGGTTTCCTTCAGGTTGTTCTGCGAGAACTGCAGCGTCAGCAGGGCCATCTCGTTGTTGATTTCACGCAGGCGCTGCTGATGTTCCTCGTCCAGCGCGGCACCTGCCCGTACAAATCCCTCATACGCCTTCTCCAAGAGCGTCTGTTCCTCAGCCGTCAGAGCACGTTCCTCGCCAGCCTTGAATCGGTCGTAAACGGCTTTCACGCGTTGGAAGTAGCCCTTTTTGAAAAGCATGTTGTTGGCATGTTCCGTAAGGACGGGTGCCATCTTCTGAGCCAGGGCTTCCATCATGTCATTCGTCTCTGCCGACAGAAGGTTGTAGAAGACTTTAGTGACTCGCTCCAGCAGGTCGTCGGGCGAGGTCACGGCAATGGTGTTGTCGAAGGTCGGAGGTTCTGGATTATCGACGATGCCCTGAATAAAAGCAGCATCCTGCTTTATGCCCTCGAGCATCGCTGGTTCGTAGTCTTCGAGCAGTATCTCGTTGAAGGGAGGCGTCTCGTGGGGCGTATTATAATGCTTGGTATAGAATGGATTATTCCGCATTCGTTGAATCGTATGTTTAAGTTGTTTTCTTCTTAATAAGGAATGCCACTTATAGTTGTGCGCTGAGTAGCATTTCGAATGAGGGCACGTTGATACTCCTGCGTTCCAGCTGCAGGAGCCCTGCCTTTTGCATCTCGTGCAGGGCACGTGAGACATAGCGTTTGTCTTCGCCCAGATAAGTTCCTAACAGGCGTTGTGAGATGTTGAATACCTTGTGTCCGGCAGGACGTTGCACGTGGGTTCGCATGAAGTGCCGGATGCGTCCTTTCAGATTCTTCTCGGCCGGAAGCCAATGGAGCAGGTCGTGCCTCACGATTGAGGTTGTCAGGAGGTTCATTACGTTCAGGCGGAAGACCTCGAAGTAGGCGGTCAGGGCGCCCACGGTTCGCTTTTCCATTTGCAGCAGGTGGGTCTCGCTGCAGGTGGTCAGCGTTTGGCGGTGGCTGCGCAGAGTGCCATATAGCACTTCAAGCCCTATCACAGCTGGCGTTGCCAATTTCTCCTCCACACTCCAAGTGCGGTCTGCCGAGCTGGTGCTGACGGTCACATCGCCTTTTAGTATAAACGTCAGTCCGGTGCAGGGCTGGTCTTGCCGAACAATGATTGTGCCCGAGTGCGCGGTCTCGAACTCCAGCCGCGTGGACTCGAGGATTCGCGTGAGATCTGCGTGTCCCAACCCCTGGAACAAGGGCAGACTCAGCAGGGTGTCGAACATCGAAGTTTCCATATCGGACACGTAATGATGGGACAGGACAGCGGATTAGCAGATGAACAGCATCTCGCGGTACTTCGGCAAGGGCCAGATTTCGTCGTCGACGATGAGCTCCAGCTTATCGACATGATAGCGGGTGTCCTCAATGAGGGGTGCCACGGTGTCGTGGTATGCGATGGCCTTCTCCCGCTCGCTCTCGATGCGGTTGGCGACCTTGCGCGCTTCCACCAGTTTTTCCACGTGCTCCGTGATATAGCTGGCGTGTTCGGCGATCTGTTGTATGAGTGCTATGTTGTTTGCCGATAGCCGGGCTGCGGTCTCGGCAGGAAATATCTTGCTGACTCTGTGTACGTTGTCGATGAGCGCACTCTGATATCGGGTGGCCACGGGAATGACGTGGTTCAGACAGAGGTCGCCAAAGATACGTGCCTCGATCTGGATCTTCTTGGTGTACGTTTCCCACTTGATTTCGTTGCGCGCTTCGAGCTCGGCACGGTTAAAGACGTGTGTCTTGCGGAACATCTCGATACTGGCTTCGTCCAGATAGCGGTCAATAACCAGCGGACAGGAGGCTTCCACATCCAGCCCGCGTCGGGCTGCTTCCTGCTTCCATTCTTCACTGTAGCCGTTCCCATCGAAGTGAATGGGGCGGCAGGTGCGGATATCTTCTCGCACAATGGAGAGGATGGCCTGCATCTTCTCTACACCATTGGCTATCAGCGCATCCACGCGTGCCTTGAAATCAATGAGCGCATCGGCTACCGTTGCGTTGAGGGCAATCATGGCACTGGCACAGTTGGCTTCACTACCTACGGCTCGGAACTCAAATCTGTTGCCGGTGAAGGCGAAGGGGGAGGTGCGGTTGCGGTCGGTATTGTCAATCAGGAGCTCCGGAATCTGAGGCACGTCCAGGTGAATACCGTGTTTCGATGACCGCGAGAGCTCTGGAATACGTGCAAACTCGGAATCATCGGAGTCGCAGATGTGTTCCAGCACTTCGCTCAGTTGTTTGCCGAGGAAACTGGAGATGATGGCGGGCGGAGCCTCGTTGGCGCCCAGACGATGGGCGTTGGTGGCGCTGACGATGCTGGCTTTGAGCAATCCGTTGTACTTCCAGACTGCCATCAGCGTTTCTACGATGAAGGTGATGAAGCGCAGGTTGTCCAGTGGTGTCTTGCCTGGACCATGCAGGAGGATTCCGGTGTCTGTCGAGAGACTCCAGTTGTTGTGCTTGCCGGAACCGTTGATGCCCGCAAAGGGTTTCTCGTGGAGCAGGCAACGGAAGCCGTGCTTGCGCGCTACCTTCTTCATGAGCATCATCAGCAGCATATTATGATCCACAGCGAGGTTTGTCTCCTCGAAGATAGGAGCCAGTTCAAACTGGTTGGGGGCTGCCTCGTTGTGGCGTGTCTTGCAGGGAATGCCCAGTTCCAAGGCCTGAATCTCGAGATCACGCATAAAAGCCACCACGCGCTCCGGAATTGAACCGAAATAGTGGTCATCCATTTGCTGATTCTTGGCAGATTCATGTCCAAGCAGTGTGCGCCCCGTCATGACGAGGTCCGGACGTGCAGCATAAATGGCTTCGTCCACCAGAAAGTACTCCTGTTCCCAACCGAGGTTGCTGATGACCTTGCGTACATCGGGGTAGAAGTACTGAGCCACTTCCGTGGCAGCTTTGTCAACGGCATGCAGGGCTTTCTTCAGTGGAGCTTTGTAGTCCAGGGCCTCGCCCGTATAGGAGATGAAGATTGTGGGAATCATCAGCGTGTCGCCGATGACGAAGACGGGCGATGCAGGATCCCAAGCCGAGTAGCCACGAGCTTCGAACGTAGAACGTATTCCTCCGCTGGGGAACGAGCTGGCATCGGGTTCCTGCTGCACCAGCTGCTTGCCCGTGAATTCCTCTACCATACCTCCCTTGCCATCGTGTTCAACAAAGCCGTCGTGTTTCTCTGCCGTGCCTTCGGTCAGGGGCTGAAACCAGTGGGTGATGTGCGTGGCACCCAGTTCCATAGCCCAACGCTTCATGCCTTCGGCCACGGCATCGGCCGTCTGCATATCCAGCGTGGTGCCGTTTTCCATGACGTCTATCATTTTCTCATAGACCTTGGCTGGCAGGTACTGATACATCTTCTTGCGGTCGAAGACGTATTTCCCGAAGAACTCGGACGGACGCTCGGCAGGAGCCTGAACTTCGATGGGGCGTTTCTTGAACGCTTCGCTGACGACGTTGAATCTAAGTGAGGAGGACATACGATGAGATATAACGATTTTACGATTTAACGATTTTACGATTTTCAATTAAATGAATGTACGATGACATATTTTCCACCTTTCCGATTTTATCTTATCCCTCGCCGAGTCAGGGCTTGCTGGTAGCGGCGCGCATTCTTCAGATGTTCGGAATAGGAGTGCGCGAAGTTGTGCGTTCCACTGAAATCTTCCTTGGCACACATGTAGAGGTAATCATGACTCTCATGACGGAGCACGGCATCTATACCGGCTATAGAGGGAATACGGATGGGCCCTGGAGGCAGACCTGTGTTGCGATAAGTGTTGTAAGGATTGTCCACGCGCAGGTGCTCATTGCGGATGCGTCGCAGGGTGTCGTTGTGCAGGGCAAACTTCACCGTGGGGTCAGCTTGCAGAGGCATTCCGGTCTTCAGACGGTTTATATACATGCCTGCCACTCTTGGTTTCTCCGGATTGTTTGCCGTCTCCTCATCCACGATGCTGGCAAGCGTGACCACTTCCTCGTGGCTCATGCCCATTCGCCGGGCAGCCTCCTGGCGCCCTTCGTTCTCCCAGAACGTTTGGTTCTCGCGCTGCATACGCTCCATGAAAGCTTCCAATGAGGTGTTCCAGTAGAGCTCGTAGGTGTTAGGGATGAACAGGGCGGGTAGGGTAGCGGGCGTGTAGCCGTAGTTGCTGGCGAAGATGGAGTCAGAAAAGGCGAAAGCGACATCCGCCGAGTCCAACATGAGTTTATTGGCCATCACTCCAGCCAGTTTCTCCAGCCGGCGAACCGAGGGAATGGTGAAGCGCACGGGAGCCTGCTGGCCGTGCTTCAGTTTGCGGAACACACTGAACATCGATTCGCCGGGCTCCACGGCATATCGCCCCGTGCGGGGATGAAACTCCGCGATCCTTCGTGCCAGGTCCCACCCAATCATGGTACGGGCACCCGTCACCTCGCGCAACTGCTGCCGCACATCGGCTTCGGTGTCCATCGGGCGGACATATAAGTAGGTCGTCTCAGTGATTTCAAAAGGGGAACTCATCAGATTCCGCCATCCCCAGAAGGCAATAATGATACCCACGGCGAAGATTCCGCCCACGATCCAGAAGCTGTATTTAAGTGCCTTTTTCATATTTGCGCGCGCGTAATTAAATAAGGAAAACGCAGATACCCATTGTTGTTGGAATATCTGCGAATGTTCGGGTCTTAGCCAGAGCCATCAGGGGGACTCGAACCCCCGACCCACGCATTACGAATGCGTTGCTCTACCAACTGAGCCATGATGGCAGGTGTCGCCTGAAATCGGGTGCAAAAGTAGTACTTTTCTCTGAACTGACCAAAAAAGTGACTCTTTATTTTATGTCCACGCCTCATTTTTCTTCGCTTTTGGCGTCCTAGGAGGCAAAAATGCTCCTATTTGCGGACTATTTTCACAAAAACTTTCCACTTTCACCTTTGAACTCTCAACTTTTGCCTACCTTTGCAGTCGCTAAACAACAAAGACAACCTTATGAACGAAGAACTCATCCTGATTCAAATCACCGGCGAGGACCGTCCTGGTCTGACCGCCTCCATGATGGACATCCTGGCACGTTATAACTGTGATGTGCTCGACATCGGTCAGGCCGACATCCACAACACGCTCTCCTTAGGCATCCTCATCCGCGTCAGCGACGAAGCCAGTGGCCACGTGATGAAGCACGTGCTCTTCAAGGCTTCGGAACTGGGTGTGACGGTGCGTTTCTCGCCCACCAGCCGTGAGGACTACACCGCCTGGGTTGGTCGTCAGGGCAAGAATCGCTATATCCTCACAGTATTAGGCCGCAAGTTGCAGGCAAAGCAGATGGCAGCTGTCGCACACATCGTGGCCAAACAGGGTTTTAATATTGATGCCATCAAGCGTCTGACGGGGCGCGCTCCGCTGGACGGTCCGCGCGAGGGTGTGAGGGCATGCATTGAGTTTTCCCTGAGAGGCGAGCCCAAGGATCGTGCCGCCATGCAGGCCGACCTGATGCACCTTAGCTCAGAACTTGAAATGGATTGCTCCTTACAGCGCGACAATATGTTCCGTCGCATGCGTCGCCTCATCTGCTTCGATATGGATTCAACTCTCATCACCACGGAAGTCATCGATGAACTGGCCATGCGGGCTGGGGTGGGGGATCAGGTGAAGGAAATCACAGCTCGCGCGATGCGAGGCGAGATAGACTTCAAGGAGAGCTTCACCGAGCGTTGCAAGCTGCTCAAGGGGCTGGACATCAGCGTCATGCAGGACATCGCAGAACACCTGCCCATCACGGAGGGAGCAGATCGACTGATGTATGTGCTGAAGCGCTATGGCTACAAGATTGCTATCCTCAGCGGCGGATTCACTTTCTTCGGAGAGTACCTGCAGAAACGCTGGGGCATCGACTACGTCTATGCCAACGAGCTGGAAGTCAGCGAGGACGGGCACCTCACGGGTAACTACGTAGGTGAGATTGTGGACGGGCGCCGCAAGGCAGAACTGCTCCGCCTCATCGCTCAGGTGGAGAAAGTGGACTTGCAGCAAGCCATTGCCGTCGGCGACGGTGCCAACGATCTGCCGATGCTTTCTGAGGCAGGATTAGGAATAGCTTTCCACGCCAAGCCGCGCGTGGTTGCCAACGCGAAGCAGAGTATCAATACCATCGGTCTGGACGGTGTGCTCTATTTTCTCGGTTTCAAGGACAGCTACCTCGATGAGAAGGCGGGAGGCCGCCTATGACGTCATGCTCACTCGGACATTCGTATATGATAAAGAACATTGCTTTTGACTTCGGAGGCGTACTCTTCGACCTTTCGTGGGAAGGGGCTGTGGAGCGTTTCAAGGCCATAGGACTCGTAGATGCCGAAAAACGCTTGGATCGCTACCACCAGCGAGGCGTCTTCGAGGAACTGGAATCCGGACGCATCAGCCCCGACGACTTCCGTGAGGAACTGAGTCAGATGTGCCACCGCCCCCTCTCGCACGAAGAGGTGCGTCATGCGTGGCTGGGCTACGTGGGAGCTCCCATGGACGAGCAGAAGCTGCGGGACCTGGACCAATTGCGCTCTGAGGGTTACCGTACGTTTTTGCTCTCGAACACCAATCCCTTTGTGCAATCGTGGGCCGAGAGTTCAGATTTCAGTGCTTCCGGCCGTCCCCTCAGCAGCTATCTCGAGAAGTGCTACACCTCCTATGAAGTAGGTATCATGAAACCCGATGCAGGCATCTTTCGCTATATGCTCGCCGATGCAGGAATCTTAGCGGAAGAGACTGTGTTCTTGGATGATAGCCCCGCCAATATTGCTGCGGCAGAGGCACTCGGAATCCACACCTTACTCGTCGAAAAGAACGGGCCGTGGATGGCTAAACTTTTGTCATTACTCGGCTGAAGACATCGAAGTCGGTGTCCAAGCGCGATAGTTCGTAGGGCTGGAGGGCAAGGGAGAAAGTACCCTTGACTTCCGGCAAGTCGAAATAGGTGCGTAGCAAACTGGCGAGGTTGAAGCTAAGGTTGTCGCCCCGCTTCATGACCTGCCGGCAGGTGTTGATGAGGAAATCGCGGTCGTGTTCCTCGTAGCAGAGAACGCGCAGGAGAACGAAAGCAGCCACCAGGCCCTCGGTTCGGAGGAGGAAATCCACGCGACGACGATCATTGATGCAAAATTGCCTAAACAGCTGTTCCACAGTCTGCGGGTCTTCGATGGCAGGCAACCACAGCAACAATAATTTCTGTCGGTCGATGATTCGTTCCGGCACAGAGAGCGCACCTACAAGTTCCTGGAAACCAGCATCCTCAAAGCTTATCGAGCCATGTTTCAGCCGCAACAAGGCAGCCTTGCCCGTGGTGACGGTGAAGGCACGTGGTTGCCAGAGAATCAGTCGGCGCATCACCTCCCAGAAGTCCTCGCGCCGGGCACCCGGCAACAGACGTTCGCCAATGAGATAACCAGACGTTCGGAAATGTGCGTTGGAGAGCCCGTCGAGGTAGCTCTGCAGGGCATCCCAGTCGCGGGCGTCGAAGAGGCTGCACAATCGCTGGTAGATAACGGGGTTGTAGTGCTGATCCATCTATTTCAGTATTTGAAGGGCTTCGGCTGTGGTGATTTGTTTCTCGCCCATGAAAGCTACGATGAACGCTTCGGGGAAGGTCTCGCGCACCTGCACGAGCTCATTCTTAATATCCTTGTAGCTCTCGCTGTGTCCGTAGATGATCTTGAATCGTCCGTTCGCCGGAATCTGCTTCACTCCTTTGTAGCCCTTCAGGCGGTAGTCGTTCTCTTTCAGCGCCGTGGCAAGATTCATCAGTTGGATGGCGAAGTAAGGTTTCTTGGCTTCCTCGGTCTTCTGTGGTTCGCCGGCCTTCTTGGAATCATCTGCCTTCTTGGGCTCTTCAACCTTCTTGGACTCTTCAACTTTCTTGCCGCCCGCTTTCTTGGGGCCGTCATCCTTCTTGGAACTGTCCGCTTTCTTGGGTTCTTCCGCTTTCTTTGCTTCTTCAGGTTTCAAGGTCTCTTCCACAACACCCTTGGGCTCATCAACCTTCTCTGGCTCCACAGTTATCGCGGTTACCTCGACCTTGTTTTCCGGTTCTTCCAAATTCGGCTCCGGTTCATCGGTCTTCGACTCCGTGCCCTCCGCTTTCGTTTCCGGCTCCCGCACTTTCACCTCTCCCGGTTCCCAGGCAGGTGTCTGTGTGTTTGCCATGGTGGTCATGCTGATTGGAGCATAGTGTGTGATGCGCAGTTTGCGCAGGTCTCGCTGCGAGACGGTGCCGTCCTTGGTGAGGTCTTTCCATTCAGCCAATGCTTTGTAGATGGCTTCGGCGAGTTCGCGTTGTCCGTCTTTGCTGTTGAGGTATGCCTCCTCGTTGAGGTTGGAGATAAATCCTATTTCGGTCAGCACGCTTGGCATGTTCGTGTGCTCGCAGACGTACAGCTCGCGCTGCTTCACCCCTCGGCTGATTTCGCGGCCGTGGGAGAGGTATTGCCGTTGCAACAACAGCGCCAGCAACTCGCTCTTGCCAGCCTGCGTGCCCTTCAGGGGTACATTGGTTGCGAAGAAGGATTCCGTGCCGCGAGCGAACTGATTAGAGGCGGAGTTCACGTGGATGGAGATAAATAGCGTGGCTCCCCGCGAATTGGCGATGTCGCAACGTTCCTGCAGCGTCAGGTACTTGTCCTTCTCTCGCGTATAGACCACCTGCACTCCGCTGATGTTCTTCTTCACCAGCCGCCCCACTTCCTTGGCCACAGCCAGAGTGATGTCTTTCTCTTTAGTAAGGGTTCCTTCGCACCCCGTGTCGCGACCACCGTGCCCGGCGTCGATGACCCAGGTTACCTTTTTGGCTGCCGACAACGACAAAACCGTTGCCAAGCAGGCAAGAAAAATACATATTCTCTTCATTTTACTCCTTATTTTGGCGCAAATATAGTTCTTTCTGCTGAAATAACGAGAGAAATTGGAAGAAAATATGTAATTTTGCACAAAATTTAACAAGGAAAGGTTATGAGTGACGGAAATTTCAACCGGGCGCTGCTGCCCCACACGCCTTATGCCAGTGGCTTAAAGGCTGGTAAGTCCATGATGAAGATGAAGGCCATCGAGGCTTTTGCCCGTTGGATAGGAGAACGTTATCCAGAACTCTCGGCAGAGCAACGCCACGAACAGCAAGAGGAGTTCCGCAAGCTGTTGGGTTCATAGCTCTTGCGTCCTTTTTATTATTTCGCACGCGCATTCCTATTATTCCTTCGCGCGCATTTATCCTGTGCGCGCGAGGACACAAAAAAAGCCGCACCGATGATGTGATGAGAACTCCGAGTATGAATGATTTGAGTGCCTGCACCCTTTGTAATCTGCCGGCCTCCCGTGAGAGAGGTTACCCCGTGAGGGGCGCAGCCCGCCATTGGAATGCAGAACGTTCTCGGTTTTCTGATGTTATTGATGAGTCTCCCGATCGAACCGATGCGGCCTAAGCTATTTGGTAAGGTGTCAATGATCGCGTTTTGAAGAGTGGAAGAGGCATGTTCCTCTCTTTTTCTGCTGCAAAGGTAATACCTATTGCAGTTTCCACCAAACTTTTTTGCAAATAAATCGCAAAGTAGGGGTGATTATGAAACTTTCTGCCGAAAAATTTGCATACTCAAGACTTTTTTACTTACTTTGACCCGTATTTTGTGATTTTTCTTTGCCCAATGAACGCATCTCCCTTCCTTCTCCTGGCTGCAGCACTACTTCCCGCCGTAGTGCTTATGTTCTTCATTCTCAGGCGCGACCGCGAGCATCCAGAACCCATAGGACAGCTCGTGAAGGCATTTTTCTGCGGAGTGGCATCCGTTTTCGTCTCGCTGCTATTCTCCACGCCGTTCGTCTACTCCGGAATACTCCCCAACGGCTATACCGACGCCCTCTCCGCCACCATCTACAGCTTCGGCGCTGCCGCCCTCCCCGAGGAGACCGCCAAGCTGATCATGCTCTGGCTGTTCCTGCGCAAGAACAAGGAGTTCGACGAGCACCTTGACGGCGTAGTTTATGCCGTCTGCGTGGGACTCGGCTTTGCTGCCTTCGAGAATGTCATGTACCTCTTCGATGCCGGCGACGCCTGGTTCGGAACGGCCATAGCCCGAGGCTTGCTCTCGGTGCCCGGTCACTTCTTCTTCGCGGTTCTCATGGGATATTACTACAGCCTCGTACACTTCGGGCACGACAGCTGGCACAACCGCGTCTTCGTGCTGGCAGCGCCCGTGCTGGCCCACGGCATCTACGACGCCATTTGTATGACCACGGAGGTCAACGAGACTTTCGAAGGGCTGCTGACCATCGGTCTGCTGCTCTTCTGCAACGAACTCCGCAAGCTGGGCACACGCCACATCCGCGAGCTCGTGGAGGCTGACAGAATCTATAAACACTTCTCCTAAATCACTTTTTTTACGCCTCGCAGGGTCACTCCGTGCCCGCTGTGTGCATCAACGATTGAACAAGCCCTCACCTCGATGAAGAAATGGACCGACACAGAGATCGTAGAAGCCGTGGCGCAGCACGATGCCGCCATGATGGAACGCTTCTATCGCGACAGCAAGGCTTACTTCTGCAGCCATGCAGGCGCTCTCTTTGTCGCGGAGGATCAGGTCGATGACATCTTCCAGGAAGCAATGGTGCACCTCTGGAGAGAAATCGAGACGCACCGCATAGAGAACTGCAACGGAGTGCTATGTCGGTGGTCCGACGGTCAGCCGCAGCCTATGACCAGCAGCCTGATGACATTCCTGCTGGCCATAGCCAAGCGCAAGCACTGGGAACTCCTGCGCAAGGACTCACGCCTGGAACTCACCGACGACAACGCCGTGCTCGATGCGCTGGACCGCAGCCGCTACGCTGCCGACACAGAGACTGCTGCACGCGAGGCCAGCGAAGAGCGCGAAAGAGTTGTCGCAGATGCGGTGCTCGCCATGAGTGACCGTTGCCGGCAGATCCTGACGTTGTTCTACTACGAGCAGCGCTCGCTCGACGAGATTCTGGCTCTGCGCCCGGAAAACACTTCCAAGGTGGGACTTAAGACCAGTAAGTACAAGTGCATGCAGCGCCTGCGCGAGGTTGTCCGCCAACGTTTCGCCCAGCTGCATCTAATCTAAAAAAACACAACGATTATGGAGAACAAATACACCTTCGAAGAGTCCGGGCAGCTCGATGCGCTCGACCACCTCATCATCGACGAGCTCGCTCACCAGCAGCGTCTGCGCCAGCAGATGCGCCTCTGGGACCAGCAGATGCAGGTGCCCGACAACGCCCTCATCCTGCGTCGGCAGGAACAGCGCCGCCGGGCACGTCGCCTGCGCCTCGTTCCCTTCGTCTCGAACATCCTCAGCGTGGCTGCCCTCATGACTTTGGGCTTCATTATCCAAGCCTTGCTGCCCTCCCTGAACGCCACCACGACCACCTCAGCAGTCGACGAACTGTCCCCGACCATTGAGCAGGTCATGCCCGTCCACTCCGCTGGATCTGAGGCACCCATTGCCGCGCCGCAGGACAGCGCAGCAGCGGAATAAGGAGGGTGCAGCACGTTGCAGGGCGAGATGCAGCACGTTGCAGGGCGAGATGCAGCACGTTGCAGGGCGAGATGCAGCACGTTGCATGAGGCGATGGATCATAATGAATTGCCGAGTACCACTGCTGGTACTTATTTGTACCACCGCTGGTACTTTTGAGTACCACCGCTGGTACTTTTGGGTACCACAACAATTTCATGCCCGAAGACGAAGAAAAATCTTACGCAAAATCACCAATCTTACGCAGAATCTTACGCATTGTAACTAACTGCATATAAACGAATTAACTACCATTTGCGTAAGATTCCGACATTTTTTCAAGAAAATATTTTGCCCGAGAGAAATGCACTCCACAGGAGTGCCCATTCATGTCTCGAATTCATGAAACAGATTCGTGTCTCGAATTCGTGTAAGAAACCATATCAATTTATCTTTTAACACGAATTCGAGACATAAATGAGGTCCACGAATTCAAGACATAAATGAGGTCCATGAATTCGAGACAATAATTTATCTTTTAACATGAATTCGAGACATAAATGAGTCCATGAATTCGAGACATAAATTATACCGATTGCCACGCCTCTCGTGCACACCGCCGCCTGTCCGCAATTCACGAATTGACCTGGTGCTACTTTTTATGCAACACCGTGCCATCTCCTCCTTTCTGCGCCCTTTTTACCGCCTCATTATCTGTTAAATAACATAAAAACGTCTTCTTTCCGAAAAAAAAACCGCAGAATAATACAAATAACAAAAATAATTCCTACATTTGCACCGCAATATCGTAAGAATTGCACCTAAAGCATGAAGACAAGGCAAGAATACATAGACATTCTCAGGAGCCACGCCAGTGAGCTGAAGAGTGAATATGGAATTACCTATATGAGGTTGTTCGGTTCCGTCGCCAAGGACTCTCACGGCAGCGGCAGCGACGTAGACCTCTTCGTCATTATGCCTCCAAAAGCATACTTGCTCTGTGCTGCTGCGGATTATCTGGAATCCATCTTAGGCGTAAGCGTGGATCTAATCCGAAAGCACAGCAACATGCGTCCATTCTTCCTGAACCAGATTAACAAATATGGAATCGATATCTTCGGACAAGCTTGAGGTCATATTGGACACCTTGCATCAGATAGAAGAAACCATCGAAAACCTGATGCAATGGAATCATGGAATCACAGACATGAATGACTTGCTAAAGTCACCCGGTGGAGTGCAAGACCTTGCTGGCAACTGTATGGCCATCATGGCTATAGGAGAAGGTTTCAGGAAGATAGACAAGACGACAGACGGACAACTCTTATCCCTTAGGCCTGAGATTCCCTGGCATCAAGTATTCGGGCTGAGAAACAGGATTGCCCATGGCTATTTCGACATAGACATTGATATTATATCAGAAGTCGTCAACGATGATTTACAACCATTGTTAGAAGCTACACGTTTTTTCATTAAATACTTAGAAACAAGGCCAATGACATAGCTATTTCAACCTGGCAGACAAATCCCTAAACGGATGAACTGCCACAACAAAACCCCGTGCTAATCCTCGAAAGAGGAGCGGCACACCATCTTTTTTGCTCAATTTCTCGGTCGAACTACCACCTCGAAAAGAGATTTAGCGAGCAATAACTATACATTATTGAAGCTGCGCAAAGCGTAGACTTCTCCATAAATGTATAGAGGCTGTGGTAGGCCTGACCGAGAATATGGCAGGTCTGCGCTTTTTCTGTGTCCATACCTCTGGACTGCCCTCGGGCAAAGGTTAGTGCCGACCGACCATTGAATTGAAATAAGGACTAACCATTATTAACTACAAAAACTAACAAACTTATGAGAAAACTACTACTTTTAATGACGGCTCTGCTGACACTGGGTGCTAGCGGAGCGTGGGCAACGGTATCTTTCAAGGCCGATACGCCTTATCTTATGATTCAGCGCCAATCAGGCAAATATGTCAACATGAATGCCTTGAATACAAATGCTACTTTAAGTGATGCATGGAGCCTTATCTATTTTACTGAAAGTGGTGACGGATATGTTGTTAGCGACGGTACCAACAAAATATCGGCAGAAACTTGGCATGCTTTTGTAAGGACCAGCCAATCAACTGTATGGACTATTAGTGAAGTTGAAGGTGTTGCCAATGGATATAAACTCTACCAGAATACTTCCGGGAACCCAGGTTATTTTGGAAGTGATGAATATGCTGAAGGTAAACCTTGTTTTTGTGATAAGGCGATAGATCATGCGAGTACAACCTTTATCATTATTGAAGCTAACGTGTACGTTAAGCTTCTTGAACTAAGAACAATACCTGCTTTATATAGTACTTCTGATATCGATCAGGCTACCACCATGATAAAAGGGAGTGTGATGACAAGCTCTCAGCAGGAAGAGATTTTGGGAACCATATACTCTTCAGCCGAAGGCAAGAAGTTCTATGCTGTCAACAACAATTTAAGAGGTAATTACATGACAGTCGGGGAAAGTAATGTTTCTCTGAAAACTACAAGTTTGACAGCAGATGCTATCATGGAAGTTGAGTATGCAGGTGATGGTAAATATTATTTAAAAGGTGTTACGAGCAACAAATATGCTGGAGCACCAGCCAATCCTCCTTTGACCTATTCTACGACGGCTGATGCAACGGCCTTTTATATTGGCAATTACGCAAAAACGACAGATAATAAGGTTTATTTCGCGAAAACCACAACGAATAGTAATGATGAGGCTTTGCACTATAATAATACTTACACAACTTGGGTGACAAAATGGAAATATAGTACAGACCCATCACAATGGATTCTTACGGCTATATCCAATGAAGAATATATGGCTCTATCTTCAGCTTCTTCAGAAACTCTCAACTACACACTTACAGACGAAAATGGAGCTACATATAGTGGAACTTTTACGGGGACCCTCGGCGTAAATCCATCATTTACTGGGTGTAATGGCTATACATTGAGCAATCCTGTATGGAATATTTCCACCAAGACTTTTACTGCAAATATTACATTCCCATTTAAAATATCATCGAATAGTAAAACAAACTACACGTATATCGGAAGTTATCAATCAAAAAACTTCTATTGGTATGCTGAATCATCCGATGCTACTGTTGTAAATGCGCAATATCAAAATGCACCGACCAATCAAAGCGGCGAAATAGAGAAATATGAGTGGGCTATTATTCCCTCATGCACCAACGGAGCTTTCACGTTCACTATTAAAAATGCTAAAACGGGAACTTATGTGACAAGTACTTCTACGGCGAAAAAACATGATACGAAAATTGAAGCAAGTCCTACTGTCTCTTTGTCAAGTACAGGTACAGCCTTTACCTATGCATCTAATAACCAATGGTGCTTGCCGACAACATTGGACAATAATGGTTCAACTCCACTTTATCTATCATTAAATAGTAGTGGAACAACTAGCGGATTGCAATATCTTGGAACTTGGATCTCACATAGCGGAACAAAAGTGAGTTATTTTGAACCAGATGATTTTACTTCTTTGATTGCCGATTTAACAACGACTCGCAATACAGCTTCTTCTTACACCATGGGAACTAGAATTGGTGAGTTTACAGAGACAAGCGGTGGTACAATGGCTACTGCTCTCTCAAATGCGGATGGAATTATTGATGGGTCAGCTTATGGAACAGCTGCTACGATAACTAGTTATAAAACTGCATTGGAGACAGCTATTACCGGCTTAAACTTAAATATGCCAACAAGTGGACCCATCTTTATGAGAATTCGTAGTTCTCAAGGTGCTAAAGGCTATCTGACGGCTGCAAATGCAAGCGGTCGTGCTACATTTACGCAAGCAACGGATGCAAGCACAATATATCTATGGGGGGAAGATAAGAAACTGGTAGCCTATGGTAATGGTCTTGCTTATGCGGAGGTGTACCAACCACAAGCTGACGGAGCTAATGGCAAAGAATTTTCCATAGTTGCAGCCGTTAGTGGAAACTTCGGTCAATATAGTATCTACTCAACATATTCCGGTTCGGTAGGAAATGTTTACCTCTATTCAACAGGTAGCGGCAACGCAGATAGAAACACGGCCTCTGATAATTTTAAGCAACAGAATAGTTTCACGATAGAAGCTGTTGACAATCTCCCCATTACCTTCAAGGGTCAGTTCGCCTCCTTCTTCAGCCCCGTTGACCTGACACTCCCAGTTGATGTCAAGGCATATAAGGGTACGTTGACTAATAACAATACGATTCTGACATTAACAAAGGTGGATTACGTTCCTGCAAATACGGGTGTTATCCTCGAGTACGAAGGCTTCTCTGCAGAAACAACCCTGGACTTCCCCATTCTTTCGACTTCTAATCCTATCGAAGGAACTTCATTGTCTGGTACCACAGCTGCACGGAGTGTTTCTGAAAACTCCACCACACTCGTCCTTGGTAAGAATGGCGAAAATTGGGGTATCTACAAATATAGTGGCACTACCCTTGGTGGCTTCAAGGCTTATATGGAAATGCCTGCAACTCCTGCAACTCCTGTCAAGGGCTTCACCTTCACCTTTGGTGATGCTGATGCAATCGCAAACGTCCTCAATGGCGACGAGAACGTCAACGAGGTATATGACCTAAGCGGTCGCCGCGTAAATGCACCTGCCCGCGGACTTTACATCGTAAATGGCAAGAAGGTGGTCATTAAGTAAACACAATCATTAGTAACATTTAAATTCAAGTACGAAAATGAAAAAGAAATATATCATCCCCCAACTTCACATCACCGAAGTGAGATGTGAGACACTCTTCGCCGCATCGAAATTTGACGTTGATACATCTACAGAGAATTCTGTAGGTGTACAGTATGTCAAGGGCGAATCCTCATCCAGTTCCCGCTACAACGTGTGGGACGACGACTGGAGTGCAGAGTAACTCCGGTTCTTCAAGTGGCTCTATAATCACAATATAGAGTAAGTAAAATTTTTCTCTCCGAGAGGCTGGGCTGCGAAGTTCGGCCTCTCTTTATTTGATGTCCCGCACGTTCGGGTTTGCCAAAATTAAACTGATAACCGTTGTTATTTTTAATCAGATGCCTTGTCGTTTTTGAGGGCGCAATGGGGTTCCATTGTAACCGAGAAACGATAAGACAGATGAAAAAAAGAATAATGGTTGGCGCGTAATGGTCTAATGACCGATCTGGGTTAAATAAGCAGGGGTAGCAGCAATCAGCCCAGGGCCGAGTGGCCCTGGGCTGATTGTTCGTTGGCCTTTCAGGCCGCTCAATACTGCTGGTTACTTCACAATGAACTTGCGGTTGTTGCGAATATACACACCGGGACGGAGGGGGATGGTGTGGCGCTGGCCGGAGAGGTCAAAGAGGGGAGTGGAGATGGTGGCGGGCTCGATGATGCCGGGGGCATGCACGCCATCGGCATCCGTGATGAGCTGCTGGATGGCCTCTGCCGTGAGGGCGTAGTTGTAGATCCTCACATCATCGAGGTCTGCCTTCAGCGCGGGGTCGGCGGGGAACTGGCTGCGGCCTAAGAAGTTACAGACGGGGCGGAAGTCGGCGGGACGCTGCTTGATCGTGGCGCTGCGAGCTACCTGCTTGCCGTCGAAATACACCGTGATAGCGCTTTCGCCGAAGGTCACGGCTACGTGGCGCCAGCGGTTGGTGCCGAAGCCCACGGAGCTGAGGGAGAGGGTCTGTTCTGCGCCGCCGTCCTTGATGGCGAGTCGGGGCGTGCTGCCCGAACTCAGGGTGAGGAACACGTAGTGGTCCGTGTCTGTTCCGAAATCAAAGAGGCGTTGCCAAGCGGCACCTCCGCGCCAGTAGACCCAGCAGCAGAACGTCAGCTCGCGGGAATTGGCGATGGTGGCGGGCAGCTGAACGTAATTGGTGCTTCCATTGAGCACCAGGGCGCTGTCCAGACGACCTACGGTGAGCTGGCGAGTGCCGTATTCAGCAGCGTGATTGCCTTGGCCGCTGGCGTCCAGTAGGGTGGCATTGAACGGCAGATGGCAGATGAGGGCCTCGGCGCCCGTGGCAGCTGCACCGACGATGTTGCTGGACTCCGAACGGTTCTGGCTGTGGTCCACGGCGAGGACACGGTAGTAGTAGGTCGTGCCGGGGTCGGCAGTGTTGTCGAAGTACTCCGTGGAGGGAACGTTGTTGTGGATGGTGTTCCAGGTCTGCTGGTCGGTGCTGCGCAGCACGACATAGTGGTTGAGATCGGTGTCGGTCGGGGCCTGCCAGGTGAGATGGTTTGCGGCCGCGAGCGGGGTTGCGGTCAGGGCCGTCGGTGCTGCGGGAGCTACGTTGTCATAAACGACGTCAACGGGCAGCAGTCGCCATTGCTGATGTGCGTTGCCATCGACAACGCCCTGACACAGCGCGCGGCGGGCAAGCTTCATTTGGCTCTCCGTGCCGGGAGTGACTTCGATGCAGAGGGCGCTGTGGCCGATCTCGTCGCCGGCGTACTCGAAGTACCACTGTTCGTTGTCACCCAGTCCTCCCTTGAAGCCGATGAGCGCCCCGCGGTCTTCCAGACTCCAGTCGCGGACATCGATGAGCAGGGTGGTATCGCGCTCGTTCATAATCTTGTAATAGCTGAAATCGCCGCCCGAGCGTTCGCCTATGGGACGCACGATCCATTGCTGCGAACGGCTAATGGTCCCTTGGTTGACAGGACGTTCCTGTGTCATATTGCTACCGCTGGCCAGCGTGTTGCCGTTGATGGCGATCACGTAGCCGCTGGCGCGATTGACGAACTTGTAGGCGGTGGGTTGGGTGGGCAAGGGAGGCATGATATCCTCGCCGTCCTGAATATCCACGCAGGTTTCGGCATTGGTCTGCCCCTTCTGGTAGCCATTGCCGCCGGGGAGGTTGAGGAAGTACTCGCGGGTGGGGCCTTGACCGTTGTAGAAGACGTCGTGGTCCGTGGCAATCAGGCGATAGGCGGTGCCCACGGCCTGGCGCTCGCTGGTTCCTCCGAAGGCTTGCACGTGACCGTCGGGATGACGATAGATGCTGGCTGCCGTCCAGTTGCCTCGATGTTCCGCATATCCCAGGCGACGTCCGCGGCTGGCTTTCATGAACTGGCTGCGCGTGTGGTCACACGTTCCCCACCAGATTCCCTTCGTGAGTCCATATTCCGAGCCGACCATGCACTCCATGGTGTTGTGGAGCTCGTCGCCGACGCCTACCTTGCCGTCCTTGACCACCTGCTGGTAGAACTTGGCGAAATTATCGAAGGAGCCTGCCAGCTGGTGGGTGTTGCCCTCGTCGAGGTAGGCCTTGCTGAAGTTGTACCAGGACAGCGCCTGGTCGTCATTGAGCGTGTTGCCTCCGCAGAGGAGCACTCCCTCCATGTCCTCCCGGGCGCACAGCTGCTGGCACGTGGCACGGAAGTCCGACTGCGAGCCTTGGTTCCAATTGGTGTAGTCGGGTTCGTTGAAGGGCGATATGCTGGTGACTTTCAGTCCCTTGCTCTCCACATACTGCTTGGTCAGCGCGATGAGCGTGGCCCAGTGCTTGCCGTTGGTCGTGGCGTTGTTGGTGCGGTACCAGCTGTCCACAGCCTTGCCGTCCTGCGGGTCGGAATTGAGGTTGATGGTGGCGTGCTTGGCATATTTGGCAATGCGGATGCGCTCGTCGAGCGCTCTCTTCTGATCTGCCGAGAAAGTGCCTTCCTCCATACTCTGGCTGGGCTGGAAGCTCAGACGGACGATATCGATGAGGTCCTGGCCGGCGAAGTTCAGTCCGCGGCGCATATTACCCTCGCTGATCCACGCCTGATCCAGTCCCCAGGTGATGTCGGGCAGCTTCTGCCCTTCGTCGCTGATGCGATAGATCAGGGGCACGCTGTTCTGGAAGATAGGAGTAGGCTGCAGGTCGCTGGAACCGGAAGTCTGGGCAGCGACGCTCAAGGGCAACATGACTGCGATGGCAAGGAGGCAATGTAATTTCATAACGGGGAGCGGGTGGGCGGTTTCGGAGTGAGATGAGGTTTATTGAAAGGAGTATTTCGTTTGAATTCTTTATGCAAAGGTACTCATAATATAGGACTCCATCAAATTATTTAACGATAATTAGGATTATTCAAGTTTCGCAAGTAAATAACGCCCTGAAAGGGCTGCGATATGTCAGCCCAGGGCATCGCCCTGGGTATGCGGACAATTGTGATTTTCGCCCTGTAAGGGCAAAAGATTTATATCTGACGACCATTCTTTTGCCCTTACAGGGCGCGTATATGGCTGTAATCTGCTACCCAGGGCCATGCCCTGGGCTGACATCTCATTGCCCCTTCGGGGCGGTCCCTTACTGACTGTTGACATACTTGCGAAACTTTAGTTAAAAGATAAAAAAGAAAAATGAAGTAAAAAGGAAAAATTAAAGCCTGCGCCCCTCCGCAAACGACCACCCCTCGCGGCGGGGCATTTTCCGGCCTCGTTTGATGGACTTTAAGAAAGAGAGCGAAAGAAAGGTTTCCCCCTGCACCCCTTTATAAAGAAAGAGAGAGAAAGAAAAAAATAAATAAAGAAAGAAATAAAAAAATAAATAAATAATATGGCCACTTCTTCTTTTTTTTGAAACTTCCCCACCGCGGCGGGGCATTTTCCGCCTCCGTGTACACCTTTTAAGAAAGAATGAGAAAGAAAGCATTCCCCCCATACCCCCTTTTATAAAGAAAGAGAAGAAAGAAAATCAATAAATAAATGAATCAAAAAATTAATAAATTAATAAATATGTCCACTTCGTCTTTTTTTTGAAACTTTGGAGAGCCGTAAGTAAAAGACCTGGGGTGGCAGACGTACCGGACGTGTCCGGCGCGCCGCAATGGCTTGCACGGCGCGGCGACTGCCGCGCATATTGGTAGGAAACAAAAAAGCCTCGCCACAAGCTGTATGTGGCAAGGCTCAATGCTGAAATCGTGGAGGTGCCTAGCAGATTCGAACTGCTGTAGACGGTTTTGCAGACCGTTGACTAAGCCACTCATCCAAGGCACCATTGTCGTTTACGGGTGCAAATGTACAGCTTTTTTTTCATTCCGCAAGCGTTTTGCACAACTTTTTTTCATTTTCTGCGTTATTTATGTAGTTTGAGGCCCTAAAAAACCTCTTTTTTGCATGATGAAGCTACTTGAGACAATAAAAAACTGCATGCCGGCGAGTCTTGCCCCGGAGGCCCGCTTGCTCGTGGCGCTCTCCGGAGGAGCAGACAGCGTGGCCTTGTTGCTGGCGCTACATGAACTGGGCTATCAGGTGGTGGCCCTGCATTGCAATTTTGAACTACGGGGCACCGAGAGCGATGCCGACGAGGCGTTCTGCCGGCGGCTGTGCCGCAAGGCAGGAATTCCCCTGAACGTGAAGCACTTCCGCACACGCAGCTACGCGCAGCGCCACACCATCAGCCTGGAAATGGCGGCTCGTCAACTGCGCTACGAGTGGTTCGGGCAAGTGGCCAGCGAGCTCGCGGCCGAAGGAATCTGCGTCGCTCACCACCGCGACGACAATATCGAGACGTTGTTGCTGAATCTGGTGCGTGGCACCGGAATCCGAGGCATCACGGGCATGAGTCCCCGGTCGGAGCAGGGCAATCTGGTCGTCCTGCGGCCGATGTTGTCCCTGAGCCGACAGGAGATTGAGGAGTGGCTGGAGGAGCGCGGCCAGACTTGGGTGACCGACAGCACTAACCTGCAAGCCGACGCCGCCCAGCGCAACCTGGTGCGCCTGCGCCTGCTCCCCTTATTAGAAGAAATGAACCCGCGTGTGCGTGAGACTCTGGCCGCTGACATCCAGCGATTCCGCGAGGCCGAGGTGCTCTACGACAAGGCGGTGGGCGAGGAACTGCAGCGGCTGCAGACGGCCGAGAACTGTGTAGACATTTCCCGACTGAAGACGGCCGATGCGCCGCGGGCGGTGCTTCAAGAGTGGCTTCATCCATTCGGATTCAACTCCCATCAAATCAACGAGGTATTCGATGGCTTGGACGGAGAGTCCGGCAAGGTGTGGCGGAGCGCCACCCACCGTCTGCTGCGCGACCGCGGCCGCCTGGTCCTGGAGCCCCAGGAGGGTGGGGCAGAGGAAGTGGTGCTGCCGCTGGAGGGCTTCTTCGAGGCCTCGCCGGAAGTGAGGATGATTATCCGTCGCCAGCCGGTGGACGCCGCCTCCTTCGCTATCCCCCGAGACCACCGCACAGCCTGCTTTGACCTGGAGAAACTGGAACTGCCGCTGACCATTCGGCGGGCGCATGAGGGCGACCGTATGCAACCCTTCGGAATGGAGGGCAGCAGGCTGGTGAGTGACATCCTCACGGACCGCAAGCTGTCGCTCTTCGAGAAGGAACGGCAGCTGGTGGTGCTCAGCGGCGAACGCATCGTGTGGATCGTGGGGCAGCGCGTGGCAGCCGGAGCGGAAGTGGATGATTCCACGCGTCATGCAATGACCCTGACGCTGCTCTGAAACGGCGTTATTTCTTAAAAAACATAAACCGAGACGAATTGAGGCCTCGGTTTTTCTTTTATTTCAGATATTATTCGTAAATTTGCAGCGTCAATAGCGATAACGAACTATAAACATCATAACAACAATGGACAACGAACTGATCAAGAGCTGTGAGGCTAAGGCCCAAGAGTGGCTTGCCTCCTCCGTTTATGACGAACAGACCAAGAGCGAAATCCGCGAGATGCTGGAGGCTGAGGACAAGACGGCCCTCGTGGACGCCTTCTACCAGACCCTGGAATTTGGCACGGGCGGACTGCGCGGCATCATGGGCGCCGGCACCAACCGCATGAACCGCTACATCGTAGGTCAGGCCACCCAAGGCTTTGCAAACTACATCCTGAAGGCTTTCCCCGGCCGCAAGGACCTCGCAGTGGTGGTCGGCCACGACTGCCGCAACCACGGCCGCGAGTATGCCGAGACGGTGGCCAACATCTTCTCGGCCAACGGCATCAAGGTATTCCTCTTCGAGAGCCTTCGTCCCACGCCGGAGATTTCCTTTGCCATACGCCAGCTCCACGCACAGGCCGGCGTGAACGTCACCGCCAGCCACAACCCCAAGGAATACAACGGCTACAAAGCCTACTGGGAAGATGGCGCACAGGTGCTGAGTCCGCATGACACAGGCATCATCGACGAGGTGAACAAGGTGAAGATCGAGGACGTGAAGTTCCAGGGCAACGCCGACCTCATCCAGATCATCGGCGGCGAAATGGACTGGGACTACCTGCAGGCCGTCAAGGAGGCCATGGTTGACCAGGAAGTCATCAACCGCCAGAAGGACCTGAACATCGTCTATACTCCCCTGCACGGCACGGGCCGTGTCATCATCCCCGAGGCTCTGCGCAGCTGGGGTTTCCAGAACATACACGTGGTGCCGGAGCAGATGGTCATCGACGGCAACTTCCCCACGGTCGTCAGCCCCAATCCCGAGAACTCCGAGGCAATGACCCTCGGCATGAAGCTCGGCACGAAACTCAACGCCGACCTCGTCATCGCCAGCGACCCCGATGCTGACCGCCTGGCCATCGTCTGCCGCAACCCGCAGGGAGAATGGGAAATCCTCAATGGTAACCAGACCTGCATGATGTTTGCCTGGTACATCATCGCCAACAAGAAGAAGCTGGGTCAGCTCAAGGGCAACGAGTTCCTCGTCAAGACCATTGTCACCACGGAGCTCATCAAGCGCATCGCCGACAAGAATGGAGTGGAGATGATGGATTGCTACACGGGCTTCAAGTGGATTGCAGCGCTCATCCGCGAGAACGAAGGAATCAAGAAGTACATCGGCGGCGGCGAGGAGAGCTTCGGGTTCCTGCCCTTCGACAAGGTGCGCGACAAGGACAGCCCTGCCAGCATCTGCCTTATCTGCGAAATTGCAGCCTGGGCCAAGGACAACGGCAAGACCCTCTACGACCTGCTCATGGATATTTACCTCGAGTACGGCTTCACACTGAACCACACGGTGAACGTGGTGCGTCCGGGCAAGACTGGTGCCGATGAGATCAAGCAGATGATGGTGGACTTCCGTGGCGCCAAGGCTCCCAAGACCCTGGGCGGTTCCAAGGTGGTCTGCACCAAGGACTACCAGGCGCTGACGGCCACCGATGCCGAGGGCAACGTCACTCCCCTCGAAATGCCCGCTACGTCCAACGTGCTGCAATGGTTCACGGAGGACGGCACCAAGGTCAGTGTGCGTCCCTCCGGCACCGAGCCCAAGATCAAGTTCTACATCGAGGCACCCGCTGAGATGCATTGCCCCAAGTGCTATCCCAGTGCTTGTGAGGAAGGTATGCAGAAAGTCAAGGCTGTCTGTGCAGACCTGGGTATCTAATATCACCACGCATGAAGACCATTTGGGCCTGTCTTTGTGCAGGCGACATCCTATTAAAGAGAGAGGGCGACACCCTCTCTCTTCCTGTTGGTGAGGATGCTCCCGTGAGCCTTCAGCCATGGAATGTGGTGACCTCGCTGATGACTGCCGAAGCAGAGGAGTCTCCGTCGAAATGTCTGAAAGTGGTTCGGCTGGATCGTCCCGTCGTAGACGCGGAAGGACTGGAGATGATGCCTTTGCGCGCCAGCTTCGATGTGCTCGACGAAGAGAGCTACGCACTGGCAGGAAAGGCTGCAGAACTGATCTACTGGGACCAGAACACGAAGTACTGCGGTTGTTGTGGTGCTCCCATGAAGCTGCATACCGAAATCAGCAAGCGCTGCACGAACTGCGGCAAGGAAGTGTGGCCCCAATTGGCGACTGCCATCATCGTGCGAGTCACCAGGACCCACCAACAGAAGGACGAGATTCTCCTCGTTCATGCCAATAATTTCCGCCGTCCGTACTATGGCCTCGTTGCCGGCTTCGTGGAAACGAGCGAATCGCTGGAAGAGGCCGTGCGCCGTGAGGTTCGGGAAGAAACAGGACTGGAAATCAAAGATATATGTTATTTCGGTTCGCAACCGTGGCCCTATCCCTGCGGACTGATGGTCGGGTTCACGGCGACCTACGTTTCAGGAGACATTCACCTGCAGCGCTCCGAACTCTCCTCGGGCGGATGGTTTACTCGTGACAACCTGCCAGCCATCCCCGGCAAGTCCTCCATAGCCCGAAGACTCATCGATGACTGGCTGAAATGTTGAGATATCTTGAGTCCTGCCAACTGCATGGCCTCTGAATACAAAAAGCAGGAAACTCTGATGGGGTTCCCTGCTTTTTAGTTCTCGCTCTGATGACGCGGAGTTCAACCCTCACGCTGCCGGACGGCTTCGTAGAGCAGAATGGCAGATGAGACGCTGACATTCAGGGAGTCAAGGCGACCGAGCATCGGGATTCTGATATGTGCCGTAGCCGCCTGACGCCATTGATCAGTCAGGCCTGTGGACTCTGTCCCCATAACGATTGCCGTGGGACGGCGCATATCTGTGTCATAGTAGGGGTGAGAGTCTTGGAGCTGGGCTGTAAGGATTTGGATTCCATGGTCCTTCAGGTACCCGATACACTCTGCAGAACTACAAGCGACTGTGGGTACGGTGAAAATCGCACCTATCGAAGCCCGGATGAGATTGGGGTTGTAGAGGTCGGTCAGAGGGTCGCAGACGACCACGGCATCAGCTCCGGCGGCATCGGCAGAGCGGAGAATGGCGCCGAGGTTGCCGGGCTTCTCCACGCTCTCCAGCACGACGATCAACGGGTTGGCAGAGAGTTGCAAGTCGCTGAGTGTGAGGTGTCTTGTGCGCACCACAGCCACCACTCCTTCCGTGGTTCCCCGATAGGCTATGCGCTCATAGACAGCAGGGCTGACAACCAAGATGTCGGCATCCGGGAACCTGACATCGGCGGGCAGGAGTTCCGGGCAGACATAGAGCTCAACCACTTCATAACCAGCCTCCAGACAATGCTCCAGTTCACGCCGGCCTTCGACAACGAAGAGGCCAGCGCGGCGACGCTCGGCAGATTTCTGCTGCAAGGCAAGCAGATTCTTTATCCGCGGGTTCTTGGTACTTGTGATTACCTGTTCCAAATGTGCTTTTTTTGAACTCTACTCATTCCCACTCAATGGTGGCTGGTGGCTTGGAGGAGATATCGTAGCAGACGCGGTTGACGCCACGGACATGATTAATGATGTCGTTGCTGACGTTCGCCAGGAAGTCATAGGGCAGGTGAGCCCAGTCGGCGGTCATCGCATCGGTGCTGGTGACGGCGCGCAGGGCTACGGGGTGTTCATAGGTGCGCTCATCGCCCATGACGCCCACGCTGCGGACGGTAGCCAGCAGGATTGCTCCGGCCTGCCACACCTGGTCATAGAGCGAGACCTCAATCTCGCCATCGGTCATCTGCGCAGGAACTCCGGCTGCCAGCACCCGACGGGCTTCTTCACCATTGAGGCGTACCTTGTACTGACGCAAGGCTCGAATGTAAATATCATCGGCATCTTGCAGGATACGGACGCGCTCCGGAGTGATATCTCCGAGGATGCGGACTGCCAAGCCAGGACCGGGGAAGGGATGACGGGTGATGAGATGTTCCGGCATACCGAGCTGACGTCCAACGCGCCGGACCTCGTCCTTAAACAACCACTTCAAGGGTTCGCACAACTGGAGATTCATCTCTTTGGGCAGTCCACCTACGTTGTGATGACTCTTGATGACCTTGCCTGTGATGTTCAAGGACTCGATGCGGTCGGGGTAGATTGTGCCTTGTGCCAGCCATCGTGCCCCTTCGACCTTGCGGGCTTCCTCGTTGAAGACTTCGACGAAGTCTCGGCCGATGATTTTGCGCTTCTGCTCCGGATCGGTAACGCCTGCGAGGTCAGCAAAGAACTTTGCGGATGCATCCACCCCACGGACATTCAGTCCCAGACACTCATAGTCGTGGAGCACATCGTGGAACTCATTCTTGCGCAACATCCCGTGGTCTACGAAGATGCAAGTGAGGCGGTCGCCGATGGCACGATTCAGGAGAACGGCAGCTACGCTGCTGTCCACACCGCCAGAGAGACCAAGGATGACGCGGTCATCGCCCAGTTGCTGACGCAGTTCCTGTACAGTGGTGTCCACAAAACTGGCAGCACTCCAGTCCTGATGACTGCCGCAGATACCTACAACGAAGTTGCGCAGTAACTGTGTGCCCTGGGTGGTGTGGAACACCTCCGGATGGAACTGCACGCCCCAGAGGGCTTCGCCCGGGGCCTGGTAGGCTGCATATTGAACGGTATCTGTGCTGGCAATACATTGGAATCCAGCAGGAAGGGCTGTGATGGTGTCACCATGGCTCATCCATACTTGGGACCCAATTTCAAAGCCAGCGAAGAGCGGATTCGTGGTGTCAATGGACGTCAGGTGCTGACGGCCATACTCGCGCGAAGGGGCGGGCTCCACTCTGCCGCCGAGGGTGTGGCTCATAAACTGGGCACCATAGCAGATTCCCAAAATGGGATAACGGCCACGCAACTGGGCGAGGTCTATCTTGAAAGCTTCCGGATCATAGACCGAGAAGGGAGAACCAGAAAGAATGACACCTATGACGTCTGGGTCGTCCTGCGGGAACTTGTTGTAGGGCAGGATTTCGCAGAAGGTGTCCAGTTCGCGCACACGGCGGCCGATGAGCTGTGTGGTCTGGGAGCCAAAGTCGAGGATAATGATTTTCTGCATACTATATCTGTTTATTTATGAGAGACTTTGAAGGAAAGAGTCTGCGTCAGCAAGCGTGTCTATTTTGCCTACGTCCATCATGCGCAGACCTGCTTGTTCCCAAGCCTGAATGGGAAAACGGTCGCACGCTTGCAGGTAGAAATCGATGATGGAGAATTTGTCGGGCCAAGCCGCCATCAGGGGGAACAGGGTGGGGGAGAACAGATGAATTCCATCGAAAGCCAGACGACGGTATCTGTCAGGGTTGAATGGCTCATAGGGTGATTTGACGGCTCCAGTTTCTATATTCGTCCACCCCCTCAGCTGTCGACGTTCATCGAAAAGCAAGTAGCGCTTGGTCTGGCGATCACTCACCAGCAGCACAGACGTTTGGGGTGCTGCCTGCTGCCATAAAGCCTGAAGGTTAACGTCAGAGAGAATATCTACGTTGTGAATGAGCACCGGGTATTCGGGATCAAAAAGAGGGGCTGCATGCTTCAGAGCGCCTCCTGTATCGAGGAGCATGTCGCGCTCATCGCTGATGCGGACATCCAGACCAAAGTGGTGGTTGGCTGCCAGGTCATCGATGATTTGCTGTCCGAAATGATGCACGTTGACGACGATGCGCTCGAAACCGGCTGCCTTCAGGCGCAGGATGACATGATGCAGCAGTGGTCGTCCCGCTACAGGCACGAGTGCTTTGGGCATCGTGTCGGTGAGGGGACGCAGGCGCGTGCCGAGACCTGCGGCGAGGAGCATTGCTTGTTTCATGGGTGCAAAGATACTGAAAAGTTTAAAGTTTGAAGTTAAAACTTGAAAGTTTTTTATGTCACGCAGGCCTTTTCACTCATTTTTCGGGTTATCGGCGATGGCGCGCAACGATTTCGAGCAGGTCGGGACCATGGTCGGCGGCAGTCTTGTCACCTATACCTGGCACCGCCAGCAACGCTTCAGGTGTGTCTGGCTGCGCGTTGGTCAGGGCGATGACGGTACGAATAGGCATGACGTAAGCTGGCGGCATCTTGCGCTCGCGCGCCACATCGCGGCGCCAGTCGATGATGGCTCTGTAGAGCGATGGATTGCGTACGACGGAGGTGTCCACCGCGGCTTTCGGCGTGCGGGAACGACTGGACTTCGGTGTCGGAGCCGTCTGCAGACCATCCGAAGCGGAACTGCCGGCATCGCCTATGGCGGCACGAGACGCACCCCTCCTGCGGGGGGCTGCTTTCTTCTTCGGAGCGGTGTCCTCGGTCATCGAGGCACGGGCCTTGGCGTCCCAATAGGCGTCCAGAGAAAATTCAGAGAGGCAGGCGATGAAGATATTCATCTTTTGGTCGAAGTCTGTCTTCAGGAATTGAAACTCACGTTCTATCTGCTCGCGGCCACGAGCGTTGTCCACCTCCGGCAACTCCTTTGCCATAAGGTCGCCCAGCACATTGGCGGTCTCCTTGCAGTAGTAAGCAATGGCAGCGTGAACACGCTGGCGCAGAGGCTGGTTAGCTCCGTAGCTGTTCGCCAGCTGAATGAGTTCATGAATCTGAGTCTGGAACTTCACGCCCACAGCCATCAGCCGCGTGTCTGTCTCTTGCGCAGCAGCCTGAACTTCAGCTACATAATCCGGGAAATAAGGCATAAATTCACTTACCAAGCGAAGGAAAAAGCGCAATCTCATAGAGATGCCGCGGAAGTCGAACGTATCGCATAGAATGTCTTCCACAAAACTTCGGCGGTCTTTCAGGAACGTGGTCGGCGTAGGAATGAGATCGCGCGCATGATCCTCAAATTGAATCACATCGGGATCGGTGGTTATGACAGAAGGCGAAATGGGCGTCGAGAGTACCAATCCCTCCAAGGTGCGGCAACGCGAAAGAGCGACGTACACCTGTCCATGGGAAAAAGCGCGGCCGGCATTTATTATAGCACGGTCGAAGGTCAGGCCCTGGCTCTTGTGAATGGTGATGGCCCAGGCTGTGCGCAGGGGAATCTGCGTGAAAGAGCCTACAATTTCCTCGCGTATAATACCCGTAGAACTGTCCGTCGCATATTTTGTGTTCTGCCAGATTTGTGGTGCCACTTCGATGCGGTCGTATCGCACATCTTCTGGCGATGTCGTGGCAGATGATGCACGACGGCAGACCACGGTGACCTTGCCATCTGCAATGCGTTCAATGCGACCTATGCGACCGTTGTAATAGGCTTTGGCTGTGCTGGGGTCATTCTTGCAGAACATCACCTGCGCACCTACTTTCAGGGTCAGATGGTCATCTGTCGGGTAGGACATTTCGGGAAAATCTCCCTTGATAGTGGCCTCAAAGACAACGGGTTGAGAGGGTAGGGCGCTGAGCTTCCTTGCGTTGATTTGTGCCGCCTGATGATTGTGGGTGGTCAGTGTGATCCATTCCTCCTCATCGCTGGGGACGAAGCCTGGTCGATAGCGAGCGTTCAGTTCTTGGAGCGTGGCTTGGTCCAAGTGGCCGTCTCTCACGGCGTTCAGCAATCCCACGAAATGCTCGTCCTGCTGCCTATAGACATGACGCAGCTCGATGTACACAAAACTCGTCTGCTGAAGCGCCAGCGAGGAAAAGAAATAAGGCGTTTGGTAGAACTGTTGCAAGACTGGCCATTCCTCATCGGTGGCCACTGGTGCCAGTTGCTGAAGATCTCCAATAAGCAACAATTGCACACCGCCAAAGGGCTGGTCGCGCTTCTGATACCTTCGCAGAACCTCATCAATGGCATCGAGCAAGTCTGCACGAACCATGGAAATCTCATCTATGACCAACAAATCCAGTGAACGTAAGATGTTCAGTTTCTGCTTCGAAAAACTAAATCGGCTGCGTTGATCGCGCCCGGCTATCATCTGTCCGCCGGGTAGGTACAATCCCGGTGCCAGCTGGAAAAATGAATGGATGGTTACTCCGCCTGCATTGATTGCAGCAACACCCGTCGGGGCTACGACAATCATGCGCTTGCGTGTCTCTTGCTGCAGACGACGAAGGAATGTCGTTTTTCCAGTTCCCGCCTTGCCGGTCAGAAAGATATTCCGATGCGTGTACAGCGCGTAGTTCCGCGCCATCTCCAGTTCTTGATTTTCGTTATTCATGCTGCAAAGATACTTAATTCGATACATTGCACCAAATTCTTTTCGTGGAAATCCTTTTCACCTTATATATAATGACTTTATTTCCTGCCCTATTAAACATAACACCTATTATATCTAAACGAATGCTCGTGCGTGAATCGTCCGTCGAACCTGGAATTTGCGGCCTATTGAAAGGAGCTTCTGTCGAAAAGAGTTAAAAAAGTTGGTCAGGTCACAGAAAGTTACTACTTTTGCAGCGAAATTCAGAAAGTACTAACTAAAGACAATAAACAGAATGAAGAAAATCTACGCTTTCGTACTTGCTTGTCTCTATGCAAGTCTGACTTCGTTTTCATTAGCCGAAGAAACGAACGTGACATCCAAGTACCTGAAGAATCCCAGCTTCGAAAACAAATTCACAGGCTGGACACAGACTAATTTGCAGACCCAGACCAACACATCCTTCACGCTCAAAGCTGGCACCACGTATGTCGAGAAATGGGTGTCGCAAGGCAGCCGTGTCGGCACTGCAGCTGTCTATCAGACGCTGTCCAAGTTGCCCGCCGGACAATACCGCCTTCAGGCTGTTGCACATAACATTCAGCAAGGCTCGGCCACGACCAAGCAGACAGGTGCTGTGCTTTATGCTGGTTCAGAAAAGACAACGGTAAATGTCACAGACACGTACAGCGTTGAGTTTACTACATTGGGCGAATCCATCGAGGTCGGCTTCAAGGCTACCAACGCGTCGGGCAACTGGCTTTGTGTCGATGATTTCAAACTTTTCTTCATCGGCGAAGACATCGCAAAACTGCTGGAAGCACTCCAGACGCAGGTCGAGGCTGCCCAGAAGACCCTGGACCATGCTAACAGGACTACCCCAGCCCGCATGCAGCAAAGTTATATGGAAACGCTGACCAAGGCCATTGAAGACGCCCAGAAACTGGATGAGACAGCCACAGCTGAACAGATTGGCCAGATGGCGGTGATACTTGACAAAGCGAACTCCGAAGGATATGATAACTATTTGGCAATGACCGCGCTGAACACACTTGTTACGCGCGCTAAGACCTACACTTCCGAAACCAAGAAGATGGCTGAAAGCTACAGGCAGACACTCTTATCGGCCTACGAAGCAGCTCAGGCTGTGCTCGCCTTGGAGTCCGACGCTGATATCACCAAAACGACAGAAGTCCTCCAGAAAGCCTATGATGACGCTGTGGAGAGTAACACCGCTTACATCGCCTTGAACAAAGCCATTTCTGCTGCCGATGTGTTGAACACCGATGGCAAGGAAGGCGCAGACGAACTTGCTGAAGCCATCGAGGCTGCCAAGGCTGTGCTCGCGAAGGCTGATGCAACACCTGCTGAGATGGACGAAGCAACAGCCGAGATGGAAAAAGCTACGCTCATCTATCGCGTAGCCAACGGAACCGGCAAGGGAGTCACCGTCAAGACGGATGGTATTGTCCAGGGTGCCACGGAGATTTTCGGGCGTGCCACCTTCGGCTCCGGAACGACCAAGGAGAAAGGCTTCTGCTACAGCACAGACAATCCGGAACCCACGATCTATGACAACCGCACCACTTTTTCCTACTCTAACAATGGTACGATCTACGCTCTCCAAAACCTGAAGCCCGCCACCTTATATTATATACGCGCGTATGCGATTAGCAATGGCTATATGGTTTCCTACGGAGATGTGGTCAAGACCTATACACGCCCCCTCGGCAACGCAACCTTCAGCTATGGTAACGAAGGCGATGAAGCTACAAACAATCGGATTCGTAGCGCTTGTGAGGAAGGTGTTTGGATGTGGAACAACATCTCGGGCATCAAAGGATTCCACTTGGACGCCCACTATGTTCCCGGTGCAGGTGCCGGCGACGGCACTGCCGACTGTTCTTATGGTGGTTATATGCGTGTGAGTCAGAACAGTGGTTATCAGAAGACCGGCACTATTCTCCATGAAGGAGCCCATGGACAAGGAATGGTGCCTTACAAGGATTGGACAAATTCGATTTATCGCACAAATGGTGATCGCGGCGACTGGCTCGGACCGCGTGTGGATCGCGTCATTCAGTTCCTGGACAACAATCCTTCCGCCAAGCTCCACGGCGACAGTCAGCACATGTGGCCCTACGGCATCAATGGTGCCCACGAGGACAATGGCTCTCCGATACTTTATCGTGCCAACGCGCTCCTCGTAGGCGCCTTAGCCGAGGACGGAATACGCACACCCAACCAGGATTTCCTCAAGCCCGCCTACTCCTTCACCCAGGACGACGAGGCGAAGTATTACATCAAGAGCGGCGACCAGAAATTTGGCCTTGCCACATCCTACTTGGTAGAAGCGACTAACGGACAACTGCGCTGGGAAGCGATGACCAGCGACGAGGCCTTCCAGAACGATAGCTGCGCCTGGACTATCACCTTCAATCCGGCAACCTGCTACTATCGGTTCCAGAACGTGGCCACTGGCCGCTGGATGAGTTACAGCGCCACGGGCAAGAATGGAATACGCACTGTTCTCAGCGCAGGTAACAATAGCCGTTTCCATCTACTCTCGGCTCGTGCCGCCACCACGGTCAACAAATTCACCTTCGAGAGCAATGCCTACTGGGTCGTAGCACCCACCAGCCTTGCTTGTCTCAATGCGCTTGCCGACGGCGCCATTTCTGCTGCGGCTTTTGATCACTCCGATGGCAGCACTGCCCAGCGCTGGCTATTACTCACTGCCGACGAGGTGGCTCGATTCGGCGAAGCAAATGGTGAAACGGTGGGTGTACGCAGCCTCGATATGGCTCAGCAGGGTTCTCTTCGCGTCCTTGGCGGACAGGGCGTCGTCAGTGTCACAGCCATCGGTGCTGGCAGCGAGGTCACCATCCACAGCCTCGATGGACGCCTGCTCCGCCAGCTCTACGTGCAGCAAGATGCCAGTGCACTCGTTCGCCTGCCTCGCGGGATTTATCTTGTTGGAGACCAGAAGGTCATGGTGCGATAAAAATAGGGCGAACTAAAAGAGGGTGCGTTAAAATAGAGCACCCTCTCCCCTACCCTGCATCTGAACAAGAATCTCATCTGCACAAAAGAAATCGTCCGTACGAAAATGCCTTCGTACGGACGATTCCTTTTTGGATAGACGATTTGTCAGAGACGTTCTTGGTTTGCCAGTTTTTACTTTAGAACTTGAAACCGAGGGTGAACGTGATGGTGTGGCGGCTGAGGTCCACTTCCTCGCTGCGGAGGCTCTGCCCCGCGGACAGGAATTGCTCGTAACCCGCGTCGCCGCTGCGCTGGAAGGTATCGTCGAAGGCGTAGAAGTCGCCTTTCTGGTGACGATACTTGTAGGCGAAGTCTGCGTAGAAGGCTTTGTAGCGATAACCCAGGCCGAAGGTGAGCATGTTCGTGGCGCCGAGGTTCATGTAATCGGTTCCGAGGACGAAGTCCAGGCTCTTGCTGTCCACGGTCTGATCCAGGCGTGCTCCGTCCTTCATGGCTTTGCTCCAGAAGTTGTAGCCCAGTCGCACGGCAAACTCAGGCAGGGGCTTGAACTCAACACCGGCACGGATATTGTGGATGCCATTGATGCTCGCCTTGGTCAGGGCGGTCATGCCCGGGTCCTTGGTCATGCTCAGTGAAGCGCTGTTGTTGTGGTAGTTGCGTGGATAGCCCATGGTGGCATTGTTGTAGAGGGCGTACTCGTACTCGACATCCCATGCGAGGTAGGTTCCCACGGTGGAGCCTGCACTGAAGCGGATCTTCCAGGGCGAATGGACGTTGAAATCGAGGAAGTTGTCGTCGGGGCTGTCGTAGGTGGTGTACTTGCCTTTCTCGTCGTTGTAGGAATACTTATGTATATTATTTGCCTCGTCGAAGCCATCGTAGTTCCACTTCGAGGCGATGCTATAGTGGCTGTCCTTCTGGGTCAGCGTGTACCAAGTCGGAGTCTCGAAGGCGAACCCTACGCGCAGGGGATTTTCCTCGATGGGGCGCACCAAAATGCCGAACTTGAGGTTCAGGCCCTTGCCGGAGACGTACTTGTTGGAAAGGATATCGTAGTCCTCGACTTCGCCCAGAGCGCCATCGCGGTACTCTACGTAGCGCTGGCTGTTTTCGTAACGAAGGAAGTCTATTCCAAGGGTCATGCCCAGATACACACGATCCTTGATGCTACCTGCGAAGGAGAAGTCCAGGGCGTAGTTGTTGCCGAAGGAATGACGGTTGAAGTCATAACCTTTGCTCTTTATATTATGGTAGCCTGGCTGCCCTGCCACCTCCACGTCGTAGATATAAGCGTTGCATGCTTGGTACGGAAGGGAATATCTGAAATTCTCGTTGCCCGAATAACTCATGCCGACATCATACAGTCCTCTGAGTTGGGCTGCCTGCGAGAGGCCGTTCAGGGTGTTGTTCTGCACGAAGAGACTGTGGCCGAAGTCGGCTTTCTTCTGGAAGTTGACGCCGAAGTTGAAGAAGGCCGAGCGATCACTGTTGGGGAAGGCTGCCACGAAGCCCACCTGGTCGAAGCTGTAGTGACCGCGGTTGTCGGTCTCGTAGGGCTTGGCGTCCTGAATGACACCACCCATTGTGATACTGAAGTCGTTCTTGCGGAAGAGACCCAGCGATGCGGGGTTGTTCGACAGGGCAGAGATATCTGCGCCGAGTGCACCCATTGCTCCTCCCATTCCTACGTAGCGTGCCGTGCCGATGACATCGGCCGTGCTGGTCATAGTATAATTGGAGTAGGAGTCCTGAGCCTGGGCGGCTGCAGCGAAGAGCACAAGGGCTGAAGTGATGATATACTTTTTCATATCTGAAATCATGCGTTTAATGTTTCTATAACGGATTTATAACTTGAGGGTTATGTGAAAGTGCGAGCTTTCTGGATAGCGCGCGGCATCAACGGCCGCCGCGACCTCCGCCACCGCCGCCGCCGCGGCTGCTGCCACCTCCGCTGAATCCACCTCCGCTGAATCCGCCGCCGCCACCGGCACGACCGCCGCCGAAGCTGCCGCTGCTGCCGCCGAAGGAACCTACGGAACGGCTGCTGGAACTGCTGGTGCTGACGCTACTGGAGCGTGAGGTGGAAGGTGTAGAGAAGGTGCCTGCGCGGCCGCTGCTGATGTTGCCACTGGAGCGGCTGGAGGAGATGGTGCTATTGCGGTCGATGGAGCCGGCACGGCCTGCATTCAGACTGCCACCGGCACGGCCGCCTGTGACGGTGCCGATGCTGCGATTGGTGCGTCCGCTGGGAGTGTAGCTTCCGGCACGTCCACCGCGAATGCCACCGCCACGGCCGCCGGAGTAGTTACGGTAGTTGCCGCCACGTCCATAGTGTCCGTGATAGCGATGGCCGTAGTAGCCGCCACCCCAGTACCCGCCATACCAGCGGGGACCAAATCCCCAGCGGCTGTACCAGTAGGGGCTGTGCCATCCGTAGTAGCCATAGTAACCGTAGTACGGGCGTCCCCAGTAGTACCAGTCGTCCCAGTAGAACGGATCATAGTAGCTGTAGTACCAGGGTGATGCATAGATACCTCCGTAGGTGAAACGGCCGAGGCGATTGCTGTAGGCGTAATCCTCGCCGGCCGCCACGCCGTCTTCATAACCGCGTGTGTAGAGTTCCTCGGCGAAGTTGTCTGTGGTGATGGCCGTGGAGTCGTTCATGACATAGAGCGTGTCGTTGGCAGGCACGCGGTAGCTGAATGTTCCATCGGGATTCTGCACCATCTGGCCCGTGAGCTGTGAACCGCGCGCCGAGCGACGGTTGTACTCATCGACATCGCGATTGGATCCGGCAGTGGTGATGGTTGCGTCATCGTCATATTCGTCCTCGTAAACGATCTCCACGGGGAGGTAGCGCTGGGACGGTTGAACACGCTGTTCCGTCTGGGCTTTTTGAGCCTTCTTCTTCGGAACGAAATACACATCGTCGTCCTGTGCCCATCCGGTGAAGGGCAGAACCAGCAGCAATGCTGTCAAGAGATTTCTTGCGTTCATCATATCATTTTCCTGTTTTAGAGGGCGGTAGAACCGCCTGGTTTAACGTTTTCTAATGTTTCACGCTGCAAAAGTACAACCTTTCTTTGGTTCCCAGAAGGGAAAAATCCTACTTTTGGTGGGTGATTTCCCTACTTTTGGCAGCAGAAACGTTATTTTATGCCGCAAAGATATAAAAAGGTACGCGCGCGTGCAAGTGTTTAGGGAATATTAACAGATGAGAATCATATTCAAGACAATAAAAGGTGCACATGATTCGACAAAAGGAATCATGTGCACCTCCGTTATGTTGCTATTTGGTTCAGTCTTCCTTGGACTTCGTCAGCACGACGGCCGAGCGAGCCGGCAGATAGAGTTTCAGCCAACCCTTGTTGTCGCGCGCCAACAGCGGATCATAGTTCGTGAAGTGGCGGACGGTGTCGTCGTTCAGGCCATGACCGCCGAAGGCTACGTCATCGGTGTTCAGCAACACCTGATAAGAGCCCTGTCGCACCATGAAGCCGTATCCTGTGTAGCTACGGTTGTAGGAGAAGTTGAAGACGAAGAGAAGCTCCCCACGCATATAGGCCAACACCTGATCTTCGTCCTTGGTCCAAATCTCTGTGACAGGTGTCTTCTGTATGTCTTTCTGCATCTTCAGCACCTTCAGCATCTTCTGGTCGAAGTCTCCCAGGTAGTGATAGCAGAGATCCTTGTTGTCCACCAGGTTCCACTGACGACGGGCGTACTTGTAACTCCAACCGTTGTCCTGACGGGGGAAGTCGATCCATTCAGGATGACCGAATTCATTACCCATGAAGTTGAGGTAACCGCCATTGATGGTGGAGGCTGTGAGCAGGCGAATCATCTTATGGAGGGCAATGCCGCGCTCCACGTTGTAGTTTTCATCGCCTTTCTTGAAGTGCCAATACATATCGCTGTCTATCAGTCGGAAGATGATGGTCTTGTCGCCTACCAGTGCCTGGTCGTGGCTCTCGCAGTAGCTGATGGTCTTCTCGTCGGCCCTGCGGTTCTTGACCTCCCAGAACATAGAACTGGGCTTCCACTGTTCGTCGGGCAACTCCTTGATAATCTTAATCCAGTAGTCGGGGATGTTCATGGCCATTCGGTAGTCGAATCCGTAGCCGCCGTCCTTGAAGGGCATTGCCAATCCGGGCATACCGCTGACTTCCTCGGCGATGGTGATTGCATGAGAGTTCACCTCATGAATGAGCAGGTTGGCCAGCGTGAGGTATGCGATGGCGTTATCGTCCTCGTTGCCGTTGTAGTAGTCGCCGTAGCCCGTGAAGTTGTCACCGAGTCCGTGGCTGTAGTAGAGCATCGAGGTCACGCCATCAAAGCGGAAGCCATCGAAGTGATATTCCTCGAGCCAGAACTTGCAGTTGGAGAGTAAGAAGTGCAGCACTTCGTTCTTTCCGTAGTCGAAGCAGAGGCTGTCCCAGGCGGGATGCTCGTGGCGTGCGCCTGGATAGAAATATTGGTTGGGGTCTCCGGCGAAGTTGCCCAGGCCCTCGTTCTCGTTTTTCACGGCGTGGCTGTGGACAATGTCCATGATGACGGCAATTCCCATGCCATGGGCCGCGTCGATGAGTTCCTTCAGTTCTTCGGGAGTGCCGAAGCGTGAGGAGGCAGCGAAGAAACTGCTGACATGATAGCCGAAGCTGCCGTAGTAAGGATGCTCCTGGATAGCCATAATCTGGATGCAGTTGTATCCGTCCTTGGCAATGCGGGGCAGCACGTTCTCACGGAACTCCGTGTAGGAACCCACTTTCTCCGCATCCTGTGCCATACCTACATGGCACTCATAGATGAGCAGGGGCGAGGTGTTGGGATGGAACTTCTTCACCTTCCAGTCGTAGGGCTCTTCGGAGGGCCGCCAAACTTGTGCCGAGAAGATCTTGGTTTCAGGGTCTTGCACCACGCGGCGCGTCCAGGCCGGAATTCTCTCCCCTTCTCCCCCATCCCACTTGACGATGAGTTTGTAGAGTTGACCGTGTTTCATGGCCTTGGCGGGGAGCTTGATTTCCCAGATGCCATTGCTCTTGGCCAGACGCTTCATGGCGAAGCGGTCTTCTTGTTTCCAGTCGTTGAATTCGCCGATGACATAAATGGCGGTCGCGTTTGGAGCCCACTCGCGTAACACCCACTTCTTGTTTTCAAAGTGGAGTCCGAAGTAGAGGTAGCCCGTGGCGAAATCCGTCAGTTTCTGTTTTCCACCATTGGTGAGTTCTGCGAGTTTGTCGAGGACGTGCTGGTGACGTCCTTCGATGGCACCGGCGAAGGGCTGAAGCCACTCGTCGTGCCGAATCAGTCGCAGCTGCTTTGGCGCAGCGTTCACTGCCGACTTCTTGACGGAAGCCTTCTTGGACGAAGCAGCCTTGCTTGGCTTCTTCGTGCTCTTGGCAGCAGAAATCTTTGTCTGTTCTTTCTTTGCCATGTATTTTGGGTTTTACTTTCTTCCTAAGCTTTCACTTTGAAGATGGCCTTGCGCAGCGTTGTCGTGGTGATGGCAGGTGCGTGGCCGTCGGTGGGGAAATAGATTGCAAACTGTCCGGGACGCAGGACAAAGTAGGTCGAAGCCAACGACGAGATTGGTGCCGGAGCCGCAGGGTCGTGCAATGTCATGTCGATTGCGGCATCGTACTCGGCAGCGGGCAGGTCGGCCAGGGGGCACCATCCGTGCTCCTCGATTCCCGAGACGGGCACCTGAATATCAATCATCTCGCGATGGGTCTCAAAACGGGCCTCCTCGCGAGTCTTCACAGGAGCATCCTGCACGTTGACAAAGACTTCGTCACCTTGAATCTCATGCTTTCCTGCCGCCAATGAAGAAAGGTCATTCTTGCGGATGAACTCTACTACAGCGGTAAACCGGGGATTCAGCACGGCGTACCGCTCTAAATTTTCGATTGAGTCTACAATCATACTTTTAAAGTTCTATTATTACGCGGCAAAGGTAAGCATTTTCTTTGAAATTAGGAAATTTTTTGCAAGAAAAGTGCCTTGCTTGAACTGCAAGGCACGAAAAGAGGTGTAAAAATAACGCTAATTTGTAGAAAAGTCCGCTATTTTGTTTGTCCCATTGTCACCGGGAAGCGATAAAAACAGAGGAAAAACAGAATCTCGGTTGGTGCGTAACGGGCTCCTTACCGGTTGGGGAGGAAGCTATTTGTCCAATACACCATGGGTGTAATGTCCCTTGCGGATCACTCTTCCGTTGCGGTCTTTCTCCACGAAGTCACCATCGCGTTCGTTGTCCTTGTAGGAGCCTTCGAACCGTATCCCGTCGGGGGTCTCCATCACGCAGGTTCCGTTTTTCTCTCCCTGGCTGAAATGCCCGCGGAACTTGGTACCGTCCTTTTGTCGCAGGATCCCTTCGCCGTCCATCATTCCGTTGGCCCACGTACCGTCGTAGATGTCGCCGTTGGCCCAGGTATATTTGCCGCGGCCGTGTTTCTTGTCGTCGCGCCATTGTCCCACGTACGATGCTCCGTCAGTGGAGGTGAAGGTGCCGTGGCCGTGTTTCATGCCGTTCTTGAACTCTCCGACGTATTTGTTGCCGCCGGCATAGACGAAAATCCCTTCGCCGTCGCGCTGGCTCATATTGTAGGTTCCCTCATAGCGGTCGCCGTTGTTGAAGAGATAAATACCCTTGCCCTGCAGCGAGTCGTTGTAGAACATTCCTTTATAGACGTCGCCGTTCGCGTAATGGTAGGTGCCCTGGCCGTTCATCTTTCCCTCGCGCCAAGCGCCGGTGTAGTGCGACCCGTTGGACCACACGAAGGTGCCCTGTCCGTGCTTCAGGTCGTCGCGCCATTCGCCAGAGTAGCTGTCGCCCGTAGAGTAGGTGTAAGTTCCCTCGCCATGACGCTTGTCTTCCTGCCAGTTGCCCTCGTACTTGTCGCCGTTGAAGTAATACATGATACCCTTGCCGTGCTGGTAGTCACGGAACCACAGGCCGGTGTAGCGGTTGTTGTTCTTGAAGTAGAATGTGCCCATTCCGTGTTGCTGATCTTGGAACCATTCGCCTTCATAGCGCTCACCGTCCGTGAACTCATAGACACCATAGCCCTGGCGCTTGCCCTTGACGTATTCGCCCTCGTACTTGTCACCATTCTTGAAAACGGTCTTGCCCTTGCCATAGGGCTTTCCCCTGAACATTTCGCCTTGATACTCGGCACCGTCCTTAAAGGTATAGTTACCGATGGTGATTTCTTGCGCCAAGGTATTCACATTCAGCGCGCTGAGACAAACCACAAGCAGGGCTGTGAGGTGTTTTTTTATCGAGTAATGCATATTATTTCCGTTTTTAACGCGACAAATATAGGAAAAGTCTTTGTCCTGACGAAATTCATTAAGACCTTTTAACGGTTATTCTCAATTCGCAACTCCCGGAACAGGGTGTCCCGCGTTGTCATGAATCTAAAATCTTCCCGTCGGCAGCGGGTCCGCTGTCCGTTCGCTATCTTTTCGCGTATTGTATTATTCTGTGTTCTTTTAAAGCCTGCTCACTCCTTTGACACCTTTGACGCCTTCCAGCTTCTGGATCAGTTGCTTCAGGCGTGAGGTGTCATCCAGCAGGATCGTCAGTGTGCCGCTGAACAGTCCGTCGTTACTGTCGATGCTGATGCTGCGCAGCTGTATCTTCTCGTCCTTCGAGATGATGCTGGTGATGTTGTTTACGATGCCCAGGTCATCCTGTCCTACCACCCTCAGCGTCACTCCGTACTGCGTGCCGCCTTTGCCGGCCCAGCGCGCGTCGATGATGCGGTAGCCGTAGCGCTCGCGCAGGGCGGGTGCATTGGGGCAGTCGGTGCGGTGGATTTTCACACCGCCTCCGCTGGTGAGGAACCCGAACACGCGGTCTCCGTACACGGGATGGCAGCACTTGGCCAGCGTGTAGTCGATGCCGCTCAGGCCTTGGTCGATAACCATCACGTCGCTCTTGCGCAGGCGATCGTTGTTGTTCGTGTATTGTTGCAGTTGGAAGTTCTCGGCACTCTGCGGTTGCTGTTGCTGCGATGGCAGCTCGCCTCGTTCGTAGCGCTGCTGCATCATGTAAGCCTCCAGCACCTGATTGATTTCCAGGGCACCTTCGGCCAGCGCGGCGTAGAAGTCGGTGACGATTCGATAGCCCAGCCGCGTCATAGTGTGCATCAGTGTTGCCTCCTCGACATCGATCTTGCGGTTCTTGAATTTGCGCTCCAGTTCCTCCTTGGCGTAGGCAGCCTGCGATGCCGCCATCTCCTTCAGGGCCTGACGTATCTTGGAGCGCGCTCGCCCGGTCTTGGCCACATTCAGCCAGTCTTGCTTGGGCACCTGGTTGGCGTGGGTCATGATTTCCACCTGATCGCCGCTCTGCAGCACTTGCCTGAGCGTGACCATCTTACCGCCGATGCGCCCGCCTGTGCAGTGGTTGCCCACCTTCGTGTGGATGGCATAGGCGAAGTCCAGCACGGTGGCTCCCTGCGGCAGCTTGAAGAGGTCTCCCTTTGGGGTGAAGACGAAGACCTCATCCTCGTACAAGTCCATCTTGAACTGGTCCATCAGCTGCAGGTCGTCGCCGGCTTCCAGGGCTGTGCGGATATTCTGCAGCCACGCCTCCACGCCTGCTTCGCCCCCTTTCACTCCCTTGTAGCGCCAGTGGGCTGCCAGGCCGCGTTCGGCTATCTCGTCCATGCGCTCTGTGCGGATCTGCACCTCCACCCACTTCTGCTCAGGTCCCAGCACGGTGATGTGCAGGCTCTCGTAGCCGTTGGACTTCGGGATCGACAGCCAGTCACGCATACGCTTCGGGTTCGGCTGATACATATCTGTGATGATACTGAACACCTGCCAGCAGTCTTGCTTCTCGCGCTCAAGCGGGGAGTCCAGGATGATGCGTATGGCAAAGAGGTCATACACACCCTCGAACGGGCAGTGTTGCTTCTTCATCTTCTGCCAGATGCTGTGGATGGACTTCGTCCGACCCTTCATGTGAAACTTCAGGCCGGCCGCCGTAAGTTTCTCATAAATAGGCTTGATGAATCGCTCGATATAGGCGTCGCGGCTCTTCTTGGTCGCATTGAGTTTCTCCTTGATATGATAGTAGGCATCGTGCTCCAGATACTTCAGCGAGAGGTCTTCCAGCTCGCTTTTCAGCTTGTAGAGTCCTAACTTATGGGCCAGGGGTGCATAGAGATATGCAGCCTCGGAGGCCACTCGGCGCCGCGCCTCGTCGTTCTCCGACTCCTTAATCTTACGCATGATGCACACGCGCGAGGCGATGACGATGAGAATGACTCTCATGTCTTCCGCGAAGGAGAGCAGCAGCTGGCGGAAGTTCTCACTCTCCACGATGGGGTTCTTCGCGTAGAGCTCATTGATGCGTGCCAGTCCGCGGACGATGACGGCAACGTCTTTGCCTAACACCTGCTCTACCTCCTGCGTGGTCAGCAGTCCGCGGGTGACCATCCCGTTGAGCAGCACTCCGAGGATGGCACCCCGTGTGATGCCTATTTCCGTGGCCACGATGATGGCGGTCTGGTACTCCAGCACCAGAGGGTGCAGCCCGAAGGCATCGCGCTGCAGGGCATCGGCCTCCAGAGCCTGCCGGTGGTAGGTCTCCACCTGTTTTAGGTCGGCGGCGCTGAGTTCGTTTTCCGTCAGTCTTCTGAGTTCTTCCTTCAGAGCCGCTATTTGTTCCTTCTCGACTTCGTTCAAGCCGTTATTTTGCTCCATAATATCGTGTTTTGATAAGAATTCATGTGCGAAGTTAGATATTTTTTCTCATTCTTGCATCATTATTGAACGTTTTTTACTACTTTTGACGCGAATTTCATAAACTTTAAAACGATATGTTCACACCAGAAGACAGAAAACAGCTCTCCCAGAAGGGCATCAGCGAACAACAAATCGAAAACCAGCTGCGTCAGTTCCGCGAGGGATTCCCCTACCTTCACCTGTGCGCTGCAGCCTCCATCGGCAATGGCATCCTCTCGCCTTCCGATTCCGAGAGTCAGGCCTTTGTCGAGGCTTGGGAAATGTACAAGGCCGAGGGGCACCACATCACCAAGTTCGTGCCCGCCAGCGGCGCTGCTTCGCGTATGTTTAAGAACCTCTTTGAATTTCGCGACGGCGAGCAGGACACGCCCCAGACGGACTTCATGCGCACGTTCTTCGAGCGTCTGCATGACTTTGCTTTCTTCCCCGCCCTGGACGATGCCTGTGTGGTGGTATATGGCGAACCGGCCGATGCGCTGGTGGAGGCCGGCCGCTTCCGCGATGTCGTCAGCGCTCTGCTGGACGACGAGGGCTTGGGCTACGGCCAGCTGCCTAAGGGCCTGCTGCAGTTTCATGCCTACAAAGATTGTGCCCGCACTCCGCTGGAGGAACATCTGGTGGAAGCAGCCCTTTATGCTACGTCCGACGGCAAGGCCGACGTCCACTTCACGGTCTCCACGGAGCATCGCGAGCTCTTCGAGGAGCTGGTGGAGCGTGTGCTGCCGGAGTACGAAAAGCTCTTTGGTGTTCACTACCACGTCAGCTTCAGCGAGCAGAAACCTTCCACCGACACCCTCGCCGCCACCCTCGACAATGAGCCCTTCCGCACGGACGACGGCCGCCTGCTCTTCCGTCCCGGTGGCCATGGCGCTCTCATCCAGAACCTCTCGGAGCTGGAGTCCGACATCATCTTCATAAAGAACATCGATAATGTGGTGCCCGACCGCCTGAAGCCCGCCACCACCCTCTGGAAGAAGGTTATTGCAGGTGTGCTCGTCACCCTCCAGCGTCAGGCCTTCAGCTATCTCCGTCGGCTGGATGAAGGAAATGTGGGTCGTGCCGAGCTCGATGAGATGTGCCAATTCCTGCGTCGTGAGCTGTGCACCGAGGTGCCTGGTATCTCCGAGCTGTCCGAAGCAGAACTCATTGAGACCCTGCGCCGCAAGTTCAACCGACCCATGCGCGTCTGCGGTATGGTGCGCAACGTGGGCGAACCCGGCGGTGGTCCGTTCCTGGCCTTTAACCCCGATGGCAGCGTCAGCCCACAGATATTGGAGAGCTCGCAGATCGACACCCACAACCCGACCTATATGGCGATGTTCCAGGGTGGCACGCACTTCAATCCCGTGGATCTGGTCTGCGCCACGCGCGACTACCAGGGCAACCACTTCGACCTTCCCCGCTACGTGGATCCTGCCACGGGCTTCATCTCCTCGAAGTCCAAGAACGGCCGTGAGCTGAAAGCTCTGGAGCTGCCCGGACTGTGGAATGGTGCCATGAGCGACTGGTCCACCATCTTCGTCGAAGTGCCCCTCGAGACCTTCAACCCCGTCAAGACTGTCAATGATCTGCTGCGCCCGCAGCATCAGGCGTAAAGCCGAAGCAGTCGTCGGATCGTTGCTCGACAACCGCAGCGCTGATGAACTGATCCGGGTTAAATTCGACATGCCTCAGTTGTGTCATTCATAACAAAAAAGTTCTGAATAAATAAAGTGAAAGAGGTCATTTCTGCCCCGATGAGAGCAAAAATGACCTCTTTTTATCGTGTGAGGTCAAAAAACTTCATACTTTCAGCTGTAAACTCTAAACTTTTTCCTACCTTTGCGCCCGCAAAAGCGGTTCCGTAGCTCAGCTGGATAGAGCAACAGCCTTCTAAGCTGTGGGTCTTGGGTTCGAATCCCAACGGAATCACTTCTTCAGGGCATCCATCGGGTGCTCTGTTTTTATATGCTCCTTTTGTATCGAGCCCTTGACCCCCAATAATTTTATTTATGTCGATTCTTGAAGGGTCAAGCGTCGCAAGCGGCGAGCGGACGATTTAATCGCTATTTATCTATAAATGTAAATTATTGGAGACGTCTGTTCGGCACTTTTTTGAATCTCCCTACCTCTCCGCTCTCATCGGGTTGTTCAGGAAATCCTCGTAGGCGAGGCGTATGCCATCTTCGAGTTCAGTCTTGTAGGTCCAGCCCAGACGGGCAGCCTTGCTGACATCCAGCAGCTTGCGGGGTGTTCCGTTGGGGCGTGAGGCGTCCCACTTGATGGCTCCCTCGTAGCCCACCACCTTGGCCACCAGTTCCGTCAGGGCCTTGATGGTCAGCTCCTTTCCCGTGCCGGCGTTCACCGTTTCGTTTCCGCTGTAGTTGTTCATGAGGAACACGCAGAGGTTGGCCAGGTCATCCACGTAGAGGAACTCTCGCAGGGGCGATCCGTCTCCCCAGCACGTCACCTCACTCTTTCCCGCCACCTTCGCCTCGTGGAAGCGGCGGATGAGGGCGGGCAGGACGTGGCTGTGCTCGGGGTGGTAGTTGTCGTTCGGGCCGTAGAGGTTCGTGGGCATGACGCTGATGTAATCTGTTCCGTACTGCCTGTTCAGGAACTCGCAGTATTTCAGTCCGCTGATCTTTGCCAGCGCATAGGCCTCGTTGGTCTTCTCCAATTCCGACGTCAGCAGACAGCTCTCCGGCATCGGCTGCGGCGCCATGCGCGGGTAGATACAACTGCTGCCCAGGAACTCCAGCTTGCGGCAGCCGTTCTGCCAGGCTGAGTGGATGACATTCATCTCCAGGATCATGTTCTCGTACATGAAATCCGCCAAGGCGCTCTGGTTGGCCACGATGCCCCCCACCTTGGCCGCGGCGAGGAAGACGTATTCCGGCCTTTCCTGGGCGAAGAAGGCCTCCACGTCCTGCTGGCGCGTCAGGTCCAGCTCTTTGTGGGTGCGGGTGATGATATTCGTGTAGCCCTGTCGTTGCAGTTCGCGAACGATGGCCGACCCCACCATACCCCGGTGGCCGGCCACATAGATCTTGGATGATTTCTCCATTGCGTAGTGTGTTTCTCAGTAATGGTTGTTGTTCAGTATTTCAGGCGATAGTGGTAGCTCAGTCCGCCCGTGAATCCGCGGCCGTGGACCAGCACGGCGTGGACGAACAAGTGGCGCCACAGCAGGACGTCGGCTCCCACGTTCACCCCTATTCCGTCCCACTCGCCCATGATGCGCAGTGGACGGTAGAAGGCTGGGCGCAGCGAGATGCCGCCGGCCACACCGCGTCGGTCGCTGTTGGCGTTGGAGGTATAGTAGCGGTAGCCTATGTGAGCTCCGAGCTCGTAGCCCTTGAGGTCAAAGTGCTTGGAGGCCATGGCGTAAATGTTCTGGAAGTAGTTGTTACCGTTCACGCCCGTCGAGATGCGTTCGAAGCGTCCCACATCGTCCATTCCCACGGCCAGCGACGGCCACCAGCGTCCCTCGTACAGCGGCATCACCTTCACGTTCAGGTGCCTGTCTTCGTTGTAATAGCCCATTTCCGCTTGGGGATCGCCGCCTTTGTGCATATAGAGCATGGAGCATGAGTAGGATAGTTCCAGCCATCGGAAAGCCGTCAGGCCCACGGTGTAGCCGAAGGTGTTCTTCCTGCGCATCTGCGTCGGCAGGAAAGCCTGGTGCAGGAACACGGCACCGCCGCGGAACGTACCTGCCGAATCCATTTCGGCTGTGGGCACTTGCATCAGGCCTGTCGTGCCGTGGTATTCCTGTGCCTGCAGGCTGCTGCCGAAGGTCGTGGCAGCCCACAGCAAGGCGATTGTCAAACGATGTCTGGATATCATGTTCTTTCGTATAGGAGGCGGTCAGGAGAAAATGATGGTTTTGTTCTTGTACGTCAGCACCTTACGCTCGATGTGCTTGGCCACGGCCCTGGAAAGCACAATCTTCTCCAGGTCCTTGCCCTTGAGCACCAGGCTCTCGGGCGTGTCCTTGTGAGAGATGCGCACCACGTCCTGCTCGATGATCGGCCCTGCATCGAGGTCGGCCGTCACGTAGTGGCTGGTGGCTCCGATAATCTTCACCCCTCGCTCGAAGGCCTGGTGATAGGGCTTGGCGCCGATGAATGCGGGCAGGAAGGAGTGATGTATATTAATAATGTGGTGCGGATACTCCGCAATCATGTCGTCGGATATGATCTGCATGTAGCGTGCCAGCACGATGAAGGTGACGTTCTCGCGGTGCAGCAATTCCAGTTCCGCCGCCTCGACCTCGGCCTTGTTGGAGTGGTCCTTGGCGATGCTCCAGACGTGGAACGGTATTCCGAACTGGTCGGCCACGTAGCGCAGGTCCTCGTGGTTGGAGACGATGCACGGGATGTCGCACCCGAATTCGCCCGTCTTCCAGCGCGCCAGCAGGTCGTAAAGGCAATGGCTCATCTTCGATACGAAGATGGCCATGCGCGGCCGCTGGTCGCTGAAGTAGAGGCTGAACTCCATCTGGTAGCGCTGCGCATACAGCGTCTCCACGTATTCCTTGATTTTCTCGCGGGGGACGAGGAAGTCGCGCAGCTCCCACTCTATGCGCATGAAGAACATCCCCTCGCACTTGTCCACGTACTGGTCCAGGTAAACGATGTTCCCCTGGTTGTCGGTGATGAACTTCGTCACTTCGGAGATGATACCTTGCCGGTCGGGACAGTGCAGAAGAAGTATTGCTGTTGTGTCCATCGGTGTCTGTCCTGTTTTGGGCACCTGCCGGGTTAGCCCTTCAGGGCGTTCAGGGCCACCTTGGCCTTGTCCACATTCTCCTCGGCGATGACGATGGAGATACTCAGTTCCTCACCGCCCTGCGAGGCTGCGATGACATTGATGCCCTCGTTGCCAAGAGCCGTATAGACCTTGCCGGAGATGCCGGGCAGGTTCTTGATGCCCTGGCCATAGACCGACACGATGGCCACGGGACGGATGGTGAACGATAGGTCGCTGATCTGCGACTGCTTCTTGTCGGCCACCAGCACCTTCAGCAGCCCCTCGGCCAGCTCGGCCTTCACGCGTTTGACGGCGAAGCTGATGCTGTACTCCGACAGCGACTGCGAGATGAAATGGATATTGATGCCGTTCTTGGCCAGCAGGTCGAAGATGATGGAGGAGATGCCCACGCTGCCCAGCAGCCCAGTACCATAGATGGTCACCAGGCTCATAGGTTCAGAGACGAAGACGCCGGAGATGCCCTTCGTCACCTCGGAGTCGTGCACCTCGGCGATGGTCACGACGACCTTGCCGTCCTGATCCAGCCCTGCCACCTCGATGGGCACCCCGGCATTGCGCGCCGGAATCATGGCGGGAGGGTACACGGGGAATCCGCCGGAGAAGCACTGTGCGGCCTCTTCGTAGCTCAGGTGAGTCTGCTCGGCTCCTGCGCCGGCGACGTAGAATCGCACCGCGTCGGCTTTCAGCACTGAAGCGATGATGTTTGCCGTCAGCTCCGAACTGTGCTTACCCAGCTCCGAGATTTCGCCCGTGAGCCTGCGCCCGTAGGCACCGCCCACGACCACGACCTCGTCCTTCTTCAGGCCCTGTATGTTCTGCTCTGTCAGTTTCCAGTCCACCACGGAGATGCCGTTGTTGCTTTCGCAGATGATGAGGTCGCGGCTGTCCACCACCTTTCCCTGCCCGAGCAGGCTGGCCACACAGAGACTGCACACCTGCACCAGGTAGGCGTTCAGGTACGTCTGCAGGCTGTCGTTCTGGTAGCTCAGCGACATACCTTGACACAGCACGGCGTACACGCGCTCGAGAATGCGGTCCACGTCCTTGTGGAACGCTTCGCTGCCGCACATCGCCTTCAGCTTCACAGACAGGGCGTCGAGCTCCTGCCGCGCGTCGGTCTTCTCCACCAGCTGCTTGTCGAGGATTGCCTTGAACTGGGCCGACAGCTCCTTGTCGGGGGAGACCACGAGCACGTCACCTGCCTGCAGGTCACGCTGGAGGATGCCCACTTGTTCCTTTATCTCTGAACTGACTAATACGTGTAAAACTTTCATGTCAAAACCTGTTTTGAGTTATCTTTCTTTAAATTCGCTGCAAAATAAGCGAATATTTTTCATTCTACCAAACTTTTTAACGTTTTTCTATCATTCCCCCACCCCACTCCGCCGCTCTCACGCCCAAACTCATCTATTATATAAAGAGGGGCACAAAATAGCTCCCCTTTTACTGTTCATCCTATGTCACAGACGATGCACAGGGTGTGAGGTATGTGCTTCTTTCTGGATCAAGAATGAGCAATTTGTACGTTAAATAGTGCCTAAATGCAAGCCTTTTTGCCTTATTTGAGGCTCTAACAGCACTTTAGCACTGTCAAAAGCACCATAAAAGCACTTTTTAAGACGCTTTTAATCAATATATTAACCACAGAGAGTGCTAAAGTGCTGTGATATTTGAATCTTTTTTTGCAATGATAAAAACATTTGACAGGTTCTCATCGCTCATCTCCGTGCTTCATCCCTCACCCTGCAAAGATCAAACCGAAGCCATGCAAAGGTCGAAACGAAACTATGCCATGAACAAACTGAAGCCATGCCATGAACAAACTGAAGCCATGCCATGAACAAACTGAAGCTATGTCATGAACAAACTGAAGCTATGCCATGAACAAACTGTAGCTATGCCATCATCATAACAACTTCCTCATTGGCCCTGTTGCACATCGGATTCATTAGTGATTGTTGCTCCATTGTGATCAAGCCATCATTCGGCCACGGTGGAATGATCATTCGGCCACGGTGGAATGATCGTTCGGCCATGGCCGAATGAACGTTCTATCATAATCTTCTCTCCGGAGAGACGTGAATGGCCGGCAATGACATCAATATCTTCCCCATTGAGAATCAGCAAGGACGAGTCTGGGTGGCGGTCAATCCCGGCGGAAGATGTCGCGGGTATAGACTTTGGAGGCGACGTCGTCGAGGAGGGGATCGTAGCGGTTGGCGATGATGGCGCGGGAGCGGGACTTGAAGGTGGCGAGGTCATTGACGACGAGACTGCCGAAGAAAGTGGTGCCGTCCGGGAGGGTGGGCTCGTAGATGATGACGGTGGCGCCCTTGGCTTTGATGCGCTTCATGATGCCCTGGATGGCGGACTGACGGAAGTTGTCGGAGTTGGACTTCATCGTCAGGCGATAGACTCCGATGACGGGGGGGATGGAGAGCTTGGGATTGAGGGTGGTGAGCTGGGGGTCGTACTGATTTCTCTCGGTGTAGGAATAGTAGCCAGCCATGCGTAGGACCTGGTCGGCAATGAAGTCCTTGCGGGTGCGGTTGGAATCGACGATGGCCTTGATGAGGTTCTCGGGGACGTCGTTGAAGTTGGCCAGGAGTTGCTTGGTGTCCTTCGGCAGGCAGTAGCCGCCGTAGCCGAAGGAGGGGTTGTTGTAGTGTGTGCCGATGCGAGGATCGAGGCCTACGCCTTCAATGATGGCGCGGGTGTCGAGTCCCTTGAGTTCGGCGTAGGTGTCGAGCTCATTGAAATAGGATACGCGGAGTGCGAGGTAGGTGTTGGCAAAGAGTTTCACGGCCTCGGCCTCTGTGGTGCCCATGAAGAGAGTGGGGATATGCCCCTCTCCTGCAGACTCAGCCCCGTCCCCTCCTGTCATGGATGGGAGATGGCAGGCGCATTGCGCGGTAGGTTGATTCGGGTTCTCTGTTTTACCGTCAGACCCTTGTGGACCGATGGCGCCTTCGAGGAGGAGAGAGGCGAAGAGGTGGGCGGAGGGTTCGAGGGCGGGGCTGTCGAAGCCGACGATGATGCGGGAGGGATAGAGGTTGTCGTACAGGGCCTTGCTCTCGCGCAGGAACTCGGGGCTGAAGAGGAACCGGCCGGAGGGGAACTTGTCTTGAAGGCCGCGGGTGTAGCCGACGGGGACGGTGGACTTGATGACCATGACGGCAGCGGGGTTCACCTGGAGGACGAGACTGATGACTTCTTCGACGTGGGAGGTGTCGAAGAAGTTCTTGACAGGGTCGTAGTTGGTGGGGGCTGCGATGACGACGAAATCGGCATCGCGGTAGGCAGAGGGGCCGTCGAGGGTGGCCATTAGGTGCAGGTCTTTCTCGGCAAGATATTTCTCGATGTAATCATCCTGTATGGGAGATTCCTTCCGGTTGATCTTCTCTACTTTTTCGGGTACGATGTCCACGGCCACTACTTGCTGGTGCTGAGCCAGGAGGGTGGCGATGCTTAGTCCTACGTAGCCTGTTCCGGCGACTGCTATTTTCATATTCGGGTTGCTTGAGAGGTTGTGTATTTGGGGTGGTTCGGAGCTTTTTCACTCTTTGGAGTGACAAAGGTAAGTGTTTTTTGGCAAATTATTCGTCCGGGATAGTTAAGATATATTAAATGACGGGAAGAAGATTGACATTTATTGTCAGAGGGCTGAAAAAAAGACTGCTCCCCAACTCACGTCGGAGAACAGCCACAACACAAACACAAAATAAAACACGACAATATGCGACCCACGAAAGACTCTTTCTGATGGAAGTCAACGGGAGAGAGGAACGGCCAAGAACAATGCTCACGCACTATCACTTGTCATATACTCCTCCGAGTGATTCTGGGTGCATAATGGGAAGAACCACAAAAATCAGAGATTGAATCAGTTAGTGTTCAGGTAGTATGGAGCTTTCTTCTGTATTATCTTACATGATGCCGCGCTCGCGGAGTGCGCACTGCCACTTCCAGGCGCTGGCGAGCACATCCTCGAGGGGTGTTTCGGCCTTCCATCCGAGGACGCGGTTGGCCTTGTCGACGTTGCCCCACACCTTCTCGATGTCGCCTGCTCGGCGGCCTACAATCTGGTAGTTGAGCTTGACGCCGGTGGCCTTCTCGAAGCCATGGATGAGTTCGAGCACAGAGGTGCCCTTGCCGGTGCCGATATTATAGACTTCCACGGGCTCCTCGATCTTGTCCTCCATGATGCGTGTCATTGCGCAGACGTGAGCCTTGGCGAGGTCAACGACATAAATGTAGTCGCGGATGCAGGATCCGTCGGGGGTGTCGTAGTCGTCACCGAAGACGCTGAGTTTTTCGCGGATGCCGATGGCGGTCTGCGTGAGGTAGGGAATGAGGTTTTGGGGCACGCCATTGGGCATCTCGCCGATGATGGCCGATGGATGGGAGCCGATGGGGTTGAAATAGCGCAGGAGGATGGCCTTGATGGGTGAGCCGCTGGCCACGGTGTCCTGGATAATCTCCTCGTTGATCTGCTTGGTGTTGCCATAGGGTGACTCGGCCTTCTTGATGGGGGTCTCCTCGGTGGCGGGGAGCTGGTCGGGCTGGCCATAGACGGTGCATGAGGAAGAGAAGATGATGCCCTTGACGTTGTACTTGGGCATCAGTTCCAGGAGGTTGATGAGAGAGACGATATTGTTGCGGTAGTAGAGCAACGGCTTCTGTACGCTCTCGCCGACAGCCTTGGAGGCAGCGAAATGTATGATACCGCTGATCTTGGGGTATTTCTTGAACACGGCTTCTGTGGCGTCGAAGTCACGGAGGTCAACTTGTTCGAATGCAGGACGGATGCCCGTAATTTTCTCGATGCCGTCGATGACATCTGCACGTGAGTTGGAGAGGTTGTCGACGATAACGACGTCGTAACCTGCGTTCTGGAGCTCGACGGTGGTATGGGAGCCGATAAAACCTGTGCCACCGGTTACGAGAATAGTCTCTTTCATATGTATAATTTAGTGTTGTTTCTTAATTAGCGAGCGCAAAAGTAGGAGTTTTTCCTATACGAACAAAGTATTTTGGTACTTTTTTTGCTAAAAAGGCGCGTTTTAGGCTAATTTCTTATCATCAGGGGACAAAAATAGGTCAAAAAAGGTTTCGTTCTTGACATAAATCATGGAAAAAGGGGGAGAGAAGGAAGAAAAGGGAAAATAAGAAAAGAGAAAAAGGAAGGGAAAGAGAAAAAAGGGGTGATGCTCCCCATCTCACCCCGGTGGGGGGCAGCATGTCCTCTTGAACCATGGGCAAACGGATAATCTTTAGGACACAGAAGTACGGAGGCACAGAGTTTCTGCTATTCTCTGTGACTCTGTGGCTAAAATATATACTGTTTCAGCTGAACTATTTAAAATGATTTACTGGCTTTTTTCTGAGAGGGGGCGCAGATCGAGGGTGCCTCCCTCCCACTCCACCGCAGGTTCTTCGGCCACGAGTGGGTGGAAATCGAGGTAGCGGCCGTGGTCATCAAAGCGGACTACGACCAAGCGATGAGTGGTGCCATCGGGGAGGATGAGGTGGTGATAGGCGCGCGCGAACATATTTTATATAAAAGACGGGACGAGAGGGGAACGGAGGTTGTCGAGCAGGGTGAGAGGGCCAGCTGCTTATCTGCGATTACGGGGCGAGGTGGGCTGGGTGAAGCGCTTGCGGTTGGAGCGGCGGGGTGCCTGGTAGGGCTTCTGCTTGACGACATCGATGGTGCGGTCCACGGGCTGCTGTTCGCGGAACTGTTCGGGAGAGAGGCGGCGGGACGGGGCGGCGGTGGAATCCGTGGTGACGGGGCTCAAGGACGAGGAGTCGGTGAGCAGCGAGTCGGACCGCGAGATGGAGTCGGCCGACATGGTGCCGTGGGCGTAGAGCGGATCGTGGAAGCGGATGAGGGAGGGAGCGTAGATGATGAAGATGCGCTCCTGCTGTGGGTCGGAAGATATATCGGCAAAGAGGTGGCCGGAGACGGAACGCGGCGTCCAGTTCTCGGGGTTGTCGATGCGCAGTTCCTGTTCGGTGCGTTCGCCGATGGCGGGTTGGGAATTGCGGATATTCAGGCTGGTGAGGCGGCTGCGGATGGAGTCGTTGTCATAGACGACGACCAGGTCGGCATAAATATTGCTGGAGCTGTAGTCCTGCTTGATGTCCTGAACCATGAACCGCCACATGACATCGTCGCCCGGCAGCCACGTGGAGTCGCAGTCGAGGCTCCACATCTGGAAATTGATGAGACGACGGTTGCGGAGGACAAAGATGGGGCGGTCGGCCCACACGTTGGCCGTGTCGCCCTGCTCGGTGAGCTGGGCATATATGTCGCGGGGTCCGGCAGCCACGCCGAGTGCCTCGGCCTCCCGCTCGAGGCGGTCGGAGAGGCGCTTGTAGATGGCATACATCTTGTCCATATCGCTGAGGTAGTAGGCCATGGAACGGTCGAAGTCCTCCTGCGTGATGCCGTGTTTGCGGAACACGGCCTGGTGGAGTTCGTAGCGCACGGATTCGTAGTCTTCGCCGTTCTGGCGGGGTGCATAATCCGCCATGCCCTGTGCCAGATGAAAGTCATAGAGCACACGTTCCATCTTGCGTTCGGAGAGTACTCCGTCCGGCAGGGATGGCTTGCAGCCGACGAGCGTCAGCAGCAGAGCAGCGATGATTATGGTGCGATGCCGGATCATTTCTCCATCGGGAATTCGCGGCTGAGGGTCTGGCGGAAGAAGAGGAGGAGGGCGATGACACCGCAGGAGATGCAGGCATCGGCAACATTGAAGATGTAGCTGAAGAAGGTGTAGGGCCGACCGCCGACAAAGGGGAGCCAGTCCGGCCACGTCCAATGACAGAGGGGAAAATAGAACATATCGACAACCTGCCCGTTGAGCCACGAGCTATAGCCCTCGCCCACAGGGACGAAGTGGGAGGTCTGGAAGGGTGTGGAGGCCGAGAAGATCTCGCCATAGAACACGCAATCGACGATGTTGCCCGCAGCACCCGTCATGATGAAGGCGAGGCAGATGAGATAGCCCCAGTGCACGCCACGCCCGATGGCGCGCAGGATGTACCATCCCACAGCCAGGGTGGCTGCGAGTCGGAGTATCGTCAGGAGGGTCTTGGTGATGAAGGCCCACCCGAATGCCATACCATTGTTCTCGATGAAGGTGATGCGGAACCAGTCCGTGACGACGATGCTCTGGTGGAGCGTCATGTGGGTCTTGACCCAGATCTTCACGGCTTGGTCAATGATCAGGAAGCCCAGGAAGATGAGGACCACGGTCCATCGCTGGGCTTTCTTTCTGTCGGTCTCTGTCATGTAGTTGTTCTTAGTGTGGACGATGCTTGTCTTGCTTGACTTCAATACTGAGTGTAGCGTGCGGAACCGCACGGAGTCGTTCCTTGGGTATTAGTTTTCCTGTTTCGCGGCAGATGCCGTAGGTCTTGTTCTCGATGCGGACGAGGGCTGCCTTGAGTCCTTGTATGAACTTCTGCTGGCGCTGTGCCATCGCCATGAGTTGTTCCTTCGACTGCACCTCGCTGCCCTCTTCAAGGGCGTGGTAGGTGGGCGCTGTGTCGTCGGCCTCGTTGCTGTCGCGGTTCATGACGGCGTCCATGGTGTGCTCGTAATCTTCCTGAGCAACACGTAGTTTCTCTTCGATGAGCTGACGGAACTCCTCGAGTTCTTCGTCGCTGTAGCGTGTCTTTTCTGACATAGGTAGGAAAGGTTATGCCGTGCTCTCTACTTCCATCGCGGGAGAGAGGGCACGGCAGATTGCCGATTAACTTTGTTTGTGAATAGCGATGTTTACTTTGATGCCATCGAGGTCGAGCTCGGTGGCAGAGGCGAGTGCATCGACGAGTGTGAGTTCGTCGGCCTGCACCTGCTTGGTGATATAAGTTCCGAAGGCGGCCACGGCTTGGTCGGTCTCGGGAGTGTGGGTGAGCTGTACGCGGATTCGGTCGGTGATTTCGAAGCCGCTTTCCTTGCGGAGTCCCTGGATGCGCTTAACGAGTTCGCGTGCCACGCCCTCGGAGCGCAGCTCGTCGGTGATGGTGATGTCGAGGGCCACGGTGAGGGAACCTTCGTTGGCGACCGTCCATCCGGGGATGTCCTCGGAGAAGATCTCTACGTCTTCGAGGTCCACGGTAATCTGGTCGCCGGTGGGGAGTGTCAGGGGCAGGTGGCCGGTCTCGAGGACAGCAATCTGCTCCTGGGAGAGGGCCGTGACGGCAGCGTTGACGTCCTTCATCAGCTTGCCGAACTTCTTGCCCATGGTGCGGAAGTTGCACTTCACCTTCTTTGTGAGCAGGCCTGCGCCCTCCACGAACTCCAGGGCCTTGACGTTTACTTCATCGAGGATGAGCTGCTTGACGGACTCGATGCGGAGCTGCTGCTGGGCGTCGAGGGCCGGGATGGCGATGCGTGCCAGAGGCTGGCGCACGATGATCTGTTCCTTCTTGCGGAGGGAGTGGACCATGGAGGTGATTTGCTGGGCGAGCTCCATGCGAGACTCCTGTTCCTTGTCGATCTTGGAGATGTCGGCGACGGGGAAGGGAGCGAGGTGGACGGAGGTGGCGTGGCCCTCGGAGGTATTTCCGCCGAGCACACTGTGCAGGTCGCGGTAGAGGAGGTCGGAGTAGAAGGGAGCGATGGGGGCCATGAGGCGGCTGACGGTCTCGAGGCAAGTGTAGAGGGTCTGGTAGGCAGAGAGTTTGTCGATACTCATGCCGCCGGCCCAGAAACGGGCGCGCGAAAGGCGCACGAACCAGTTCGACACATGGTCGGAGACAAAGGTCTGGATGAGACGGCCGGCACGCGTAGGTTCATAGTCCTCGTAGCAGGCTTCGACGTCGCGGATGAGGGAGTTCAGCTCGGAGAGAATCCAGCGATCCATTTCGGGACGGTCGCTCATCGGCACGTCGTTCTCCTCGTAGTGCCACCCATCGACATTAGCGTACATGGCGAGGAAGCTGTAGGTCTGGAAGAGCTTGCCGAAGAAGGAGCGCTGCACCTCGGCCACGCCTGCCTCGTCGTACTTCAGGTTATCCCAGGGCTGTGAGTTGGTGATCATATACCAGCGGACGGCGTCGGAACCGAACTTCTCGATATTGTCGAAGGGGTTGATTGCGTTGCCCAGACGCTTGGACATCTTCAGACCGTTCTTGTCGAGAACGAGGCCGTTGGAGATGACGGCTTTGTAGGCCACGGAGTCGAAGACCATGGTGGCGATGGCGTGAAGGGTGAAGAACCAACCTCGGGTCTGATCTACGCCTTCGGCAATGAAATCTGCGGGATAGACGACGCGCTTGTCGAGGGCTTCCTTGTTCTCGAAGGGATAGTGGATCTGGGCATAGGGCATGGCACCGCTGTCGAACCAGACGTCGATGAGGTCGAGCTCGCGGCGGAGGGGCTGGCCGCTGTCGCCGACGAGGATGATCTCATCGACGTAAGGACGGTGGAGGTCGATGCGGTCGTAGTTCTCCTGCGACATATCGCCGGGTACGAAGCCCTTGTCCTTGAGTGGGTTGTAGGCCATGACACCTGCGCGCACGGCTTTCTCTATTTCATTGTAGAGTTCCTCCACGGAGCCGATGCACAGCTCCTCGTGCGTGTCGCGGTTGCGCCAGATGGGCAGAGGGGTGCCCCAGTAGCGGCTGCGGCTGAGGTTCCAGTCGTTGAGGTTCTCTAGCCACTTGCCGAAGCGTCCAGTACCGGTGCTTTCGGGCTTCCAGAGGATGGTCTTGTTGAGTTCCATCATACGCTCCTTGGCCGCGGTGCTGCGAATGAACCAGCTGTCGAGGGGATAGTAGAGGATGGGCTTGTCGGTGCGCCAGCAGTGGGGGTAGTTGTGAACGTGCTTCTCGATCTTGAAGGCCGTTCCCTCCTGCTTCATCTCCATACAGAGGACGATGTTGAGGTCCTCGGTCTTGGCGAGGGCTTTCTCGTCGAGGCCTGCATATTTGGGGTCATAAGCGTTTTTGACGAAGTCGCCTGCGTGGTGCCAGTAGGAGTCGCGGACGCAGAGTTCCGTGAAGGCGGGATTCATATCCTCGCGGACGAAGTACTTTCCGGTGAAGTCCACCATTGGACGCGTGTCGCCGGCGCGGTCGATGACGAAGAGCGACGGGATGCCGGCGTCCTTGGCCACCTTGGCATCGTCGGCGCCGAAGGTCGGAGCGATGTGTACGATGCCCGTACCGTCCTCAGTGGTCACGTAGTCACCGGGGATGACGCGGAAGGCGTCGGCCTCTTTATCCACGACCTTGCCGTCCTCGAGTGCGCAGGGCTTCACCCAGGGGAAAAGCTGCTCGTAGCGCAGGCCGAGGAGGTCCGAGCCGAGGCACTCTCCGATGATTTCGGGAACAGCGACGCCCTCTTCCTTCGGCTGGGGGAAATAGACGTCCTTGCGGGACTTGGCGAGGAGGTATATGGCCTCTTCCTTGGTGTAGGGGTTCTGGCCTTTCACGGCAACGTACTCAATTTTGGGTCCCACGCAGAGGGCGGTGTTCGAAGGCAGCGTCCAGGGAGTGGTGGTCCAGGCGAGGATATAGACAGGAAGGGCGTTTTCGGCGAAGTCTCCGAGCACCCGACTGAGGGCTGCATTCTCCTTCACGGAGGCTGGCAGGAGGCGGAACTGGGCGGTGACGGTGGTGTCCTTCACGTCGCGGTAGCAGCCGGGCTGGTTGAGCTCGTGACTGCTGAGGCCTGTTCCTGCGGCGGGGCTGTAGGGCTGGATGGTGTAGCCCTTGTAGAGGAGCCCTTTCTGGTAGAGCTGCTTAAGAAGCCACCAAAGGGTTTCGATGTATTTGTTGTCGTAGGTGATGTAGGGATGCTCCAAATCTACCCAGTATCCCATACGACTGCTGAGGTCTTCCCATTCCTGGGTGAACATCATCACATTCTGGCGGCACTTGCGGTTGTAGTCATCGATGCTGATGGTCTTGCCGATATCTTCCTTGGTGATTCCGAGTTCTTTCTCGACACCGAGTTCCACGGGCAGTCCGTGGGTGTCCCATCCGGCCTTTCGGTGAACCTGGAAGCCTTTCATGGTCTTGAAACGGCAGAAGGTGTCTTTGATGCTACGGGCGAGGACGTGATGGATGCCGGGGTGACCGTTGGCAGATGGAGGTCCTTCGAAAAAGACGAAGGACGGACAGCCCTCCCGCTCAGAGATGCTGCGGTGGAAGAGATCCTCCTCTTCCCATAGTTTCAGTACTTCATGATTCACCTCGGTCAGATTGAGGCGATCGTGCTCAGGAAATTTGTTTGTCATATACTATAATTGTCTTTTTTGTATGATTCAGAGGGGGCAAGTGCAAGACCTATCCCAAAAAACGGCGCAAAAGTAACAATTATATTGTTAAGGGCAAAACTTCCGGGCAAAAATCTTACGTTTAGGGCCTAAAGAAGGGCATAAAGAGCCGCAAAAAGCAACGAGATGACGAAAGTAGCGGGGATAAGAAGGGGATTTGAGAGGGAGTCGGGAACTTCTGAGGGAAAGCCGCAGAGCACACGATGGGAATTTGAGGAAGAGGGAGAGAGAGAGGAAGAAGAGGTGGAAAAGGAAGAGGAGGGGGCAGAAGAGGAAACGGAGAAAAATGGGCAGCGTCGGAGGAGGAAGGAGAAAAGAATGCTGACGAGGGAGCCGACAAGAAGGCCGAAGAGGGCGCCGCAGAGGATGTCGCCCGGATAATGAAGGCCCAGATAAATACGGGAATAACTGCAGAGGGCGGCCCAGAGGAACACGGTGAAGGTGACGGGGCGTCGGCGAAAATAAAGGGAGATGAAAGCTCCGGCGCCGAAGGTGTTGGCTGCATGAGAGGAGATGAAGCCATAGAGGCCACCGCGCTTGTTGCCCACGAGGTCCACAAGACCTTCGAGGGCGGGCTCGTGGGAGGGGCGGAAGCGGTGGAAGAAGGGCTTGCAGAACCCGCTGGAAAAACGGTCGGTGATGAGGATGACGAGCGCCAGACAGGCGACGAACAAGAGCACCTCGCGCCAGGGGCGGTTTCTCAAGAGGACGTAGAGGAGGGCGAAGATGAGGGGGAGCCAAGTGGAGGTGGAGGTGATGGTGAGCATCACGCTGTCCAGCCAGGGGGAATCGCTGCCGTTGAGGGCGAGGAGGAGCTGTTGATCGGTATGAATGATTTGGTCGAGCAAGGGGGGATTGCTTAAGGGGGCTCGGCGGGAAAACCGCCGAGCACACTGAACTAAATGATTTCTATTTCGGAGCGCTGGAGCCAGCCTTCTTTGCCGTCGCTCATGCGGATTTCTACCCATTCGTTCATGGTGTCGTCCTCGATTTCCACACGGGTGCCTTCATGGAGGATGAAGAGGTCGGTGCCGGAGGGGCTGGGGGTGCTCTTGACGACAGCGGAGGAGGTCATGATGACAGCGCTGCTGCGGTTCTCCAACTGATGGAGCTGCTGGTAGGCGGCGATGTTGGCGAAGAGGCAGATGAGGAGGGAGATGACGGCGATGGTGAAGCCGAGTTTCTTACCCGTCAGGGTTGGCAGGAAGAAATAGGCAGCGATGGCAGAGAGCATCAGCAGGAAGGAGAGCAGGCCCAGCCAAGCCCAGGTCTGAAGACTCAAAGAGAGAACCATGCGGTGGAAGAGGGAGACGAAGAACATCTCGCTGGCAGGCATAACGCGGTCCACGGTCTTGGCGCGTGCCATTTCAAGGTTGAAGCGGATATCGTCATCGGAGGGATCGAGGAGACGGGCGCGCTCATAACAGAGGATGGCGCGGGCGATGGAGTCCTGACGATAGTAGCTGTTGCCGAGGTTGTAGTAGAGTTGGGCACTGCCGCCGCAGGAGTCCAGGAGCTGCTGATAGAGTAGGGCGGCGGTGAGGAAGTCCTCGTGGGCATAGGCCGAGTCGGCCTCGGATTTGGAGACTTGAGGGAGAGAGACGGAGGGGGAGGAAGAAGAGGCAGAGAGGGAGGCCGCGGAAGAGGGAACTCCGGCGGACGAACCGCCGGAAACAGGGGTCATAGATGGGGACTGCGAGGGCACGGTCATAGAGACGAGGGAATCGTCCTGCGCCAAAGCAGGGAAAGAGAGCAGCAGGGCTGCGAGGTATGTGAGGAGATGTTTCATCTTAGTATGAATATGATATAGTTATTTGCGCTTGAGCTCTGTTACTTGTGCTTGAGCTCAGATTCCATCTTGTTGATGACTTCCTCGGCGGAGGAATAAATCTTGTCCATGGTGTCGGCAGGGTCGCCGGGGGCGAAACGGGCAAACTCGCAATCATCCAAGGTGTGCAGGAACTGGTCGATGAGGGTGTCGGGAATCTGACGGGCGGTGAGTTTCTCGCGGACGTTCTCCTTTGAGAGCTCGCTGACGGGAATATTCAGCTTGTCGCCCACATAGCCCCAAAGTGCTTTCATCGTCTCCTCGTAGAAGGCGGTGGCATTGTTGTCGTTCATCAGTTTGCGAGCCGTCTTGAGGCGCTTGGTGGCTACCTTGCTGGCACCACGACCACGACGGCGGACGAGGTCGGCGTTAGCCACGGCACGACGACGGAAGGCATACATCAGGATACCGAAGAGGACGATGGCCACTCCATAAGTGAGCCAATAGCGGTTGGAACCAAAGAGGGCCGAATCAGCGGTGAGATAGGTGGGTTCGCCTGTCTTGATGTAATGGATATCACTGTTCAGGAGCTCGATTTCCTCTTTGGACATCAAAGAAGAAGAGGAACTGGAGCCACCCTTGCCCTTCGCGACATCGATGGTGTAGGCGGCGGTGGAAACGGTCTTGTACTCGCGGGCGTCGGGGTCGAAGTAGCAGAACTCCACGGGAGGCAGTTCGAACTTACCCTGGTGGCGCGGGACGGCGATGAAGTCATAGAGCACACTGCCGGAGGAACCCGAGGCACCGATGGCGGTCTTGTCCTCGGTCTTGGGGTCGTAACTCTCGAAATCTTTGGGCCAAGGCACGGTGGGAGCCTTCATGAGTTTCATATTGCCTGTACCGGTGACAGTTAGGCGGAGTGTGGTGGCATCGTTGGCCTTCAGCTGCTGTGGCGTCAGGGAAGAGGCAATGCTGAACTTTCCCACGGCGCCGGAGAAGTTGGCCGGCTTCGGGGTTGGGAGAGCATCGACCTGCAGGGTTACGGCAGGAGCCATGACGGTCTTTCGGACTTCCTGCATCATCGAGCCGCCGCCGAAGAAAGCATCGAACGGATCGAGGCTGCGGTTTTGCTGAACGACAGTGGCTTCGTACTTGATTTCCGGAATCTTGAGGGTGCCCGTCTGCTGGGGGAAGACGACATACTGCGACCAAACGACGGTGCCATAGTTGCGGCCGTTGTAGTGCTCCATCTTCAGTTCCGGCTGGCGCTGGCGGTTGATTTCTTGGACGTGGAACCCGTCGAGTTCGGGCATTTTGCCCTCGAGAGTGCTGATATTCACGAGGGTGTAGAGTTTATAAGTCAGGAGCACCGCTTCCTGCTCAAAGACGCGCTTCTTGGAGGCGGTGACGGCGATGAAGAGGTCTTTGTTCGTGATGCGGTCGCCAACGTTTTGGGTGTGCATCCGGTCTGCCTGATTCTGGTGGGTCTGTCCCCCACCCTGCTGTCCCTGGCCGGAGCCGGCAGAAGCGCCGCTGCCGCCGGGCAGGACGTTGATGGTCGGGGAGTTGGATTTATAGGTCTTTCCTCCGCTGACGACGGTGGCTGCGGGAATGTGGAAGGTGCCGGCCTTCTCCGTTGTCACCGTGTAGGTGAACGTGATGGTGCTGGAGGAAGTGGTCTTGCCGTTGACCATCGAGAAACTGGAGGAACGGCTCTGGCTGGGGCCAAAGAGCTCTACAAGGCCCTCCCACTTATCAACGTTAAAGTTATCGACGTCCTGGGTGTTCACTACATAGGACACGCGGAAGCGGTCGCCCTCGACGACGTCGGAAGGTGCCTGAACAGTGACGCGCACCTGGGCCCAGGCGGGCAGAAGGAATAAAAGGAATGAAAATAGAACTGAAAGTCTTTTCATACTGATATGTTTGTTTGACCGGATGGTTAATTTGGGTTGGGCCATCATTAGCTTTCTGTTTGAAGTGTCATGAGCTGGGGCGAGTGGCTACCATTGCTTCTGAAGTTGACGACGCTGGGGCTTCTGCTGGGCTTTGTTGACCTTGTCCTGCGTTTGTTTCTCTTCTTGCTGAGCAGCCTGCAGGAGCTGTTCAGCATTTTCGCGGGACATTTTAGGCTGTTGCTGCTGTTGTTGCTGCTGCTGTTCGTCCTGCTTTTTCTGTTGTTGTTGTTGCTGCTGTTGCTGCTGCTGTTCTTCTTTCTTCTGGTCGTCCTGCCCTTGCTGGTCATCCTTGTTCTGCTGATTCTGCTGGGGCTGGTTCTTCAGTTGGTGCTGGCAGAGCGCGAGGTTGTAGCGCGTCTCATCGTCCTTGGGGTTTTGGCGAAGGGCATTTTTGTAGCACTCGATGGCCTCTTGGAACTGCTTCTGACTCTGAAAGATAACGCCCGCGTTGTGATAGGCTTGCGCCTTGCGTTGCGGGTCCTTCTCCAGACGGATGGCACTCTCGTAGTTCTTCATTGCTTCCTGCGGCTGACCTTGCGAGAGGAAAGCGTTGCCGAGGTTGTAGTGGGCGGTGGGGTTGGAGGCATCTTTCTCGATGGCCTTCTGGTAATCTACCTGCGCTTTGGCAAATAAGCTGTCCCGATAGAGGCGGTTGCCGTGGCGGACGAAGTAGCGGTCGTTCTTCTGCTGGGCACGCAGGGGGCTGATTTCACTGAAGAGTGAGGGCACCACGGCAGAGAGGAGGAAGAAGAGGAGGATGGCTGCCGCTTTGTCGCTCACGCGGAAGAGCGAGAAGCGGCTGAGGATGTGGTTCATACGGGCAAGAATGAAGATATCAATGATGAGCAGTACGAGTGCTGCCCATGCGAAGTCACGGAAGTGCTCGTCGTACTCGCTGTAGAGCACAGATTCCATTTCGGCTTTGGCGAGCTTATCTACATGACGCTGCAGGGCGGCTTGTGCGGAGGAACTGTTGTCAACGTAGATGTAAGCCCCGCCGCCAGCCTGAGCAATCTCACGACACATATCCTCGTTGAGCTTGGAGACGACGGTGTTGCCGGAGTTGTCGGTGATGTAACCGTTGGAACCCGGAACAGGGATGGGGCTGCCTTCGGGCGAACCGACGCCAAGGACATAGACGTTCATGCCTTTCTTCTGGGCTTCCTTGGCTGCTTCTACGGCACCTCCCTCATTGTCCTCGCCATCGGTGATGACAAAGATAGCGCGCCCTACCCCATCCTGCTGTGTGAAGCTGTGGGTGGCGAGCTGGATGGCACGCGCGACGTCTGTTCCCTGTACGGAAATCATGGCGGGCGAGATGTTGTCGAGGAACATCTTGGCCGAGACGTAGTCGGAGGTGATGGGCAACTGCGTGTAAGCCTCTCCTGCGAAAACGATGAGACCGACCTTGTCATCGACCATATTGTCCACGAGGTTGCTGATGAGCATCTTGGACTTGGCCAGACGGCTGGGAGTGACATCCTCGGCGAGCATCGAGTTGGAGACGTCGAGGGCGATGATGGCCTCGATACCCTTGCGGGTGCGCGTGTCGATCTTCGTGCCGTACTGCGGACGCGCAAGGCAGACAATCATCATGGCCAGTGCGAGGTTCAGAAGCCAGAACTTGACTTCCGGGCGCCAGCGTGAGACGTCAGGCATGAGGGGTTTCAGGAGCTCGGGGTCGCCGTACTTGCGTAGGCGGCGACTGCGAAGGATGTTGGTTCCATAGTGCAGCAGGGCGAGCAGGGGAATGATCGCCAAGGCGTAGAGGTATATGGGATTCTCGAAGCGGAACATATTTGGTTGTTTTTTTGGGGACGCTGCGACAACGTCGCAGCAGAGCGGACGGGGCTGAGGTTGAGTTTCGGGGGATACTTTATGGGATTTTCTTGAGGATGGTCTCGCGGAGGAGGAGCTCAAGGAGGAGGAAGAGGCAGGCGAAGAGGGCGAAGGGGGCGAAGGCCTCGTAGCGCTTGGAGTACTGCTTGACGTTCATCTTGGTCTTCTCCAACTTGTCGATTTCCTGATAGACTTCACGGAGCTTGGAGTTGTTGGTGGCGCGGTAGAACTCGCCGTCGGTAGTTCGTGCAATGGACGCAAGGGTTTTCTCGTCGATCTCCACCGGGATATTGATATATTCTATGCGACCTCCCACGGGATAAGGATAGCGGGCAGTGCCGTTGGTGCCTACGCCGATGGTGTAGATTCGGATTCCAAAACTCTTGGCAATCTCGGCAGCCGTCAGCGGCGAGATGTCACCCGCATTGTTGGAACCGTCCGTGAGGAGGATGATGACCTTGGACTTGGCTTTGCTGTCCTTCAGGCGTGTGATTGAGTTGGCAAGTCCCATTCCGATAGCGGTGCCGTCGTCCATAAGTCCTCGCTGCACCATATCGCAGCTTACACTCTGGAAAAGGTTGAGGAGCACTGCATGGTCGGTGGTCATCGGGCATTGGGTGAAGGACTCTCCGGAGAAGATGGTGAGGCCGATATTGTCGTTCGGTCGCCCGGCAATGAACTCTGCGGCCACCTTCTTGGCGGCTTCGATGCGGTTGGGGGTGAGGTCCTCGGCCAACATGGAGGTAGAAATGTCCATGCATAACATGATATCGATACCCTCGATGGTCTTGTCGCTCCAGGAGTTGCTCGTCTGCGGACGGCAGAGCACGAGGACAATCATCAGGAAGGCGAGGCAACGCAGAAGGAAGGGCGCATGGATGAGATACTGCCTGAAAGTCTTCGGCGCGCGGCGGAATGCAGCTGTCGAGGACACTTGGAGCGCTGGTTCGCTGATGCGATGGCGCAGGACATACCATAATATATAAGGTATGAGCAGCAGTAGCAGCAGTAGGAAATATGGATTAGCGAGTTGCATGGTTCTTTACTAATGAATGAGGTCTATGGCGAGGTAGATGGCGTAGGCGATGAAGACGAGAGCCACGGCGGCAATGACAAACATTGCAACCTTCATGGCGAAGGAGCGCTTCTGGCTCTGCTTGACTTCTTCCGGCACCTCCACGATTTCTGTGGGTGCGTTTGGATCTACTTCCTGCTTCGTCTGATTGATAAACTCGATGGCGTTGACCAGGTTGGCATCGTTCTCGCCCGTGAGTGTCGTCCACTTGGCGAACTTGACGAGGTCGGCGGTGGTAAAGAGCTGACGGAGTTCGGCCAGAGCCTGTTCGTCCTGCACTTCGAGAAGCCGTTCGATGATCTCGGAGGACGTCATCTCGGTGGCATTGAAACCGAAGCGTTCCTTGATGTAGGTGCGGAGGGTGTCGGTCAGCTGGGTGTAGTACTCCTTGCTGTCCTCGGAGGTCCAATTGCGCTCGCTCTTGATACGTTCTATCTCTGTCATAGCCACCTGATGAGCGGGCAGCTTCACCTTGCGGCGTATGATGCGGATGAGAGGTTTGTTCTCGCGCCAGCGGGAGTAGATCCAAAGCAGTAGGATGGCCAGCAGCTGATTGATGCCAGCAAACCAAAGGACGGGTTTCCAGTCATCCCACGAGAAGGGGTTGTTCTGGATATCTTTGTTCGGGAAGAACTGATCAACATGAACGGTGTCAACTGGAACCGTTAGCACCTTCAATGCCAGCTGCTTGGATTGGTATGGTTGACCATCTACTTCAACTTCAAAGGGAGGCAGGAGCACGAAAGTGGAATCCCAAGCGGTGATGGTATAGCGCTGCAGGACTTGCATTCGCTTGCCCTCATCGAGGAGAGTCGTGTCGGTGCCGAGGAGATCCACGATTTCCACATCTTGCGCTAATGGCTGCATGGGCTTGAAGTCAGGCATCTTCAGCTTCTGCTTGGAACCGCAAGTGACGTCAAGCGTCAGCTCCCGTTGCTCGCCGATGAGGAGGACGAGGGTGTCTATTCGGGCTTCGAAGATGACCTGAGCAGCACCAGAGAGGGGAAAGAGCGCGAGGAATACAAATCCCCAGAGCACTCCCCTAAGGAAGGAATATGGCCGGCGCGCTGTCTCTATGATTATTCTTTTCATGATCTTTGTGCAAATAAGCTGCGTAGTGCTACTACATAATCCTGGTCGGTTCTTACACTGACATGATCGACATTACTACGGGAGAAGGTGTCGTTGAGGCGGGTGGTGTGCTCGTGCCACCAACGTGACTGCGCGGCACGTACCTTGCGGCTGGAGGTGTCTATCCATTGGAGGTGCCCGGTCTCAGCATCACGAACCTTCATCAGTCCAACGTCAGGCAACTCGGCAATGCGGCGGTCATAGACCTGGATGGCCACGATATCGTGCTTGCGGTTGGCGATGGTGAGTGATTGCCGGAAATCGCGTTCATCGATGAAGTCGCTGAGTAGGAAGCAAGTGCAGCGGCGCTTGATGACCTGCGTGAGGTACTCCACGGCCTGCCGGATGTCGGTTCTTTGGCTCTCTGGATGGAAATTCAGGAGTTCGCGGATGATATAGAGTATGTGCTTCCGCCCTTTCTTCGGTGGTATGAACTTCTCGATGCGGTCGGAGAAGAAGATGACCCCAATCTTATCGTTGTTCTGTATGGCACTGAAAGCGAGTGTTGCTGCAATCTCGGTGAGCATATCGCGCTTCGTCTGCACAGCGGTGCCGAAGTCCAGGCTTCCACTGACGTCCACCAGGAGCATGACGGTCAGTTCGCGCTCTTCTTCGAAGACCTTGATATAGGGTTTGTTGAAGCGCGCGGTGACGTTCCATTCTATGTCGCGAATATCGTCGCCGTACTGGTACTCACGCACTTCGCTGAAGGCCATACCGCGTCCCTTGAAGGCCGAGTGGTACTCTCCGGCGAAGATGTTCGAGGAGAGGCCGCGGGTCTTGATTTCAATCTGGCGAACGCGCTTCAGGATCTCAGATGTTTCCACTTATTTATTTTTTACGATTTAATGATACCTGTGAGCTGCGATAGAATCGCGGCCAAAGCTACGGGACGACTGTCGGGTCCCCGGCCCCCAGGCTTTAAATCTATAAATGTTTCACTAAATAGTAAATCAAGGCACTTCAACCTTGTTGAGAATCTTGGAGACAATCTCGTCGGCGGTGACGTTGTTGGCCTCAGCTTCGTAGGTGAGCCCGATGCGATGGCGCAGGACGTCATGAGCCACGGCACGCACATCCTCGGGAATGACATAACCGCGACGCTTGATGAACGCGTAGGCACGGGCAGCCAAGGCGAGGTTGATACTGGCACGAGGCGAGCCGCCGAACTCGATGAAGTCCTTGATTTCCTTCAATCCGTAGTTCTCGGGGAAGCGGGTTGCGAAGACGATGTCGGCGATGTACTGCTCAATCTTCTCGTCGAGGTACACCTGACGCACCACCTCGCGGGCATCCATGATTTCCTTCGTGGAAAGGACGGGGCGGATGGCAGTGCGCTGACCTCCGATGTTCTGTCGGATGATCTTCTTCTCCTCTTCGAGTTTGGGATAGCTGATGACGACCTTCAGCATGAAGCGGTCAACCTGTGCTTCGGGCAGGGGATAGGTGCCTTCCTGCTCGATGGGGTTCTGCGTGGCAAGCACGAGGAAGGGTGAGGGCAGCTGGAAGGTCTGCTTGCCGATGGTTACTTCACGCTCCTGCATTGCTTCGAGCAGGGCGCTCTGCACCTTGGCGGGAGCACGGTTGATTTCGTCGGCGAGGACGAAGTTGGCAAAGACAGGACCTTGCTCGACCATGAATTTCTCGTCCTTCTGGGAGTAGATCATGGTGCCGGTGACGTCAGCGGGGAGGAGGTCGGGAGTAAACTGAATGCGGCTGAACTTGGCGTCGATGAGTTGAGCCAAGGTCTTGATGGCAAGGGTCTTTGCAAGACCGGGGACGCCTTCAAGAAGTACGTGGCCGTCTGAGAGGAGGCCGATGAGGAGTGACTCTACGAGGTGGCGCTGACCTACGATGACCTGATCCATACCGGTCAGGAGGTTGGTTACGAAACCACTCTGGCGCTCAATGCGCTCGTTTAGTTCGCGAATATCAATGGATTCTGCCATTTTGTTTGTATGTTTTTAGAGGTTAACTTATTTCTTTCGGAGTTCGGGAATCTTGAGTTCCTTGTTGAGGGGCACGACGTCGGGGTTCTTGATGTTGTTCATCGTGCATATATAGGGGACGAAATCCTTACTCTTATAATATTTGAGGGAGAAATTGAGGAGGGTTCGCCCTGGCTTCATGATCTCGGTTCCTTTGATGCCGACAATCCAATATTCTCCGCCCTCGAGTTGCGGATAGGCAAGAGTCTCTGAGGGGACTTTTGCGTCCGATGCCTGAGAGGTGGGGGATTGAGAGGAAGCGGGAACTGCCAATGAATCGGCGGGAACTGCAGCTGCGGCAGGGGTAGTAGCGGTGGGAGCAGATGGCTGCGCCGCGGGAGCCGGGGATTGCTTGGTAGCAGCGGGGGATTGCTTGGTGGCTGCGGGGGCTGCTGATTCTGAGAGACACGGAAGTGCGAAGGGACGTAAGTAGCCGACACAATAACCGGCCACAAAGAGCAGGAGGCCCAGAAGGAAGCCAAAGAAGCAATGCCAGAAGGCAAAGGAAGAGGATTGAAAAGAATCCGTGGATTGTGCAAATGGGGCTGCGGAAGCGACGGTTGCAGGAGAGCCTGAAGCATCAGGACTTTCAGTTTTTCCGGTCGTTTCGGAAAGGTGCTCTGAAGTTCTGGATTCCTCGGGGATAGAAGACTCGGAGGTAGAAGCGGTCTCGGTTGCCTGAGGTTCCTCGGGGAAGGAAGGCTCAGAGGCAGAGGAGGTTCCTGTTGCCTGGGGTTCCTCGGGGATGGAAGTCTCGGAGGTAGAAGTTGTCTCGGTTGTCTGGGGCTTCTCGGAGATGGAAGTCTCGGAGGTAGAAGTTGTCTCGGTTGTCTGGGGCTCCTCAGGGATGGAAGGCTCAGAGGTAATGGAGGTTGTTGGGGTGGATTCCTCGGGAGTTGAGGATTCCACAGAAGTGGGGGCTTCCGCAGAAGAGGAAGATGCAGAGGAAGAGTGCGAGGCAGGCGAGACGAGAGAGGCAGAGGCAACAGAGGGTTCTGTGGTGACAGATGAGTCGATTGCCTCGAAGTCGGCAAGGTTAAGCTCGTCGCTGAGAATGACTGTTTCGAACTCGGCGAAGGGTTTGTTTACGGCGTCGCGGAGAACCGCGTCGGGAGTGAAAGTGACCTTGGTGTGACTGGCAATCTGTATTCGGCTGCCATCGAGAACACTGACGCTCTCACGAGAATCTACGCTAACGAGTTTGAAGGTTCCAAAACCGCGCACCTTGACGATTTTTTCGTGCAAGAGACCTTCGCGGATGGTCTCGAAGAAATGACGCACAAAAGCTGAAGCTTCGGTGGCGGGGATATTAGAACGACGGACGAGCGCCTGGGCGAAGTCCATGGTGGTGAGCTTTGCGTCCATAGTTATTCGTCTCCTCCTTCCTGAATACTTTCTTTAAGGGTAGGACTTGGCTTGAAGCCGAGGGTGAGTTTCGGGGGTACGAGCATCCTCTGACCTGTGGGGCTGATAATGACGCGCTCGAGTTTCTTCTTCACTTCGAAGGAACCAAAGCCCTGCACAGTGAGGCTGTCACCGTCCTCAAAACGGGCGGAGAGCTCGGCGAGGAGACTGGTGACCAGCGACTGGGTGTGCTTCGTGGTGAGGGCTGTGCGCTGAGAGAGGGCGGATATGAATTCTTTGTGGTTCATGCGGAGGGGGTGTTTGAGAGGGGTGTGGCGAAGAGGTCAAAGTCATCGGCAGAAGTGATGTGGACGTCGTAGAAGTGGCCGATGGAGAGGGAGGGGGAATCCGCGCAAATATGCGCGGCACCCAACGCTGACGCCTGGGAGCAGGAAGTGTCGGACTGGGGGGGAGTGGTTGAGGGGGGAGTGGCAGAGGGGGAGGCGGAGGCGACGGGGATGAGGACCTCGGGATCTACTTCGGGGGAATCGAACTGAGTACGACCGACATAGTAGTCGCCTTCGATGCGGTCGATGACAACGCGCTGGGTGGTGCCGACCTTGGCTTCCTGCACCTCGGCAGAGATGCGTTGCTGAAGGCGCATGAGGCGGGAGAGGCGTGCTTGCTTGACGTCATCTGGGATGTCATCGGAGAAGGCTTCGGCGCTGTGCGTGCCTTCTTCTTCGCTATAGGCAAAGGCGCCCATACGCTCGAAACGCGCCCAACGGGTGAAGTCCAGCAGTTGCTGGAAGGCTTCCTCGTCCTCACCAGGATGACCGACCATGAGGGTGGTACGGATATGAATGCCAGGCACTTCTGCGCGAAGACGCCGGATGAAGTCATAGGTCTGCTCGCTGGTGATATGACGACGCATAGCGGTCAACACGGGGTCGGCAATATGCTGGAGGGCAATGTCGAGGTAACGGCAAATGTTCGGGTGCCGGTTGATGACGGGAAGGAGTTCCCAAGGGAAGTCCGTCGGATAGGCGTAGTGGAGACGAATCCAGCAGACGCCGGGGATGTCGGCCATGCGGTCGATGAGTTCGGCGATGGCACGGCGGTGGTAGAGATCAACGCCGTAGTAGGTGAGTTCCTGGGCGATGACATTGAACTCCTTGACACCGAGTGCCACAAGCTGCCGCACTTCGTCAAGAATATCCTCCATGGGACGGCTGCGGTGGCGGCCAGTAATGAGGGGGATGGCGCAGTAGGAACAACGGCGGTCGCAGCCTTCGGAGATCTTCACATAGGCGTAATGAGAAGGGGTGGTGAGGAAGCGGGAGGGAGTGAGGTGGTCGTCCCAGGCGTGGCCGAGGTCTGTGAGAAGGCGGGGCCAGTCAAACTTGCCATACCAGCCATCGACTTCAGGTATTTCAGCCTGCAAGTCACTGAGATAACGCTGAGAAAGACAACCCATTACATAGAGGCGGCGGAGGGGGAAGATGCCGGCGCGAATACGCACCTCACCCAACCTTGACGCCAGGGGGGAGGAGGAAGACGAGGGGGAAGAGGATGAAGGGGAAGGAGACGAAGGGGAGGAGTACGAAGAGGACGAGGAGGAGGGCGAGACTTGCTTGCGCAGACCTTGCTGGAGAATCATGTTGATGCTCTCTTCCTTGGCATCGCCAATGAAACCGCAGGTGTTGATGACGCAGATGTCACCCGTGCAGACTTCAGGGTCGTGAGAGACGGTGAAACCGGCATGACGCAATTGAGCCATCAGGCGCTCGCTGTCCACGAGGTTCTTGGAGCAGCCCATTGTCAGGATGTCAACATGATTTTTTTTCATCACTTTCAGTAGAGAAATCCTTTTGGAGGAGGAATCTTTTGAATGTTCTGGTTGAGGAGGGAACTTTACTGATATAACTTCTGAAGAAGTCCTTGCAGAGATGTTACTTGTTACCGAAGAGACTATCGACAAAGTCGCGGCGGTTGAAGGGCTGAAGGTCTTCCATTCCTTCTCCGAGTCCGATGTAGCGGACGGGAATCTTGAACTGGTCAGAAATTCCGAGCACTACCCCACCCTTGGCTGTTCCATCGAGTTTGGTGATGGCCATGGAAGTGACGTCGGTGGCTGCCGTGAACTGTTTGGCCTGCTCAAACGCGTTCTGACCAGTGCTGCCGTCGAGTACGAGCATGACGTCGTGGGGAGCATCGGGGACCACCTTCTGCATGACGCGCTTGATCTTTGAGAGTTCGTCCATGAGACCTTTCTTGTTGTGGAGTCGCCCAGCGGTGTCGATGAGCACGACATCCACATCGTTGGCCACGGCGCTACTGAGGGTGTCGAAGGCCACGCTGGCGGGGTCGCTACCCATCTGCTGTTTCACGACGGGTACTCCCACACGCTCTCCCCAGATGACAATCTGTTCCACGGCTGCGGCGCGAAAGGTGTCGGCAGCGCCGAGCATCACCTTCAATCCTGCCTGCTTGAACTGCCAGGCGAGTTTGCCTATGGTGGTGGTCTTGCCTACTCCGTTGACGCCTACGACCATGATGACATAAGGTCGCTTGCCCTCGGGTATCTGGTAGCCTTCGATGTCGCCGCTGTTGTTTTCCGTGAGGAGAGCGGCAATCTCGTCGCGGAGAATTCCCTGTAGCTCGCTGGTGCTAACATACTTGTCGCGCGCCACGCGTTCCTCTATACGATGGATGATGTTGAGCGTAGTATCCACACCTACATCGGATGTGACAAGCACTTCCTCGAGGTCGTCGAGAACGTCGTCGTCCACCTTGCTCTTGCCGGCCACGGCACGAGCAAGCTTACCGAAGAAACTCTCCTTGGTTTTTTCGAGACCGCGGTCAAGCGTCTCTTTCTGTTGCTCCTTGTTGCGGGAGAAGAAGTTGAAGAATCCCATAGTCATTTCATTTTTGCGACCGCAAAGGTACTGCTTTTCTGCTAAACCGCCAAATTTTTAATCATAGATTAAGGGAGGATTAAGACGGATTTAAGCATGTTAACATTTCTTGCAGGTTCAGGGGGGGAGTTGGATATAAGTCGGACTTTATGTTGAGGGGGTGGGGATTGGTAGGTGACCTGGAGGCGGGCGGATGTTGTATCTCGAGCGTTGTTGCGCTTGAGCGGTGCGGGGAAGTAGTAGTTTGACGGCCGTTGAAGTAGTAGTTTGAGCAGCGAGGGAGTAGTAGCTTGATTTGCGAGAAACTAGTTTTAGGGGGCTGCGGGGGGCGATTCTCCTCTTTCTTCCTTTTCGCGCTGCAAAGATACAACATTTACATTGCGGTCTACGAATAACAAGGTCATTTTTTTGCTTGGCAGCACATTTTTTCTTCCGAGGAAGTCAAATGTGTCAAAGAGTGTCATTTAGTCATTAGTCATTTAGTCATTAGTCATTAGTCATTTAGCTTTTCGGGTTTCCTCAAATAGTGCTCAAAGTATATATAATATATTATATTATATATACTTTATACTAAATAATCCCTTTTCAGATTCCTTAATGACTAATGACTAATGACTAATGACTGCTTTTGACAGTGTTTTCTTTCTGAACGTTGCCGGCTTGTTTCAGGGGGGGGGCTGAATGAGAGGCGCTGCGATTCTGTCTGTAAAATCTCCGATGGAACCGGCGGTTTTGGACGCGTTCGACTAAGAAATTCCCACCTCAGGTGTGTGCGCACACGTCCATAAAAAAACTCCCCAGTGCCCTTTCGTGAGAGCGCTGGGGAGCCATTGTGATGTGAAATGTGTGCGTTTGTAATTCTTGTTTTTGGAAAGAACTTGCTCAGAACTTAGTTCTTGAAGAAGTCCTGGACGGCCTCGTTGGGAACCATACGCTCATCGAAGGTGTAAGAGCCCTTTTCGGACTTCACCATCCGGATGACCTTGGAGTAGCTGCGGCCATCGGTCTTACCCGTTTGCAGGGTTGCGACTGTTTTTTTTGCCATTGTGCTTCAGTTTTATTTGATTTCCTTGTGAACCGTCATGCGCTTGAGAATCGGATTGTACTTCTTCAACTCGAGGCGCTCGGGGGTGTTCTTTCTGTTCTTCGTGGTGATGTAGCGGGAGGTGCCGGGGAGGCCGCTCTCCTTCATTTCAGTGCATTCGAGAATCACCTGTACTCTGTTGCCTTTAGCTTTCTTTGCCATGTTGCTTTCTCAGTTTTAATGGGGTTAAACCGTTCGACTGGCGATTACTGTAGGTAACCCTTCTCGGCAGCTTGCTTGATAGCAGCATCGAGACCAATCTTGTTAATCAAGCGCAGGCCAGCGGCGGAGATGTTGAGGCTGATCCAGCAGTCCTCCTCGACCCAGTAGAACTTCTTAGTGAAGAGGTTCACGTCGAAGACACGCTTTGTGCGGCGCTTAGAGTGCGACACGTTGTTACCGTGCATCGCTTTCTTTCCGGTGATTTGACAAATCTTAGACATTTCGATCTTTCCTTTTGTAACTTTCAAGAATTACTTCTTCCAAACAGGGCGCAAAGGTACAGCTTTTCTTCGGAATCTCCAAGCTTTTTGTGCCATTTTTTTCATTCTTCAGTCAAGGGGAAGTCATTTTTCAGTTTTTCGAGCAATATTTGCAGCGCATTAAGGCTTGCTCGAGCCACATTTTCCTCGCGTCCATCGTCGCCCGTTAGTTCACGCACAATAATCTCCTCGGCATTGCCTGCCGCGACAAAAATCGTACCCACGGGAGCCTCGGGACCTCCTCCGGGGCCGGCGTATCCGGTGACAGCAACAGCATAATCGGTGCCAAGTCGTTCGATCGCTCCAGCAACCATAGCGTTGACACACTCCTTGCTGACGGCTCCTTTCTCGGCTAGGAGTTCTTCCGTGACACCCAGCAATTGGGTCTTGAGTTCGTTTGTATAGGTGACGACACCACCTTTGAAGTAGGTGCTGGCACCAGGGAGGGCTGCGATGGCCGCTGCCACGAGGCCCGCTGTGCAGCTTTCTGCGGTAGAGACGGTCTTGCCTGCCCGCCAGAGGTATTCGCTTATTTCGCGAGATAGAACTTTAACTTGAATACTCACAACTACGATATTTATTGATTTAAAGATTTATGGTGTGCTCTATCAATGATCAAATTCTTTATGGATTTTGTAGAACCCGCCTTATCAGATGGCCACTCGGCTATAGGCAGGTGCTTCCATGGGACAAAAGTCCTTGTCGAGATATTTGAAGTGCCCGACGATGGCAATCATGGCGGCGTTGTCGGTGGTATAGCTGAATTTTGGGATGTAAATGGTCCATCCGTAGCGGCGGGCGTGGTCGCGGAACGCCTCGCGGAGACCTGTATTGGCGCTGACACCTCCGGCTACGGCTACGTGCTTAATCTTCAAGTCCTTGGCTGCACGACGGAGTTTGTTCATCAGGATATCGACAATGGTCTTCTCTAACGATGCCGCGAGGTCACACTTGTGGTGCTCGATGAAGTCGGGGTCTTCTTTCAGCCAGTCGCGCAAGTTGTAGAGAAAGGAGGTCTTGAGGCCACTGAAGCTGTAGTTGTAGCCCTCGATAGCGGGCTTGGCGAATTGGAAGGCCTCGGGGTTTCCCTGGCGTGCCAGACGGTCGATGATGGGTCCTCCGGGGTAGCGGAGGCCCATGACCTTGGAGCACTTGTCTATGGCTTCGCCGGCGGCGTCGTCGATTGTTTGGCCGATGATTTGCATGTCATTGTATGCTTTGACAAGCACGATTTGCGAGTTGCCGCCGCTGACGAGCAGGCAGAGGAAGGGAAAGGGAGGCTGCGTGTCCGAGGTTTCATCCTCCCGAATGAAATGTGCCAGAACGTGCCCTTGGAGATGGTTGACATCAATCATAGGTACGCCAAGGGAGGCTGCCAGCCCTTTGGCAAAGCTGACACCCACAAGCAGTGACCCCATCAGGCCGGGGCCTCGTGTGAAAGCGATGGCAGAGAGTTCATCCTTCGTGATACCTGCCCGTTTCAGTGCCTGATCGACCACGGGTACGATGTTCTGCTGGTGCGCGCGTGATGCCAGTTCGGGCACCACACCGCCGTAGGCCTCATGAACGGCTTGCGAAGCGGTGACGTTGGAGAGGAGCACGCCATTGCGCAGTACGGCTGCGCTGGTGTCGTCACAACTACTTTCGATTCCGAGTATAATTATTGGTTTGTTTTCCATTGTTCTTAGTGTGTTAAAACTTCCACTCCATGCTCCGTCATCACGAAGGTATGTTCCCATTGTGCGCTGGGGAGTTCGTCCTCGGTGACTATGGTCCATCCGTCCTCCTCGTCGCAGAACACCTCATAAGTGCCCATATTGATCATCGGCTCGATGGTGAAGACCATTCCCGGGACAAGCAGCATTCCCGTGCCCTTGCGGCCATAGTGGTCGATGTCAGGCTCTTCGTGGAACTCAAGGCCCACACCATGTCCGGCCAGGTCGCGCACGACGGAGAAGCCGTTGGCGTGAGCGTGCTTCTGGATGGCATTGCCGATATCGCCAACGTAAACGTATGGCTTGGAGCATACCTCCTGACCTATCTTCAGGCACTCCCAGGCAACGTCCACCAGCTTCTGTTTCTTCTTCGTGGTCTTGCCGCCCACGACGTACATACGCGAAGCATCAGCGAAATAGCCATCGAGGATGGTGGTGCAATCGACGTTGATGATGTCGCCCTCTTCCAAGACCTCCCACTCGTTGGGAATTCCGTGGCACACGACTTCATTTACACTCGTGCAGCACGAACGCGGGAAACCTTCGTAGCCGAGACAGGCGGACGTTGCACCGTGCGACTCGGTGTACTCTGCCACCCAGTCGTCAATGTCCTGAGTGCAAATTCCGGGTCGGATACGGTCGGTCAGCATATCGAGGATACCTGTATTGACAACACCTGCCTGACGAATACCCTCGATTTGTTCTGGTGTCTTAATGAGCGCTCGGGTGGGCACCTTCTTGCCCCGCTCCTGAGCCTCGATGATGATACGATCCATCTCGGTTAATTCATGTCCTTCCGGGATGATCCAGCGGTTCTTTTTCTTTTTCATGGCCGCAAAATTACAAAGAAATCATCAAACTTTGTTCTTTTTAACAAAGAAAAACGCGCTCAACGCCATTCCGAGGGCTGTTAATGCACCATTCAGCAGCAAAAGCTCGTAGCCAAAGTGGTAATTCCACACCGAAACGGCCAACTGCGAGAGTGCATAGCACACCATAGGGGATGCCACACATATATATGGAATTAATGGTTCGCACGGACGCACACGTGAAGGAACGAACAACCCAAAGGCAAAGAGGCCGAGCAGAGGACCGTAGGTGTAGGAGGCGATGACGTAAACCGCATCGATGACGCTGGTGCTGTTCAGGGCACGGAAAGCAAGGATGCAGGCAAGCACGACTAAGGTCACTATGATGTGCATACGGCGGCGCAGGCGTTCGTCGTCTGGTCGTTCCATCAAGTCCACGCAGACGCTGGTGGTCAGTGCGGTGAGTGCGCTGTCGGCACTGGAGAACGCGGCAGCAGCTATGCCCAAAGTGAAACAAAGCAATGCTGACTGACCCAGATAGCCTCCCGCGCAAAGAAACGGCATCACCTCGTCGCCGGATGGTGGAAGCGTGAGGTTGTGGTGCTGAGCGAAGACGTACATCAGCACACCCAGAGAGAGAAACAGCAGGTTTACAGGAACGTAGAGCAAGCCATTGACTACCATATTCTTCTGCGCATCAGGGAGCGTGCGGCAAGTGAGGTTCTTCTGCATCATGTCCTGATCGAGCCCTGTCATGACAACCACGATGAATGCTCCGCTGAGGAACTGCTTCCAGAAATACTGGCGCGAAGACCAGTCTTGAAACTCGAAGACACGGCTCATGGGACTCTCACGAATGATGCGCACGGCATCGCCTATCCCCCACCCTCCTGCCGAGAGAAGTGAGTGGATGATGAGTACCAAAGCCACCAGCAGCACCAGTGTCTGCAGGCAATCCGTCCACACCAGCGTGGCGATACCCCCGCGGCGGCTGTAGAGCCAGATGAGCAGCAGGATGACAACAGCCGAAGCCCAGAAGGGCCACCCCAGCGCATCGAGTACCACGCGCTGGAGAATCAGGCATACAAGGTACAATCGCACGGCCGCCCCAAGCAATTTCGAAATCAGGAAGAATGAGGCTCCTGTACGGAAACTCGTAGGACCGAAGCGGCGACGGAGGTAGCCGTAGATGGTGGTGAGTCCAAGGCGGTAGTAAACGGGCAGCAGCACGAAGGCCACCATCAGATAACCGGGAATGAAGCCCAGACACATCTGCAGATAGGTCATATCTGAAGTACGTACCATTCCAGGCACGCTGACGAAGGTGACTCCGCTCAATGAAGCCCCCAACATACCGAAAGCGACAGCCCACCACGGGGACCGTCGCTCTCCTCTGTAGAAAGTATCGTTAGTTGCCCGACCAGCCGTAAGTCGCGAAACGCCCAACAGGACGAGAAAGTAGGCTACAGCTACGAGCAGAAACAACATCGCATTCATCGGCTCTTATTCAAGAACTGAGAGGCCGGCCGTGTCATCGTCATCATCGACCTTCACATCGGCCTCGGGAGCGAAGCTGGAGTAGAATGTCTCGTCGTTCTCCGAGGGTTCCATCTCCATCTCCTCCTCCTCTTCCTCTTCGTCGTCGCGGTCATCGAGTTCGTCGTAGTCCTCCTCATCATCGTCATCACTGTGGCGACGTATTCGGTTGCCATCCTCGTCGTATTCGTTCTCGTTGAAGAAACGCAGCTTGGTAGCGGGAGCTTTCTTCTTGGCAAAGATGGCCTCAATCCAGGTCCCCTTGGGAACTTCGAGAACCTCGAATCCGTCCTCCACTTTCTTCTCCAAGGTGCCGCCCGGAGCGTGTATGCGTGATGCCGGCAGGGTCGTTGTCGTCACTTCGAAGCCACTTTCGATGATATCCTTGATAGAGAGAGGAATACTATCCCACCCTCCGCCGAAGTTGCGGTCGATAAGATCCAACAGGGTGGCAGCCGTGATGTGGCGCACATTTTCGTAGCTGAGGTCGTTCAGACGTGATATCGTGCGGCGCCGAATGGCTACGTTTCCTTTCCGAGGATCCATTCGCGAGAATATAGCCCACACATCAGTGGGATATTTAGCGACCTCACGTTCATCTTCCGGATTAAAATGCACCACCTCATACGCCAGACGAATGACGTTCAGGAGTTTATCTTCGTAGGGAAGGAAACTCTCTTCCTTGGTTTCCTTTTCCCATAGTTGGGCAATCTCCTCAGCATCGACATCCCATACATTCGAAGAATTCAAGTCGAGGATAGATTCCAGTTGTTCATCTTTACGTTTACTCATTACTCTATATAATATAATAAGGTGTATTTTACTTCGTAGAAAAACAAAAGAGACGGCATCCAATGACGGTTGTCGTCTCCTTCTGTACGCCCTCAGGGGCTCGAACCCTGGACCCATTGATTAAGAGTCAATTGCTCTACCAACTGAGCTAAGGACGCATCTTTTGTGCTCCAGCCTTGTTGAAAGTACGCCCTCAGGGGCTCGAACCCTGGACCCATTGATTAAGAGTCAATTGCTCTACCAACTGAGCTAAGGACGCAACTTTCGTTTCGGCTTCGGAAGCATCGCCAGAGGAGGTGCTTTCCGTTTTGCGGGTGCAAAGGTAGTGACTTTTCTGGAAACAGCCAAACTTTTTGGCTATTTTTTCACAAATCTACTACATTTTCTGGCTCAAAAGCCATTTTATTTGATGATTTCGAGCTCACGGAAGACTTTTGAAAGTGCTTCCACGGACTCATCGACCTGCTCTTTTGTGTGGGTGGCCATCAGCGCATAGCGCACCAAAGTATCCTGCGGAGCGCAGGCAGGGGGGATGACGGGATTGATGAACACACCGGCATCGAACGCCAGTTTGGTCACGGCAAAGGTCTTGTCCACATCGCGCACGTACAATGGAATGATGGGGCTCTCGGTCTCGCCTATCTCAAATCCTGCATCGCGGAAGCGCTTCAGGGCATAGTTGGTGACATCCCACAACTTCTGGATACGTTCGGGCTCTTCCTGAATGATGTGCAGGGCCTCGCGGGCAGCTGCTGTGGCTGCAGGTGTGCAACTGGCAGAGAAGATGTAGGTGCGGGTGTGATGACGGAGATAGTTGATTATGCTACTGTCAGCGGCAATGAAACCACCGATACTGGCCAGGCTCTTGGAGAACGTTCCCATGATGAGATCCACGTCTTTCGTGAGTCCGAAGTGGTCGCATACGCCACGTCCCTGACGTCCGAAGACACCAAGTCCATGGGCTTCATCAACCATCACAGCCGTTCCGGGGTATTTCTTCTTCAGTTCAATGATCTTAGGCAGAGGTGCCAAGTCACCTTCCATCGAGAAAACGCCATCGACGACGATGAGCTTCACGACATCGGCCGGGCAACGTTGAAGGAGGGCTTCGAGTTCCTCCATATCATTGTGCTTGTACTTCAGGCGATGGGAGAAGCTATTGCGCACACCATCAACGATGCTGGCGTGGTCACGATCATCACAGATGATATAGTCATGGCGGTCGGTGAGTACTCCCAGAACGCCACTATTCACGGTGAAACCCGTTGCAAAGCACATTGCCTCGTCCTTGCCCACAAATTCGGCAAGTTCTTTTTCCAACTGCACGTGCAGATCCAAGGTTCCGTTCAGGAAGCGTGATCCTGCACAACCGCTACCATATTTCTCCATGGCCTTGATACCGGCCTGGATGACACGCTCGTCACCCGTGAGACCTGTATAGGCGTTTGAACCGAACATGAGCACACGGTGCCCTTCCATAATGACTTCAGTACCTTGCTTACCCTCGATTTCGCGGAAATAAGGATAGATACCCAGCTTTTTGTATTTTTGCGGGCGGTCGTACTTAGCCAATCTGTCTTGTAATATTCCCATATTATAAATAAGGTGTATGTTTTCCTTTTTTCAGAATTTGCGGCGCAAAGGTACACAAATATTTTGGAGTAAGAGCTATTTTCGGTATAAAATCTCTATTTCCACGCTCATTTCTTCCATTTTTATCTGTTTTCTTGGTTCAATTCCCTAACTTTGCACTATCTTTGTGGCGTTTTTATGGAAAAGACAAGAATACTCTTCATCGTAAATCCTATTTCGGGAACCCACGACAAGCGTCCCTTCATCGAGTCTTTGCCCCAATTCCTCTCCGAAGAACGCTTCGTCTGGGAAGTTGCATGGACCGATCATCGGGGTCATGCGGCCGAGCTTGCCCAGCAGGCTGCAGAGGAGGGTTATGATGTGTGTGCAGCCATCGGCGGCGACGGCACTGTGAACGAGGTGGCTCGCTCTTTGTGTCATACCCAGACGGCGCTGGCCATCATCCCTATGGGCAGCGGCAATGGATTGGCCCGCCACATTCAGATACCCATGAACCCCGACGGCGCCCTGCAGGTACTATCCCGCTGTGAGATTAAATCGCTGGATTACGGCGTCATCAACAACTATCCTTTCTTCTGCACCTGCGGAATGGGATTCGATGCCTTCATCAGCGAGAAGTTCGCCAACAGCGGCAAACGAGGTCTCCTGACCTACATCGAGAACACACTTCGAGGAGGATTGTCTTATGAACCTGAAACTTACGAATTGGAACTGGACGGCCAGAAAGAGCACTATAAAGCATTCCTCATCGCCTGCGGTAACGCCTCGCAGTATGGCAACAACTTCTATATTGCTCCACAAGCCTCGATGTCCGACGGTTTGCTCGATGTAACGATTATGGAGCCCTTCAACGTCCTCGAGGCTCCGCAGATTGTGATGCAAATGCTCACTAAAACCTTGGACACCAACTCCCGGATACGCACCTTTCAGTGCCGATCCTTGCATGTCCACCGCTCTCAGCCGGGAGTCATCCACTACGACGGCGACCCAGCCGAAGCTGGAACGGATATCGATATTCATCTGGTTCCAAAGGGATTGCGTGTAGTTGTCAACGGAGAAGCCGAAAAACGACCGCAAACTCCGATGCTACATATTTTCCAGGATCTATACGACCAAATCACCTCTGATATCAAATCCCAGCAGCGCAAGCTTCTGGCCATTAACAAAGACCTCCTCGACCGCATACTTCAACGTTAGTGCCCACTGTGCCCTCCTGTGTTTCACTCTCCATTCCACACATGCCTACAAATTTGACCACGCCCCTTCTGACCGATTTTCTCCCCACCACACGCAAGGAAATGCAACTTCGCGGTTGGGAGCAAGCCGATGTTATCCTGCTGAGTGCCGATGCTTATGTGGATCATCCATCCTTTGGGGCTGCGGTCATCGGACGTCTGTTGGAGGCCGAGGGGTTGAGAGTAGCCATCATCCCTCAACCCGATTGGCACGGGGATTACCGCGACTTCAAGAAATTGGGACGTCCCCGCCTTTGGTTCGGAGTGGCACCTGGCTGCATGGATTCAATGGTGAACAAATATACTGCCGCACGCAGGTTGCGCAGCGAGGATGCCTATAGCCCCGACGGACGCCACGACCTGCGCCCGGAGTACCCGACCATCGTCTATACACAAATCCTGAAGCAGCTGTTCCCCGACGTTCCCGTAGTGCTCGGAGGCATTGAGGCATCTATGCGACGTCTCATGCACTACGACTACTGGCAGGAGCGCTTCCGGCCCAGCATTCTTGTCGACAGCCCTGCCGACTGCATCATCTACGGTATGGGTGAACAACCTACGCTGGAACTTGCCCGCCGTGCACTCGCCCTACTCGACAGCTACCACCCCGCCCTCGCCTACGACGAGGCAGGCAACACCCAGCTGACCTCCACCGCCTTCCGCGAAATCCTCTCCTCTGTCCCCTCTCAAAAATCCTCCTCCTCACCTTGCTCTGTTGTCGGCAGTTTGTCCGCCGAATCGCGCATATCTTCCGCTGAAGCCCCTTCCGCTGCCATACCCCAAACCGTCACCCTTCACTCCTCCGTCGATGACATCCCTGGCGGCATTCGTCCCGATGATATCGTCCTCCACACCTATGAGGAATGTCTTGCCGACCCGCGACTCCTCGCTGAGGACTTCCACCTCATTGAGGAACAGAGCAACCGCTACGAAGCTCAGCGGCTCATTCAGCAAACAGGTTGCCAGTGGGTGGTCGTCAATCCGCCCTTTCCGCCGATGACAACGGAGGAAATCGACCACAGCTTCGATCTCCCATACACCCGCCTGCCACATCCCAAATACAAGGGAAAGCGTATTCCCGCCTACGAGATGATTCGTTTCTCGGTGAACATGCATCGAGGCTGCTTTGGCGGCTGCGCCTTCTGCACCATATCGGCCCATCAGGGCAAGTTTGTTGTCTGTCGATCCAAAGAAAGTATATTACGCGAGGTGGAGGCCATCACCCACATGCCCGACTTCCGGGGGAACCTCTCTGATCTGGGAGGACCTTCGGCAAACATGTATGGAATGAAAGGCAGGAATGAAAAAGCTTGCCGCAAGTGCCGCCGCCCGTCGTGTATTCATCCGGAGGTGTGTCCCAACCTTTGCGGCGATCATCGTCCACTGCTCGATATCTACAAAGCTGTGGCCGAGGTGCCTGGTATCAAGCGTGCATTCATTGGCAGTGGTGTGCGCTACGACCTGCTGCTCCACGACTGGAAGGACGAAGCACTCAACCGTGCCGCCTCTGACTACACGAGGGAACTCATTCTACACCACGTCAGCGGGCGTCTGAAGGTTGCCCCCGAACACACTTCCGATGTAGTGCTGAACCTCATGCGCAAGCCTTCCTTCCGCCTCTTTCATGCCTTCAAACGGCGCTTCGATGAGATCAACCGCCAGGCAGGCCTGCGTCAACAACTCATCCCCTATTTTATCAGTTCCCATCCGGGTTGCCGGGAGGAAGATATGGCTGCTCTGGCCATTGAAACCAAGCAGTTGGATTTCCAGTTGGAGCAGGTGCAGGATTTCACGCCCACTCCGATGACCACCGCCACGACCATGTGGGCAACAGGTTATGACCCGGACACGATGCACCCCGTCTTCAGCGCTCGCACCCCCGCCGAGAAGCAGGCACAGCGTTTGTTCTTTTTCTGGTACCGCCCCGAGGAACGACGGCGCATCGAACAAGAACTCCGGCGGATAGGTCGCCCCGACCTCTTGGCTCGGCTCTTTGATTCAAGCACACTTGATGATCGAAGCTTCAGAACCCGAGCCACGGATACACGAGCCGTCAAGTCCCACAACGAACGTGGCGAGCACAGGACTCAGAATTTACAGAACAGAAACAATTTAAATAAACCCAATCATTCACCAAACAAACCCAAAAGAAAATGAAACGACTCATCACCCTTCTCCTCGTGGCAGTTTTCACGCTGAATGCCGCCACCACTGTGTCCGCTAAGTCCAAACTGGAAAAGCGCTACGAGTACACGCTCAAGAACCTGAGGCTTGACAAGCAGACAGAAGCCAAGTTCGCTCCACTGCTGAAGGCTTATCTCACCGAGCGTAAAGCTGCCAATGACATCTACGACGATGTCAAAGATAAGTTCAAGGCTGCGGAGAAAGCCGGAACGATCACGGACAACCAAGCCAAGCAGCTGATGGACGCCAAACTCGAATCCGAGGCCAAGGAACTGGCAGCCAAGAAGAAGTACTACCCTGAATTCGCCAAGGTGCTGAAGATGAAGAAAGTGTGGTACGCCTTCGACCTCGCCAACGATAAGATGTCCAAAATTGAGGGCACTGACACCGAGGAATAAGAAGTTGCGAATTGAAAGTTGAATGCTCAAAAGAATGAATAGCAAACGTATTACTACCAGCCTCCTTGCCTTTGCCATGGGCATCGCGGGCTTTGCCTGTACGAACCTCATCGTGGGCAAGAAGGCTTCGGCCGACGGCTCTGTCATGATCACCTACAGCGCCGATTCCTACGGCTCCTACGGTTACCTCTTTTTCTATCCAGCCTCCGACCACAAGGCGGGCGAGACTCGCAGCCTCTATGACTACGAGACGAGCAACTACCTCGGCGAGATTCCCGAAGTGCCCCACACCTACAACGTCATCGGACAGATCAACGAGCACCAGCTCGCTATCATGGAGACGACCTTTGGAGGTCGTGAGGAACTGGTCGATACCACCGGACTCTTCGACTACGGATCGCTGATGTACGTCACGCTCCAGCGCGCCCGTACAGCTCGCGAAGCTATCGACGTATGGACCAAACTCGTAGAAACCTACGGCTACCGCAGTGAGGGCGAGAGCATCACACTTGCCGACCCCAACGAGGTATGGGTCCTGGAGATGATAGGCAAGGGCCCAGGGCGCAAAGGCGCCGTGTGGGTTGCCCGCCGTCTGCCAGACGATTGCATCACGGGGCACGCCAATCAGGCACGCATCACCCGCTTCCCCCTGAAAGATCCTCAGAACTGCCTCTACTCAAAGGATGTCATCAGCTTTGCACGCGAGAAAGGCTACTTCAGCGGAAAGGACGCCGACTTCTCGTTCCGCGACGCCTACGCCCCCAACGATTTCAGCGCGCGCCGTATCTGCGAAGCTCGTGTCTGGACGTTCTTCAACCGCTTCTGCGCCGGAATGGACAAGTACCTGCCATACGCCATGGGCATCGAAGAGAACACGGAAGAGATGCCGTGGTGCATAAAGCCCGACACCCTCGTGAGCCTGAACGCACTCAAGCAGGCCATGCGCGACCACTATGAAGGAACGCCTATGGACATGACTTCCGACGTAGGTGCAGGTCCCTACGAAGCCCCTTATCGCCCCACCCCACTCTTCTTTGAGGTCGATGGCAAGAAGTACTTCAACGAACGACCTATCTCCACCCAACAGACGGCAGTCACCTACCTCGCCCAGCTTCGCTCATGGCTGCCTGCCCATGTGGGCGGAGTCCTCTGGGTTGGTTTCGACGATGCCAATATGGTTGCCTACGCTCCTGTTTACTGCTGCTCCAGAATCTGTCCTGAGCCCTACGCTGAGAAGACTGCCAGTCCCTTCACCTTCTCCGCGAAGAGTGCCTACTGGCTGGCCAACGCCCTCTCCAACTTTGTCTATCCTCGCTACTGCCAGCTCTTCCCCGAGTTGCGCCATGTTCGTGACCAGCTGGACACCGACTTCGAGACCCTGCAACATCAGACCGACGCCGACGCGCTGAAGATGACAAAGGACGAGGCCGTAAGCTTCCTGACAGACTACACTTCCCGTGCATCCGGTCTCATGATGGATCGCTGGCGCCAACTCTTCGAGCGTATCATCGTCAAGTACAACGACATGGCTATCAAGCCGGAGGAAAACGGCGAGTACAAGAAAACCGCCGGTGGCGACCAGGTGCCCCTTATCCGCACCGGTTATCCAGAACGCTTCAAACGTACGATTGTCCAGCAAACTGGCGACCGATACCTCAAGCCCTGACAGGCAGCTATAAGACTAGAAAGGGGAGCACATCGTGTGCTCCCCTTTTCTCTTTATATCCCTTAATCCAAATCGGTCACCAACATACTGAAACGCCTATAGGAAATATGGACTGTAGGCCTAATGACCGATTGGGGTTTCATCATTCCCAATAAAGGATTTCGCGGTTAATATCCCACTTGTGATCCTTCGGGAAGTCGTCGCCCTCCCAGGCTTTCTTTGATGTCCACTTCTCCGGAGCGTCCGTCCAGAAGGGATCGTCGGCAGGAAGACCCAGCGGCATAAAGGCCAGCGATGTCATATAGAGGGAACCGTTGTTGGTGTACCAGTCGGCAACATTAGGATGAGAACCTACAAAACCGATGGTCAGATAGCCATCCTCGGTGAAGTTCGTCTTGCCTTTGCCTTCGAACATACGTTTCATCACGGCAGTGATGCCCGCACGCACCTGTCCATTATGCAGTTCTTCAGGCAGTTGCTTCTGCCATGCCAGCATAGCCAGCGGCTGCAGCACAGCCAGACGATAGGGTATGGAACGACCGACCACAGGGAAGGTTCCTTCGGGCGAGATGAAGCGCTCGAGAATGACGCCATACTTCTGCATACGCTTCGTCACCACCTCCAGACGGTTCTTGGCGCCATTGCGCTTGTCGCCTTTCGAGCGGATGAGGTAGCTGTTGTTGCCCTGGCGGGCGGCCACCATCTGCAGACACTCGCTGTACATCGGCTGGATGACATAGGCATTGTAGTAGTCGAAGGCGAAGGAGGGTCCGTCCGAGTAAAGGCCGTCGCCGACGTACCATTCCTCGGCCTTACTCATAGCCATCTTGATGCGGAAGGCATCATAGCCGCCACCGACATACATCAGGAAAGATTCCTCCATACCCACGAACAGCAACCAGTTGGTATAGGGCGGGTCGTAGCGGCGCAGGCCTTGCAGTTCCTTGATATAGCGAGCCTTCGTCAGCGAATCGAGGGGCTCCCAAAGGGCTTTGTAACCACGGAACAAGCTCTCGACGACATAAGCGGCATCCACCAACGTCTGTCCGCCACTCGTCCATCCGAGGTAGTCGGGGCTCTCGGGATCCACGGCGTTTTTGTAGGCCTTCAGAGCCCATTCGCGCAGTTGCTTACGTTTCTGTCCTTCGGGCGTATCGTCATCGGGGAGCGTCAACCAGGGTGCAATACCAGCCATCAGGCGGCCGAAGCATTCCATGTAGGCCACTTTTTTGTCTCGGTTATCCCAAGTGGGCGAGAGCTCCAGCTTCATGTTTTGCTGCAGCGTTCCATTGGCCATGTTCTCCAGCACGGGTGCTGCCATCGTGTAGGCCAACTCTACCCAGTAAGCGCGGTCGCTCTGGCCGTCGCCCAGCGGATTTTCTGCTGCCTGCACCTTCTTCTTGCTTCCGGCCATAGCCACGCCGATGGTCAGCAAGAGCGCAGAAATAAGTAATAATGTACGTTTCATCGGTCTGCTATTGACTTTTCTGTTTCCACGAATACATGTCGTCGCAAGAAACTATTTGCCGTTCCTGTGGATTAGTTTTTCTTCTCCTCGGCAGGGGTCATCGTTCCCTGAATAAAGAGGTTTACCTTGCTGTTCTCGGCTGCGTTTGAACGAACGGTTATTACCTTGCGGAAGGGACCTTGGAACTTGCCTTTTCCGTTGTAAGTCACCTTGATGGCACCACGCTCACCGGGCTTGATGGGAGACTTGGTGTAGTCCGGAACGGTGCAACCACAGCTGGAAATTGCCTGATGAATAACCAGGGGGGCAGTGCCTACATTCGTGAAGCCGAACTCGCAGGAAACAACAGGGTCTGCCTCAGAGAATGAGCCGAAGTCGTGGGTCAGGGTGTCGAACTTGATTTCTGCAACCTTCTCACCAGATTGATGGGTGGAAACGTTCACACTTGTTTTCTGAGGTTCCAGTGCCTGCAGGCTCATGGCCATGGCTGCAAGCAGAAGTGAAGAAAGAAGAATCTTTTTCATAGTAGCAATATTGTTTTACTTTATTTTCTATTATATGATGCCTTGATGGCATATTTTGACTGCAAATTTAGGGTCTTTTTCCCAAACAGCGGCAGAAAAAAGGTGAAAAAAGCGTTAAAAACGAGTTTTTGTGGGTAGTTTTGCGTACTTTTGCACCATGATACTCTATAATACCACTTATCAAATGCCAACCTCCGTGGCTCGCGACTTCGTTATATGGGTCCACGAGGTGATGTTTCCCCGCGTCCGTGAGTTCGGGCACATGCGTCACGGTCGCCTTTCGCATATCCTCTCTCACAAGGATGCTGAATCTGAGTGCTTTGCACTCCACTTTGAAGTTGAGAGCACCGCTCGCCTTCACTACTGGTTCGTCAAACAGGGAAAGGCGCTGAGTGAAGAACTCCAGAAGACCTTCGACGGTCAAGTCATCGGCTTTTCGACCATGATGGAAGTCGTCCTCGACGCTGAGGATACAGCAAGTTCTTCTGCCAGCACCGAGAGTTAATCCTGAATGGGGACCTTATTTAAAGTAATAGTTTAACGTGGACAGCACAGAACGCATAATATTAGGCATAGACCCAGGAACGAACATCATGGGCTATGGCATCATCAAAGTCAGCGGACGCAAGGCGGAGATGGTGACCATGGGCGTGATAGACCTCCGCAAATTCGCCGACCACTACCTGAAGCTCGGCCACATCTTTGAGCGCATAACCAGTATCATTGAAGGCTACCTTCCCGACGAAGTTGCCATCGAAGCTCCCTTCTTTGGCAAGAACGTGCAATCTATGCTCAAGCTGGGACGTGCTCAGGGCGTGGCAATGGCCGCCGCCATCAGTCGCCAAGTGCCCATCACGGAGTACGCGCCCATGCAAATCAAGATGGCCATCACCGGCAACGGCTCAGCCTCCAAGGAGCAGGTGGCCTTCATGCTCCGGCAGATGATGAAGATTCCTGACGAAGCCATGCTGCCTTGGCTCGACGCCACCGACGGGCTGGCTGCGGCTTATTGTCATTTCATCGAGAGCTCTCGTCCCACCGTGGCGGGCGGAGCCAAGTCCTGGAAAGACTTCGTACGTAAGAACAAAGACAAGGTACATGGATTGTAAGACACCGATTCTCTCTGTCGTCAATGGCGTTCCGCGCCATCCGGACTTCCGCATGGCCGAGCCCGTGACTCTGCAGATCATGCCGGGCGAGCAGGTGGCTATCGTAGGGCCTAACGCTTCTGGCAAGTCTCGTCTGGTCGATATCTTGACCGGACGCTACCCCCTTCTGGGTGCTAATGAGGTCAGATATCATTTCGAGGGTAGCCCTCATCGCTACGTCAGCGAGAATATCCGCGTCCTCAGCTTCCGTGATTCCTACGGCGATAGCGATGCCACCTATTATCTGCAGCAACGCTGGAACCAGCACGACATCGACGAAAACACTCCAAAGGTCGATGGACGCTACATCATCAGTCTTTCCAGCGGCGAACTCCGCAAATATCAGTTGCAGCGAGCCATCGCCTCCTCTCCTCGCCTGCTCATCCTCGACAGCCCTTTCATCGGACTCGATCCCGAGGCACGCCAACAGTTGCGCGACACCCTGGACGAACTCATACGCGAGCGTGGACTTCAAGTGATTCTCATCCTTACTCGCGACAGTGATATTCCACCTTTCATCACCCGGGTGATCCGACTCGAGGGACTCCGGATTGTGGAGGATGGCAAGGTGAGCGGAGAGAGGGGGAGTGATGGGAAGAATGGGGTGAATGGGGAGAATGGGGAAAATGGGGTTGATGGGGCTGATAGTGAGACCGTTCTCCGCTTCTCCAACGTTACTATCCGCTATGGCGAGCGCACCATTCTGCGCGACCTCTCGTGGACGGTGCATCGTGGTGAGCATTGGGCACTGGAGGGAGCCAACGGTTCTGGCAAGAGCACCCTGCTCAGCCTGGTTTGTGCGGACAATCCCCAAGCCTACGCCTGCGACATCGAGCTGTTCGGACGAAAGCGAGGTACCGGTGAGAGTATCTGGGACATCAAACGCCATATTGGATACGTCAGTCCTGAGATGCATCGCGCCTATATGCGCGACCTACCTGCTATCGACATCGTCGCCAGCGGACTTCACGACAGCGTAGGCCTCTATGTGCGCCCTCGTCCCGAGCAACGCCAAACCTGCCTTGAGTGGATGCAACGCTTCGGAATCAGCGACCTGGCCGACCGCACGTTTCTCCGCATCAGCAGTGGCGAACAGCGTCTTTGCCTGCTGGCGCGAGCTTTCGTCAAATATCCCGATCTATTGATTCTCGACGAGCCTTTCCATGGGCTCGATGACCCTAACCGTCTGCTCGCTACGCGCGTCATAGAAGACTATTGCTCTGACCCGCAGAAGACGCTTATCATCGTCTCACACTATGCCGACGAACTCCCCGCCGGCATCACGCATCATCTTCGCCTCCAAGCGGATGTGCAGGAAGAAAAAGCCGCGAAATCCGTGTAATCCGCGATCTTTATTCGGCCACGGAAATTCCTATTGCCTCCTCAGCCACTGCCCTGCAAACTCGCCCATGGCATGATAGCTGGTTGCATTCGGGTGCAACCAGTCCTCCTGCCACTCCTGGCGCAATTGTGTCGGATTATTCATGTCGCGCATCAATAGGTCGAAATCCAGCACACCATCAAACTTGCCGCTCTTGCGTATCCACTCGTTCACGGTCGTTCGTGCCGCCTCGTGGAAGTGAGACCAGTAGTTACTTCGTCCGAACGGAGTAATGGTCGCCCCGTAGATTTTAAGACCTCTCTCATGTGCTTTGCGGATGAAGGTCTCGTATGCTTCTATCAGTTCCTTAGCGGTCTGTTCCACGTTGTTGCTTCCTCCGATATCATTGACACCCTGAAAGACGATGACGCGTGTGACGCCTTCCTGCTCCAGCACGTCGCGGTCAAAGCGTTCCGCCGCAGGCTGACTCAGACCACCGCGCACCACGCAGTTGCCGCCGATGCCCAGGTTGAGCACCCCGACAGTGCCTTGCAGCTGCTCTGCCATGCGGTCTGTCCATCGATTCTGGGCGTTGGTGGTGCTTCCGCGACCGTCGGTGATACTGTTGCCTATGATGGCTACCACCTCGGGCTTCTTCGCAGCTTCACCCTCCCCCACGGCTACCTCTATCGCCGCAAGGTTATACCAGTGGTCCACGCGCTCCGTGGCCACAAACGGTTGCTTGGGTTTCACACCACCCGGCATAATAAAAGATGTCGTGCGCGAGCCTCGGTGCGATGTCGCATTCTGCGGAGCTTGTCCGTAGCAGATGGTTATCGACAGCCGCTGCAGCGGTCGCAGATGATAGCGGAGAACATCGCTCACCACCGCCTGGCCCCTCTCTATTCTCACGCCGCGCTGGCCTTTGAACGTCAGGTAGCGCGCCGTCGATGCTTCGATGTCTGAGGAGTCGCGGGCATCGGCGATGAACACGCTCTTGATGTCCACCGCTTCGCTGCCGAAGATGTTCGAGAAGCGCAAGCGTACTTGCTCACCCCCCAGCGAGACATGAACGATTTCGCGCAGCGAGCAGTCGGTGAGGTTGGTCGTGCGGGGCATGTCGCCTTGGCCTGTGGGTTCCATGGCGGTTGCCCAGGTGGCCACGAACGACTGCGGACGCTGCGACGTTGTCTTGGCCGCCAGCACAAAAGTGGCCAGAAAAATAATCAGCAGAGTACCTGTTCTTTTCATCATTCTGAGTGTCTTTTTGTCGATTTACAGCGCAAAGATACTACTTTTTCTTCGAATACTTATCCAAAATCGTTTCCCAACCATTAAAATTTGTTTCATCAGACGAAATACATACGTTTCTGGAGTACAACAATGCCTTTTTCGCGATAACTTTGCACACAAAATTATAATCTCCATCAACCCTAATAGTACAATGAAACATCTCAGAACGCTCGTGATGGCCACACTGCTGGCTACACCCTTCATCGGCACCCGTGCTGCTGCCGACCCCAATTTCTACATCTTCCTCTGCTTCGGACAGTCTAATATGGAAGGCGCTGCCCGCCCGGAGGCACAGGACCTCGAAGGCGTGGATCCCCGTTTCCTCATGATGGCTGCCGTGAACGACGACAGCCGCGGCCGCCAGATGGGCGAGTGGTATCCGGCCTTGCCGCCGCTGTGCCGCCCGCACAATGGACTGACCCCCGTTGACTACTTCGGTCGCACGCTCGTAGCCACCCTGCCACAGGAAATCCGCGTCGGTGTCATCAACGTGGCCATCGGCGGAATCCACATCGAGGGCTTCATGCCCGACAGTATCGCCGCTTATGCAGCCAAGGCTCCCGGCTGGATGAAGAATATCCTAAAGGAATACGATAACGATCCCTACACGCGCCTGCTAACACTCGCACGCCGTGCACAGCAAAGTGGTGTCATCAAAGGTGTCCTCCTCCATCAGGGCGAATCAAACACCGGCGACCCCAAGTGGGCTGTCAAGGTGCAGCAGGTCTATGACCGTCTGCTGGGGGATCTCCAGCTGAAACCCGAGGAAGTGCCCCTGCTGGCAGGGGAGGTCGTGCAAGCCGACGGCAAGGGACGTTGCCTGGCCATGAACCGGCAGATCGATGCCTTGCCCGAAACCATCCACACCGCTCACGTCATCTCCTCCACCGGATGCACCAGCGGAGCAGACAACCTCCACTTCGATGCTGCCGGCTACCGCGAGCTGGGCCGACGCTACGGCCAGCGTATGCTCGAGCTCTTGGGCTATGAGAGCACACCCGCCATCGTCATCCCCGAGGATGCCGTCACCGCCGAGACCACCATTCCCGGCAACGAGTTCCCCAAAGTAGATTCACAGCGCCGCGTCTATGCACGCATCGCTGCTCCTCAGGCAAAGAAGGTGGAACTCGACATTTGTGGTAAGCAATATCTCATGCAGCGCGATGCTGCCGGCGTGTGGACGGGCGTCAGCGACCCACTGCCCGTAGGCTTCCACTACTATTTCCTCAAGGTGGACGGCGTCAGCATCGTGGACCCTGCCACCGACACCTTCTTCGGTTGCCACCGTCAGGCTGGTGGTATCGAGGTTCCCGAAGGACCCGAGGGCGACTACTATCGACCTCAACCTGGTATTCCTCACGGACAAGTGCGCAGTATCCGTTACTTCGCGCCTTCCACCGGCGAATGGCGCCATGCCATGGTTTACACGCCTGCCCTCTATGAGAGTAAGAACCGGCAACGTTTCCCCGTCCTTTACCTCCAGCACGGTATGGGCGAGGACGAAACGGGATGGAGCCACCAAGGCCGCATGCAGCATATCATGGATAACCTCATCGCAAGTGGCGAAGCCGTGCCTATGATTGTCGTCATGGAAAGTGGCGACATCAAGGCGCCCTTCCGCGGAGGCGACAACCGCGCCGGACGAAGCCAGTACGGAGCGTCCTTCTACAGCGTCATCATCCAGGACCTCATTCCTTACATCGACAGCCACTTCCGCACCTTGGCCGACCGTGAACACCGCGCCATGGCGGGTCTCTCATGGGGCGGTCACCAGACCTTCGACCTCGTCATGGCCCACCCAGACACCTTCGCCTGGATGGGTGCCTTCAGCGGTGCCATCTTCGGGCTTGATGTCAACAAGAGCTACGACGGCGCCTTCAGCCGTTCGGAGGAGTTTAACCGCCGCATCCACTATCTCTTCCTCAGTTGCGGATCAGAGGAGAACTTCGGCACCGCGGACCTCGTTAATAACCTGCGCGGCGCTGGCATCAAGGTTGATTTCTACACCTCGCCTGGCACTCACCACGAGTGGCTCACCTGGCGCCGCTCCCTCCGCCAGTTTGTTCCGCACCTCTTCAAGTTCAGCAAGAAATAACCTCACTTATTACCATCATTCCCAAACTACGGCCGCCGCAGGACCTTGCATCCTCCGGCGGCCATTAATCTTCCATTTTCCTTAGTGTGTTTCCGGGTTCGTCATTTTAGCCAGGAACACCCAGAGTTCTTCAAGCATCTTTTTCCACTTCGACAGTTCAGGCGCCCCTTTCTTCCCCTCTTCAGCTTGAGTCTTTTCCTCCTCCCCGGCCTGCGGTTTGGTGGGCGGCGTATTCGCCGCCTCCGCCTTCCCCTCCTCAGCCTGCGGTTCTGTGGGCTCCTCTGCCTTCTCCTCCCCGGCCTGCGGTTCGGCGTGCGGCGTATTCGCCTCCTCTGCCTTCTCCTCCATGGCCTGCGGTTTGGTGGGCGGCGTATTCGCCGCCTCTGCCTCTGCCTCTGCCTTTGTCCTCCCCTCTCCAGTCTCCCCTTTCTTCCTGTACAATCTCCCCATCAATTCCAGGTAGAAATCATCATCCCTCTCCTGCGATGTCCGTGCCAGCTGCGTCCCGTGCAAGTCATCCTCTATGCCCGTAGCCAGGATGATGACCTTCACTTCCTGCCCCAGCGTGTTGTCCGTGGACGTACCCCAGATGAGCTCGATGTCGATATCCAAGCGATCCATGAACTCCTGCACCTCATGCATCTCGAAATTATACAGAGGAGCTTCGTCGCTGGCGTAGATTGCAAAGAGAATGCGCTTGGCGCGATCCACGTCGTTGCCATAGAGCAACGGCGAGTCCAGCGCATTCAAGATCGCTCTCTCCACACGATGCTCCCCGCTGGCCGTGCCCATCGCCATGATGGCTCCACCTCCGTTGCGCATGGTGGTGTCCACGTCACAGAAGTCAAGGTTAATATCGCCGTCGGAGTGGATGGTAATCAGTTCAGAAATACTCTTGGCAGCATCCTTCAGGATATTGTCTGCCCGCTTGTACTCTGTCTTCATCGGAACACGTTCCTCCTCTTTGTCGCCGCGTCCCAGACTCTCGTTGTTGATGATCAGCAGCGCGTCCACATTCTTTCGCATCTCCTCCACACCGCGCAGAGCCATGATAATCTTCCTCCGTCCTTCGAAGGCGAAAGGAATCGTCACGATACCTATCGTCAGCAGCCCCATTTCCTTGGCTATTTTTGCCACGAACGGAGCTGCACCCGTGCCCGTACCACCGCCCATACTGGCCGTGACGAATACCATCTTCGTACCGTCGCTGAGCAGCGCACGAATCTGTTCCGCCGTGTTCTGAGCCTCCTGGAGACCACGTTCAGGCTTGCCGCCGGCACCCAGACCGTCCGCCCCCAGCTGCAGTTTCACCGGCACAGGGCTCTTTGCCAACTGTTGGCTGTCCGTGTTCATCACAGCGAACGTCACGTTCGTGATACCTTCGAGAAACATATTGCGAACGGCATTGCAGCCGCCGCCACCGACTCCGATGACCTTAATGATATTCACCGACGTGTCCTTCGGGACGTTGAGGAATTGGATTCCGCCGTCCTGCCATTCTTGTCCTTTTTGTTCCATAATATACTACTCCTTAATAATTTAAGACGATAAAGTTCATTCAGTCGTTGAAAGACGATAATTCTAAGAAAACAAAGATAATTTCCGTTTCTACTCGTTGTGGGCTGCAAATATAGAGAAACCTTTCGACACCGCCAACTATCACCGTCACTTTTTTCCAAAAACATTTCCTGCAACATATTTCCGCTCCCTCTCCACCCTTTCCGCCCCTCTCCACCCTTTCCGCCACTCTTCCCCCTTTGCAATCTCAAACAACGAATTATGCGTCCTTCGGCCGAGGGCGTCCACTCCGTTGTTTCAGAGGAAAGATGCGGACAAACACGAGCGGTCGTGAATGCCAACACGAGCGGTCGTGACAGTCAACACGAGCGGTCGTATCGGGCGTTATAAAAAGCCGAGAATACCTGCGTAATCCGCGGTCAGGCAAAAGATTCCCCGCCAGCCTGGGAATGAGAGGCTGGCGGGGATTGTCGTGTAGGGGCCTGGGTGCGGACAAGCGGACAACCGTTTTCATAAGATTATAGCAATACTATAAATAGCATAAAATATACTTTTCATTTTTCGCATAAAGTTATAGAATCTGATGTCCGCATGTCCGCATGTCCGCAATTACCACGCCTTGGGGTCGAAGAAGGCTCGGTAGTCCTGCCAGGTGCGGTCGGCGCAGTGTGCGTGGAGACACTTGTAGCCAATCCTTCCATCGGGGTATCAATTATTTCTCAATCCCCGCACTTTCGGCAAAGAAAATTTGCGGAAAGGCGGGGAAATGGGGGAAAATGGGGATGGGATTGCGGTCGCCCAAAGGGGGGACGGTGCTACTTCATGATGAACTTGCGGCCTCCACGGAGGTAGATGGTGCCGGGGCGAAGGGTGGTGACACGGCGGCCAAGGAGGTCGTAGGTGGGGACGTCAGGAGTGGCGGCGAGCTGGGAGTCGCGAGGAGCCTGCACGGGAGTGAGGTCGTAGTCATCCAGGTCGCCCACAATGGTGCCGAAGTCTGCCCAGGCCGAGGCTTTGTAAGCCGCGAGGGCGGAGGCATAGACGTGAATGATGGGTTTGCTGGAGAAGAGGTAGGCGGCAACGGAGGGCGGCGTGAGGGCTTTCACATAGGCGTGTTGCACAGGAGAACTGTAGAAGACACCCTGCGAGAGAGACTTCACCTTAGAGCCGATGACTACTTTATTGAGCTGGCTGCAGTAGGCAAAGGCGTCGCCGCCGATGGAGGTGACGTTGTCGGGGATGGTTATTTCCTTCAGTCCTGAGTTCGCAAAGGCCGCGGTACCGATTTTCGTAATGCTTTCAGGCAGACGTATGGCGATGAGCTGGCGACATTGATAGAAAGTCTTCTCGCCCAGGCCATTGGCACTGGTGCGGAACGTCTCGTAGTAAGCTCCGCCGCCACTTACGACCTTGGTGCCGGAGAGGTCTATACAAGAGAGGTTGCCTTCGTTGAGCAGTTGACGCATATACTTGAAGTCCGTGCCGTTGATGTTTCCACTAAGGATGGCCTTGATGGTCTGTGCCGCGAGGGTGTCGGGCAGCGTTCCTGCTTTTTCGAGAGCTATGATCTGAGTGCCCTCACCGGCCTTGGTGACTTCATGCAGTGTGCCGTCGGCATCCACGGAATAGATGGTGAAGTTGTCGCCGACGCTGGTGGGGATGCAGAAGTTGAAGGCGTTTGCGGCGAAGACCATGTTCTCCTCGGGGTCGAGCATGATGAATCCCACACCTCCCGTGCCGCTCATGGCATAGAGGGAGTCGGCCTGAAGATAAGTGTAGCTGGAGGGTTGTGCGTTTTCGGGCAGGTAGGAGGTGAACTGACCGAGGTCGCCGCACTGCCCCACTTGCTCGGAGTCGCGCCTCTTCTTGCCTTCATTACCGAGGAAGCCATTGTTCAGCACGTAGTCGATGCGGTCCTCGACGAAGAGTATCTGGCGATTCTTGGGATACTTGGAGATCTCCTGGAGGGTCTTGTTGATATTGGTGAGTCGATGCGAGAGCGTGTGGGCGCCATAGTCCTCCACACTGAGGTTAGTGAATGGCTCAAAGAACCCCCATGCGGCGAAGAAGTCTGTGAGGTCTTCCTGCGCGATTTCGCAGACCTTGCGTACGAACTTCAGCGCACTGTTGTTGGTGTTGGTCCAAAGCACCAAAGGATCCTTGCGCAGTTCCTGAAAGAGTGTAGGATAGAACGAGGTGTTCTTCTGGGCGAGGTGGTAGTAGAGGTATAGCTGATAGTACATTCGCATGAGCCCGCTATGCTTGACGTAGGGCAGATGCTGGGCGAAGTCGTTCATCGTCGCAGCCAAGGGTTCACCGGCAGAGGTGGCAATGCCTGTCAGATATCGTATATAGTTAGAGAAGAGGTTGTTGGACACCTCCGTTCCGCCTTCGAGGTTGATGGTGCTCTGGTTGTTATGGCCACACTCGTGGGCCGAGCACCACTCGTCCTGCTCCGGCCGGCTGACATCGAAGGAGTTGCGGATACACTCCACGGAGTTGTAGCACGTGCGGTAAGGTGTGGAATTGGCGTAGCCCGCATCGGACGAATTACCCTCGATGGCGAAGTTGGGGTTATTGTAGTAGAGGGGGAAGATTGCCTCGCCGCCCGTGAGGTAGTAGGGAGCGCCCGCGCGTTCGCCGTTGGCCACGGAAGCACAGAATCCCATGAGTTCCTTCTCCCATACGGTGAGGTGGTCGAACCAGTCGATGCTGCGGTCAATGGTCTTTGGGAAGACGGTCTTGTAGGTTGAACGCCGGAAGTTGAACAGCGCCTGCTCTCCGCGGATGGTGAACAGGTCGTGGGTGGCCGCCTTGAGCAGTGCCTGGTAGTCGCTGTCGCTGTGGCGCGAGAGGTCGTAGTAGCCATTGACGGTGCCTCCTTCGATGTGGATTTTGATGGACGGCCACTGGTCGAGGGTCTTAGTGCGCGAGCGGGTGTCGGCCGTATATATCACATAGTACAGAGCGTCGGATGGTCCGTCGATGATGTTCAGTCCCTTGCTGAGACGAGTGCCGGTTTTAGCGTTGTAGATCAAATCGTTGTCGACGCATCCTGCGAGGTACAGCGTCGCATCCTCCGGGACGTCCTGGTCCACAAAGACATACAGTGGCTGGAGGCTCTGGGAATAGATACCCGTGGGGTTTCCCATATAGGAGCCGCCGGTGCTGCGCATCTGTTCGTTCCAGTAGGCTGCATCGCTGTAGGCCTTGTAGCTATGTATGCGGAAATCCTGTTCGTAGGCAGCCCAGCTGTTGTTCTTCAGCTTGACGGCGATGTCGGCCATGAATGCGGGCATACCAGCCTCGGTCATCGCAGCCGTGAGGTCTGCATCGGACATGGCGAGATACTCAGCCTTCAGGCTCGTGCAGGCGGCATCCTCGAAGAACTGCTCGCGCAGCGAGTTCACGACTGCTGCAGAGTCTTCTTCCATAGGATAGTCCTTCTCCAGGCGCCCTACCAGCGAACCATACTGTCCCCAGTTGGCTTTCTTGTAGTCATTCAGGGATGAGGTATAGACGCGGATTGTGGGGCTGGATGAGAATAGATAGGCCGGAGTGGAAGGCGGATTGACGGGCAGGCAATAGACGTTCCTGACGGGCGAGCTGTAGAACACTCCCTGGTCCAGATGTGACACCCGCCGCCCGATGACCACGGTGGCGAGTGACTCGCAATAGGCAAAGGCGTCGCCGCCGACACGGGAGACGCTGTTGGGGATTTCCACCTTGCGAAGTCCGGATTTGGAGAAGGCGTTAGTTTGAATGGCGGTAATCGTCGGGGGCAGGAAGATCTCGCGCAGCTTGGAGCACTCGCGGAACATATAAGGACCGATGACGTCGTTCTCGGTCTTGTTGGTTTCGTAGTAAGCCGCACCGCCTCTGACGATCTTGACGGCCGTGAGGTCCACAGAAGTCACGCCGCCTTCGTTGATGAGTTGGCGGAGGTATTTGATGTCCGACCCATTGATGGAACCGGAGATCTTGAGCTGTTCTTCGCTGGCGGGCAGCAGGGAGGACAGCGTTCCGGCTTTATCCACGTGGACTTCGCTGAGCGCCCATGCGACGGCAGAACAGCAACAAGTGACCAACAAGCACACGGCACGGAGTAGTGATCGCGTGCAGGTACGATGATTCAGGGTAAAGTTGTTCATAAGTAGTATAGTTAAGAATTAGTTGGTAAAGTATTGCTTGAGGTTGTGCAGGCGGACTCTATATCCGTTTCGGACAGAATCGGCACGGTCAGTTGCCATCAGGTTTCGTGACGTCCACGCGCGGTGCCGTGGGCCAGCGGAAAGCAGCCGGGTCGTCGGGTCGGGCTGGATCAAACGCAGGGAAAGCGGGGTCGATGGCGTCGATGAGAGGTGCTGCGAAGTCGCGGTCGAGTTGTCGTATGCCGCAAACCACCATCTTGGCGACCTCATAGGCCCCGAAAGTGTTGAAGTGGGTGTTGTCCGCCAGTGCCTTGGCCTGCCCCGGATAGGTACCGGCAGGATAGTGCACAAGGGACTTCTTGCTGCCTTCGACGCCCAAGGCTTCGAAGAACGTGCGCGTCATGTCATGCAGTTCGATGAGCGGCACGTGCTCCCGGGCCGCCACGGCCCGCATGGCATCGGGGTATTCGCCATGGGTCTCGCGGATGTGACCTTCAGCATCGAAGTTGCGACGCTGGGTGGGAGTGATGAAGGCGATGCGGCCTCCTGCAGCACGCACACGGTCGATGAAAATCTTGAGGTTGTGGGAGAAGTTGTACCAGGCACCATCGCCTGTTCCGTGTTCTTTCTGGTCGTTGTGGCCGAATTCCACGAAGACGTAGTCGCCCGGGCGCAGGGTAGAGAGTATCTTGTCCAGGCGACGCTGGCCGAGGAAACTGGAGGCCGCGAGGCCGCTTTCAGCGTGATTGCTGACCGCAATGCGGTCGCCCAGCCAGCGCGGAATCATCTGTCCCCAGCTGGCGTAAGGTTCCATTTCCTGATCCACCACGGTGGAGTTGCCCACGAGGTAAAGTGTGGTGGCCGTCGTGTCGGGTTCAATGGTGATGGATCGCACGGCTGGTGCCGAACCTGCAAATTCCAGGGTGAGGCGGTCGTCCCAGTTCAGATAGCTGCGCTCACGCGGCTTGAGTCCCACCTCGCGCTGGTCGTCGATGCGTGGCGATCGTTTGTTGACAAGGAAGGTGAAGGTCTGGAAACCGCCTTTGGCGGTGGCTGTCTCCTCCAGCAGTAGACGTCGGCTCTCAGCGCGGACTGCCGTGCTGGCAGCGCGCCGACGGGAACCCAGGGTGACACAGACGCGGTAGTTGCCATCGGGCACACGCACGGAGAAATAGAAGGGAACGGGCGTAGTACGGCGGGCATCGACCTCGGCCTGACGGGTAGAGAGGTCATAGCCATAGCCCGTGGATGAGGAGTACTCGGGCTGCGGCGCGGTGAGGTCAAAGGTCTGAGCAGAAAGACCGAGCGCCAAGGTCAGCGCCCACAAAGATGAGCAAAGTCGCAGTTTAGGCATGATTGGGTATTCTGAGTTTGAGTGAACGGAATCTGGGGGTCGAAGATATGAGCGATGACGTCGGACAGCTGCTGCAGGAACTCCTCCTGCAGCGGACGGACGTCATTCAGTTGTTGGCGCGCCAGGCGCAGCTTGGGGCTATAGTCGTCTGCGCCGGACCTGTGGACATAGAAGAGGCAGGGAGTGACAGGCAGCCCCTGCTTAGTAGCAACGATAGTGGCATAGAGAATCGTTTGCAGATAGTAGTGCTCCCGTTGTCCTGCCTGGGCGAAGAGTTGCTGCATTTCATTCACGGCACCCGGTGTGCCCCCCGTCTTATAATCAACGATACGCAGAGCTCTGCCGCCATCGACGGCGGGATCCTGCACCTCGTCGAGGCGGTCGATGATACCGCCAGTGCGCACTTCGATGTCGCCGATGGTGAGCTGCATCTCGTACCACTTCTCGAGGCCGATGATTCTCAACGGCGTGAGCTTCAGGTCGTGCTTCAACAACTGGAGCAGATAGGTCTGCAAGACATGACGTGCAATGATGAGGATTCCGCTGTACTCCTCCGGACGGTCGTGGAAGTACTCTTCGCGGAACGCCTGGCTGATGATGGATTCGAGGGCGATGCCTCGGTTTTCGAGCAATGGCTCGATATCCTGTGCCCGAACGATGTCACCGGCAGAGGTGAGTTTCTGGAAGACCAACTGCGCCGCCTTGTGGAACACCAGTCCAAAGAGTACCGCATTGAATTCCTCGGGGTCGAACTCCGTGGTGAGCTGGCGCACGTAGCGGAAATAGAAACTGAGGGGACAGGTGGTATAGGTATTGATGGCCGTTGGCGAGAGAACGTGGGCTTTCTCACCCGGCTGCTGGCTGCGTAGATCGTAGGACGAGTGGAGCCAATGAAGGATTTCGGGGGTCTTCTGGATGACGATAGGTTCGGCGGTGATGACCTTTGTGGGAGCCTGCAAGCGCTGGGCGGTGATGGGGAAGTCCGTCTCAGCGAGTAACTGACGTAGGAAGCGCGAGGGCTCGTTCTGGCGGGTGCCGGCGTTGCTCTCGTTATAGACGAAAGTGATGTGCCGGGCTCGCTGGATCAGGCGATAGAAGTAGTAGGCATAGACAGCCATCTTGTGGCGAACCGTAGTGAGTCCGAAGGCCTCGCGCAAGTTGTAAGGAATGAGGCTGGTGTTGGAGGAGGTTTTGGGGAGGAAGCCTTCGCCGACGCTGAGCATCAGCAAATTGTCGAAATCCAAGGCGCGTGTCTCAAGAACGCCCATCACCTGCAGGCCCGTGGCTGGTTCGCCGTGGAAGGGCACACTCTGGGATTGCAGGATGGAACGCAGCAGCCGGCGTAGGGTATGGTCGCTCACCGTGAGTGGCGAAGACGAAGACGTCATCAGATCAAGCAGGCGGGAGATGGCGGTGAAGGTGCGGAACAGCGCCTCGACATAAAGCTGGCGATAGAAGGCGGCGATATCGGCGGAGTCCTCGGAGAAATGGGGTGCAAGGGCTGTCAGACACTCGAGGAGGTAAGACAGCAATGCGGGACCTTCGCCGACAGGATGGCACCACAACTGCTCATCGAGCAGGCGCGCGAAGGGGTGGCGTCGGGCGATGCGCAGTTGGGCGCTGCGGAAACGCTGGCGCGCTGCGTCGTAGCCTTCGGTCTGAAGGCTGATGAGCGCGACGACGAAACTGAAGACAGGAGTGTCCGCCAGTGGAAATCCCATGGTGATGTTCACGGCCTCGGGCTTTCCGTCGGAAGGAATACTGTGGAGCACAGGCTGCAGGAGCTGCTCGTTGCAAAGCACAACGGCGGTGCGGTTTTCACGCGGAGTGAGGTGCTGTCCTAACCATTGTGGCACGAAGCGGGCCTGGGCGTTCTCGCTGGAGGCGGAAACCAGTTCAATCTGCTTGGGCTGACGGAGATTATCGAAACAATCAGCAGGGAGCTCATTGCCGTAGCGCTGGAGGTTACGGCGCAGGAAGTGGCCCGCTTCATGGCTATGGTCAACGTAGAAGGTGTCGTAGTCCCAGAAGAAGAGTGCCTGCTGCCGGGCCTGAAGCTCATCGAAGAGGGCTTGCTCTACGTCGTTCAGCACGTTGAATCCCACAAAGGCATAAGTCATCTGACGCCGCTGATCGGTAGTAAATAAAGGACAATCCTCTTCAGAGTCATCGCCCGCGAGGCGTGCCTGGCGGAGTTGTTCGACGACAGATCGCTGCAGGGCTCCCTCGTAGAGGACGCCGTCGCTGCGCATGGATGTGTGCAGTTCCGAATAAATGTCGCCCATATGTTCCCAGAGACGAAGGAACTGCTGCTTGATCTGGCTATTCTCCTCGAGGGAGAAGTTGCGGAAGAAAGCGCGCAGGGCTTCTTCCTGCTCGGGGGTGATATAGCTGTTGTCGTCCAGGGCGTGTAGGTCCGCAATATTGGTGAAGAGGCTGGCGGCGTCCACGAGGTGTTTGTCGAGGTCGTCGAAGTCAGAGAGGAGTATCTCGCCCCAGGACCAGAAACGGTCCAGCGGCTGAGGATCCTGGATATGACGCGCGTAGGCAGCATGAAGGCGGCAGACAGACTCGATGGGGTCGGCCAAAGCCAGAGGCGAGGCTTGCTGAAAGAGTTCGCTGATGGTCAGGTAGCGAGGAGCCCACACGGGAGTGGAAGACTGTTCAGCCAGCGCTTGGTTGAGGAACAGGCTGGCGCGCTTGCCGGGAAACACCACCGTGACGCGACTGAGGTTGGAGCCGAAGCGCTGGAGCAGCGAGGAGGCTACATGTTCAAGGAACGTTTTCATAGAGCATCAGAAATCAAGGGTTAGCTGTCCGCTGTCGGACTTACGGGAATTGCGAGGCGACGGGGAGGAATTTTCTATTACGTGTTCGACGCGCCCACTATAGACAAACCAGAGGTAGCCCTCGACTTGTGCCTGAGGCGACATCTGCTGCAGCAGTCGCATATAGCCCAGGACTTGCTGCTGGTACTCCGGCCTGTCGGCGCCGAACTTGAAGTCAACGACGATGATGCGCTGACCGTCGGCACTGACCATGACGCGGTCCGGCCGATGGACTTGCGGCACGCCTTGGTCGTCGAGGCTGACGATGGAACACTCGTTGAACAGCTGCCAATGCGGCTGGAACCAGTCGCTGACAAGGGGATTGCGCAACCCCTGAAGCACCCATCGCTCCATGGAAGCACGTGGCACGGCGACCTCCGTGCCGTCGGGAGCCGTGCGAGAGATAAGTCCCTGGCGCTCGAAGGAATCGAGCACGCTGTCCACATCGCCGTGGACGCGAATACTCTGAAGCACACGGTGCAGCAGGCGACCGGTCTCGAGGTAGCGGCGGCGGGTTAGCTCCTCCTCGGGAGGAGCCTCTTCCCCACCCTGCTCGGCCAGGAATTGAGCGGAACGATTGCTCTGGCGGAACGTGACCCCTAAGTCAAATGACTGCATGGTGACGGGAACGGCAACGGGATGTTGAGCCATCCTATTGTCCTCAGAGGTATGGGCACTCTTGAAAGTAAGGACCGGCTGACCGTAGGTGTAAACGCCATCGGAATCAGCCGTGAGCACAGAGGACATGGTGCATGCGATGAGGTCGCCCACTGTACGGCTGTCACGATCCATGTCCCCACCGGAGGACCATATAAATAAGTTCGCGCACGCACGCGTAAAGGCTACATATAGGGCGTTGAACTCATCCATTCGGCTGAGCAGATGAGTCTCTGCATAATCATCGGCAAAGACAGAATTGGGCGTGACCTTGGACGTCGGGGTAATGGGCAGCAATTGCATCTCCGAGTAGGGCTCGGCGGTGGGTGTACACCACATGAGGTCTGAATGACGGTTGCGCTCGAAGCTCCAGGTGCAGAAAGGCAGCAACACCGTGTGGAATTCCAGGCCCTTGGCCTTGTGGATGGTCAGGATGCGGATTCCGTCAACCTCGCCTGCCGGAACGGACTGACGGCAGAGATTCTCGTCCCAGAAAGTGACGAAGGACTGCAAATCAGAGGCCTCGCCGCGCAAGTACTCGCTGACAGCGTCGAAGAAGCCGAAGAGGAAAGCATCCTGCTGCTGGAACCTGTCGAGACCCAGCAGGCGATAGAGGTGTTCCAGCAATTCATAGAGCGGTGTGAGACGCAGCTGCTGGAGGTTGTCGTCGATGAGCTGCACGTCAATACCATGTTCTTCCAGAAGGAATCGAGGTAGAGGATTCTGTTCATCAATAATCACGCGCAAGGCCTCGATGAGCAAAGTGACAGGCAGGCAGGACGATAGGAGGAAGGCCTCGTCAGAGACGATGGCCGGCATGTCCGGGATCTCGGCAAAAGCACGGATGATGGCATCGGACTCGGAGTTGATACGCACCAGAATGGCCATCTGATTATATGGCAGACCGCCCTCATGAAGCTCGCGGATGGTCTGGCAGAGTTCCTCCAGTACCTCGGGTTCCCAGTCTTCCCGTGTCTGGTAACTCTTGCTGTCGAAGACTTTCACGCGGACATAGCCTTCGTCTTTTTTGCCGTCAGGAACTTGCTGAATGACATCCCGATACGCAGACTCGAAGAAGTTACGTAGTTCCAGCTGCCGCTCTTCCTTCTGCGAAACGGCTTCCAGAACCTTTCTGGCCTCGTCAAAGAAATCGCTGTTGAACTTCACGATCCGGCGCATACTGCGGTAGTTTACATCCAGGTATTGCACAACAGGCGTAGGTTGTACCGTTTCCTTGATATATCCCAAGGTGCGCCAGTCGCCGCCCCGCCAGCGATAGATACTCTGTTTGACGTCGCCAACAATGAGGTTGCGCCCGCCCCGCGAATAGCTCTCGAGCAACAAGGTGCGGAAGTTCTCCCATTGTAGGCGCGATGTGTCCTGAAACTCGTCGATCATCACATGGTGGAGCAAGGCTCCGATTTTCTCGAAGACGAACGGAGCATCGGAGTCACCGACCATGCGCGAGAGAAGTATGGGCGTCTTAGCGAGGTTGAAGCGCGAGGTCTCGGCGTTGATATCAGCCACCTCACGGTCGATGAAGTCCAGCAGGAAGAGAGGCTTGATATGTGCCAAGGCCAGGCGGGCACTATTGATGGAATACTGGAGTTCCTCCAGATGATCCACCAGCTCGGAAATGACGCCGCTGATGGTATCGGCGGCATCGACGAGGTCTGTGCGTTGCTGGTCGGCACGGCGCAAAAGCGACAGCGGGTCGTCGGCCCACTTCTGGTATGTGGAAGTGATTTCGACGGACGAGACATCGCCCGACAATAGACGGGCGACCAACCCGCCGAGAACACGCTGACCGTTGGAGAAATCGGAGTAGCTCAATCCAGCGCCCAAAATGGCTTGGTCAATACGTTTTCCGCAGGACTTCAGCGTGGCAATCGCCGCGCCCTCCTGCTCGCGCAACCCTTTCATGAAATTGCGTACGAAGGCGCCGTCACTGAGCACCTTGCGCAGCTGGTCGCCCCGGCGGAGGTAGTCCTCGTTGAAGATCGCTCGTCCGAAGTCTTTCACGCGGTTGGTGACATCCCACTTCTGGTTGTTCTCTATTTGGTCCGCCACCAGGCTGAGCAGCCAGTCCAGTACCACGGGTTCGTCCTGGAGACGGTCCACAATGCGGTCCACGGCTTTCGAGAGCACTTCTGTGTCGTTGATTTCAACCTGAAGATTGGCTGTCAGGCCCAGCTCATGAGCCAGACCACGAAGGATGGTCTGGAAGAACGAGTCGATGGTGCCAACGCGGAAATGGCTATAGTCATGGAGTATCTGGTGCAGAGCCTCGCCACAGCGGAGGCGAATCTCGGCTTCTTCGGTGGGGGCGTCGGCTTCTTCCTGCAGCGCCTCGACGAGTTTATCGTAGTAATCCTGGCTGGAAGGTAACGAGTGGGCGATGCCATAGAGGTGAGTGATGATGCGGTTCTTCATCTCGCCCGTGGCCTTGTTGGTGAAGGTCACCGCCAAAATATGGCTATGCTCGCCGCCGTTAGCTGCGAGGACCAGTAATTTGAAATATTCAACGGCTAACCTGAACGTCTTGCCGGCACCCGCCGAGGCTTTGTAAACTTTCAGAGGATTCATCGTTGGTAATCAGTATTCTATTAGCTTTTTTTCGAGCTGACCACGATAGTCGACGACCACACTGACCACATAACAACTGGAACCATTGGGCTGGCAGAGAGTGATGTTGAAGTGGCAGCCGTCACGATCCACATTACCGAACTCGCCGTTTGAGAGGATGGCACCCTTCAGGAATTCCTGGGGAATGAGTTCCGCGAAATCCGCTTTCACGAAGTCGTGGGAGAAGAGCTTGGCCCGACCATTATAGACACCTACGTGGATGATATTGTCGAAATAGACATTCTCTATCGGCAGACCCTCATCGGTAAATGTGGTCTGAACGACGCGGTAATGGGTTGGATTCACCTTTATATATAGATGATAGCGCTCGTTCGACGGGGAGAACACGACCGTGTCGCGACTGACCTCCTCGTTGAGCAGGATAGGTGCATACTCATGTTCGGTTGAGAAGAAGATGAGTGAATCCAAAGGATTTTCCGATCTCAGCAGCGTTATAGAGTCACCCGAAAGTGATTCATAGACAAAGGAATAGTCCTTCTGACGGATAATGGGAAAACGGACACTGTCGGCCGTAAAGAGCAGCAAAGTGTCCTCGTAGATAGCGAAGCGCACAGGCTGGCTGGAAGAGTTCGGGTAGAAAAGGCTATCGCCATCTACGCGGAATACCACAGTCTGGGTTTCTGCGTCCACCCAAATTCCATTCAATCGCTGCATGGCCACCGAGTCGGGCTCCACAACGAGAACAGCGTCATCACGTCGCTGATCACCACCACAGGCAACCAGCAAAAGCAACGTCAAAGCGTATAAAAATATTGTAAAAGGTGATTTCATATCTTCATAGAGTCAATTTCAAAGCATATTTAGTCAGTCGCTTCTTTCTTTTCAGTGCAAAAGTATGATAAATCGTCGAAAACACAAAGCCAAAAACAAAATACTTGCATTTTTTTTGCAAAAAATTCTCTTTTATGGCAAAAAATACATACCTTTGCAGCCGATGAATGAACTATCTCGACACATAGAAAGCCTTTTGCTGAGTCACGATTGCGTAGTTGTTCCTCAGTTCGGCGGTTTCGTCACGATGGCCACGAGTGCTACGCGTGAGGAAACAGAGCAGTTGTTCTTCCCTCCAATCCGTGTGGTGCGCTTTAATCCCGACCTCATGGAAGACGACGGGTTGCTGACGACTGCTGTTCGTGAGTGGCGTCATTGCACCTCCACCGAAGCCAAGCGCTACATTCAGCTGCAAGTCCTTGATTTACGTCAGCAACTTCTCTCCGACGGACAAGTGGACTTCGGCAGTATGGGTGTCTTTTCCCAGGATGAAGACGGTCGTGTCAGCTTTTCACCCTGTCAGGCTGGCGTTGTCACTCCAGACTTCTTCGGCTTGGACGCCTTCCTGATGCAAAAGCTGACTGCTGCCCAGCGCAGTGGCCACCGTCGTGGTAGTTCTGCCTCACAATTGGCTCACGATGCATCCCACGATTCGCAGCACATCACGATTCATATCAGCAAGCGTGGCCTGAAGAACATCGTCGCTGCAGCTGCCATCATACTACTTTGCGCACTGTTCTCCACGCCGTTGGACAACGCTGTTCGCAGCAATCAGGCCTCTGTACTCCCCTCGGAGCCTTCAACTGAATTGCCTGCCGCCAAGCAGGCAAAGCCCCAACAGCCTGCCGTCGTGAAAGAAAAGACTGTCAAGGAAAGCGCAGTCACGCCCGAAGTGAAGCCTGAGCAAGTGAAGGTGGAAGCTGAAGAAGTTGCCCCGGCCACACAGACTGATGCCACTTCTAATGAGTTACAACCTGCAGGAAATTACTGCATTGTGCTGGCCAGCAACGTCAGCCGCAAGAACGCAGAACGTTATGTGCAGACCTTACGCCAGCGTGGATTCTCTAATGCGCGCGTTTATAATAATGGTAAGATGAACCGTGTGATCATCGATGGCTTCCAGACGGAAGAACAGGCCACCGCTGAGAATATCAAGTTACATCATACTGACAGCGAGTACGCTTCCACCTGGGTTATGGCATTATGAAGAGAGTACGGTGCCCCAAGTGTAACAAGCACATCACTTTTGATGAAACCCGCTATGCGGATGGTCAGACACTCGTCTTCGAGTGTCCTGATTGTCATCGCCAGTTTGGAATCCGCATCGGTGTTTCGAAGTTGATGACCACCCGCAAAGAGGAGAAACGCCTGGGAGCATCGGCTGTGGAAAACACGGAAGAGAACGCCCAGGACTACGGCCGCATACTTGTGGTGGAGAACGTCTTTCATTATCGCCAGGAGCTACCTCTGCAACTGGGCGATAACATCATTGGCCGCTATGTGCATGGCACGCGGGCTAATACCGCCATTGAAACTCGAGACCCCAGCGTGGACACCACCCATTGCATAATCAACGTCAGCCGCAATCGCCAGGGAGAATTGGTGTACACCCTGCGCGATGCCAGCACCGACGGCACTGGCACTTTTGTTGGTACCACGTTCCTGAGCGAGAAAGACCGGCTGCGAATTGAGGATGGCACAGTTATCACCATCGGCGCTACCACACTCATCCTCCAGGTTGCCGGAGCGCAAGAATAAGCTTTCCACACGACTATACATAAATCCTATCGCCAAGTCTCTAGCGGACTCATAAAAGATTCCGGAACCACTTTGAATCATATATTCAAGCGGCTCCGGAATACTTTATGTTCTAAAAGCTTATCTTTAGAATGGCAGATCGTCCGTGCTTTCGCCAGGGAAAGCGGGCGTGGGAGCAGCGGCAGCAGCTGCAGGATCAGCAGCGGGAGCTGAAGGAGCAGCCGACTGGCCCATGGTCGGGGGGAAGGGAGCAGCAGGCTGGGCGGCTGTGTCAAAGCCGGCAACGGGAGCTGCTGCAGCTACAGGTGCGTTGGGATCATAGGGTTGCACACGCCAAGCACGGATCGTATTGTACCAGCGGCCCTGATAGTCGTGAGCATCGATGTCAAAACTGACAGTCAACAGCTGACCGACCTGAATGTTGAACGACTGTATCTTATCGCTTCCGAAGACCTCGAAGGCACACTTGCGGGGATACTGTTCAATGGTCTCGATGACATAGGTGGCAACCTTCCATTCAGTACCTGTTCGCTGAGACACTCCACCGCGCTCAGGCAACACGGCAATAATCTTTCCTTGAATTTCCATATTTTATATTCTTTTTGGTGGTTAATAAATGCGTTTTTGTGCGAAAAGCGATGCAAATGTAAGACTTTCTTGTCGGTTTTGCTAATTTTAAGAGGAAAATTTTGTGTGCGTGACCGAAAAACGCTATCTTTGCTCGGTTTTTAAGACCAATAGTGACAATCCAAGCCGACAAAGCAATAATAAAAAAACATACCTAATGAAATTCAAAGTCTCCAGTGCGGCACTCTTTGGCCGCCTCACAGCAATCAACCGCGTGCTCAACAGCAAGAACTCCTTCCCTATTCTGGATTGCTTCCTTTTCGAGATTCAGGGACAGAAGATGTCCATCACCGCCTCTGACAGCGAGACGACCCTTGTCACTTCCGTAGAACTCATCCAGAGCAGCGAGGACGCCCGCTTCTGCATCAAGGCTAAGACTATTCAGGACTCCTTGAAGGAAATCGCAGACCAGCCCATCACGCTGAACGTGAACCTGGATACAATGGTCATTTCCGGTGAATACCAGAATGGCACCTTCACGATTATGGGCGAGCGCGCAGATGAATATCCTGCCCCCCACTCCATCGACGGCGATGTCCACAACTACGACATCAAGCAGGGAGTGTTGCTCACGGGCATCAATCAGACCCTCTTTGCCACCGCCGACGACGAGATTCGTCCTGTGATGACAGGTGTTTACTTCGATTTCACTCCTGAGAACCTGGTCTTTGTCGGCACCGACGGTCGCAAACTCGTCCGCAAGAAGGATGCCTCCGTCAAGAGCGAGGCACAGGTAGGCTTCATCCTTCCCAAGAAACCCGCCACCATCCTTCGTGCGCTCCTGAGCAAGGGCGACGGTGAACTTCACCTGAGCTTCAACGACAAGCAGGCTCAGATTGTCGCTCCCGAATTCACGCTCACTTGCCGCCTCATTGACGGACGCTACCCGAACTACAACAGCGTCATTCCTCAGAACAATCCCTATCTGGCACGTATCGACCGTGCAGCCCTCATCTCAGCCCTCAAGCGCGTGCTCGTCTTCTGCGACCAAAGCAGCGCACAGGTGAAGATGGCCTTCAGCCCCAGCAAGCTCACCGTCAGTGGCCAGGATGTCAACTATGCCACTTCGGCAGAAGAACGCATTGTGTGCGAATACGACGCTCCGAAGATGAACATCGGTTTCAAAGGCACCCTGCTGCTGGACATCTTGGGCAACCTCGACAGCGACGAAGTGGTATTCCAGCTGGCGGACCCCGGGCGCGCCGGTATCATCACACCCGCTGAGCAGAAAGAGGGAGAGGAAATCCTCATGCTCCTCATGCCCATGATGCTCAATGATTAATTTGCGGTGCTTATAACCTTATTAATAATGATAGGGCACGGATTGCGAGAAGAGCTCCTGCAATCCGTGCCTACTTAACGAATAAAAGTAATGCAACTAAAACTTGACAGACCCATAGTTTTCTTTGATCTCGAAACCACAGGTGTCGATATCGTCAACGACCGAATCGTCGAAATATGCCTTCTGAAAGTGTTCCCCAACGGCAATCAGGAATCCAAGGTGATGCGTATCAATCCCACCATTCATATTCCCGAGGAGGCATCGGCTGTCCATGGTATCTATGATGCAGACGTAGCAGACTGCCCTACCTTCAAGGAGGTAGCCGGGGAGGTGTATGACTTCATCCGCGGATGCGATCTGGGTGGCTTCAACTCCAATCATTTTGATATCCCGATGCTCGTGGAGGAGTTCTTGCGCAATGGCATCAACATCGATCTTCGCAACACGCGCTGTGTGGACGTCCAGAATATCTACCACAAACTGGAACGCCGGACCCTCATTGCCGCCTACAAGTTCTATTGCCACAAAGATCTCGAGAACGCCCACTCCGCGCTGGCCGACACAGAAGCAACTTACGAAGTACTCTGCGCTCAGCTGGATCACTATCCCGAGGAACTGCAGAACGATATCGACTTCCTGACAGAATATTCGCGCCGCAATCGCAATGTGGACTTTGCCGGGCGCATCGTCTATGACGACAAGAATGTGGAGGTCTTCAACTTCGGGAAGTACAAAGGGATGCCTGTCGCGGAGGTTCTTCGTCGGGATCCGGGATACTACAGCTGGATCCAGCAAGGTGACTTCGCTCTCAATACCAAACAGGTGCTCACGGAAATAGCATTACGCAGCCGCAGCACCAAATAATTACTAAAAGAATGAACATCGTACTCGGAATCACAGGCAGTATAGCAGCCTACAAGGCATGTACACTCATCCGCCAGTTTGTCAAACAAGGCCATGAGGTGCAGGTCGTCATCACGCCTGCCGGAAAGGAGTTCATCACTCCCATCACGCTTTCGGCGCTGACTTCCAAACCTGTCATCAGCGATTTCTTCTCGCAGCGCGACGGCACCTGGCACAGCCACGTCAGCTTGGGCTTGTGGGCCGATGCGATGGTCATCGCTCCTGCCACCGCCTCCACCATTGGTAAGATGGCAAACGGCATCGCTGACAACATGCTCATCACCACCTACCTCTCGATGAAGGCACCCGTCTTTGTGGCACCGGCTATGGATCTGGATATGTGGGCACACGCTGCCACTCAGTCCAATCTGGAATTACTGCGGAAGCGCGGAGTGACCATCATTGAACCTGCCAGCGGTGAACTCGCCAGCCATCTGGTCGGCAAAGGCAGGATGGAAGAACCCGAGCGCATTGCGGAAATCGTTCTCGCAGCCCTGTCGGCCAAGAAAGACCTGGCTGGCAAACGTATTCTCATCACAGCTGGTCCGACCTACGAACGCATCGACCCCGTTCGATTCATCGGCAACTACTCCAGCGGCAAGATGGGCTTCGCCTTAGCAGAAGAATGTGCTGCCCGCGGGGCCGAGGTGCAGCTCGTCTGCGGTCCCGTCCAGCGCACGACTTCTACAGAAGGGATTCATCTGACTCATGTCGAAAGTGCTCAACAGATGTGGGAGGCTGCCAGCTCGCTTTTCCCCACGATGGATGCTGCTATACTCTGTGCTGCCGTTGCAGACTTCACGCCTGCCACCGTTGCCGATCAGAAAATCAAACGTGAGGGCGATGATCTCGTCTTGCGGCTGAAGCCCACTCAGGACATCGCACGTGGTCTGGGCGAGATGAAGCGCGATGGGCAGCATCTCATCGGTTTTGCCCTGGAGACCAACGACGAGGTGGCAAACGCACAGAAGAAACTGCAGAAGAAGCATTTTGACTTCATCGTGCTCAACTCACTGCAGGACGAAGGTGCAGGCTTCCAGTTCGATACGAATAAAATCACTATCGTCACACCCGACCGGCAGATTCCGTATCCCTTGAAGTCTAAGACTGAAGTGGCACGCGATATCATTGATCAGCTCACACTCCTCTAATAAACTGCGACTATGAAAAAGGTGTTTCTTTCGTTATTGCTCTTCCTCGCGTTCGGCAACGTTGTCCAAGCGCAGGAACTGAACGCTCGCGTCATGATAAACCGCGAACAGGTCTCAAACACCAAATCCGGCGTCTTCGATGCTCTGGAGAAGCAGATTACCCAGTTTCTGAACGAGCGGAAGTGGACAGACCTCCAGTTTCGCGAGAGCGAGCGGATTCAATGTGCGTTCAACCTCACCATCAGCGCCTACAGCGAGACAGACAACTCCTTCAAGGCCAGTTTGCTGGTAGCGTCCAACCGTCCCGTCTGGGGCAGTTCCTACACGACCACCGTCTGGAACTACAACGACAAAGACTTCAACTTCAACTTTCAGGAGTTCGACCAGCTGGAATGGCGTCCGGAACAGATTGACAACAACCTGACCGCGATGCTCGCCTACTGGATATATTTCATCATAGGAATGGATCTTGACACGATGTCTCCCAAGGGCGGCACGCCCTACCTGCAGATGGCATTGGATATCTGCAACAATGCCGAGAGTCTGGGCTCTGATGGCTGGAAGGCGTTCGGCAACACCAAGAACCGGTTCTCCATCGTCAACGACTACCTCGACGGCGCCATGGAAAAAATGCGGCAGCTGCAATATGACTACTACCGCAAGGGACTCGACCAGATGTCAGAGAATACCGAGAAGGGGCGCGATGCCATTGCCGAGACGATGACCTTGCTCAAGGAAGCCCACGAGGACAAGTCGCTCAGCCTGCTTCCGCAAATTTTCACGGACATCAAGCGCGACGAGATCATCAGTATCTTCAATGCACAGACGCCGAGCGAACAACGTGAGTCGATCTACGAGATTCTCTTCCGCATCAATCCTTCACAAAATCAATACTGGGACAAGCTGAAACAATAATGTTGCAATCTTTATTCATAAAGAACTACGCGCTCATTGACGAGTTGCACATCAACTTCCACCGGGGCTTCAGCGTGATCACTGGCGAGACGGGTGCCGGCAAGAGTATCCTGCTCGGCGCCATTGGTCTGTTGCTGGGACAGCGTGCCGACGCCCGCAGCGTCAAAGCTGGCGAGAATCGTTGCATCATCGAAGCTGAATTTGACCTCCGTGGCTATGGGCTGGATGAATTCTTCGAGAGCGAGGACTTGGATTTCGATGGGCAGAGTTGCATCATTCGTCGCGAACTGACGGCAGCGGGCAAGAGTCGTGCCTTCATCAACGACACACCCGCCAGTGTGGCTCAGCTCAAGATGCTTGGATCCAGACTGATAGATATCCATTCCCAGCATCAGAATCTGCTGCTGGCCCAAGAGGATTTCCAACTTAGCGTCGTGGATATCATTGCAGGCGATCAGGACGTTCGCCGACTGTATGAGCAGCACTTCCAGCACTATAGGCAGACCCTGAACCTGTTGCGCGAGGCCAAGGAAGCAGCCCAGCGCGACCGGGACGAGGAAGACTACCTCCGTTTTCAGCTCAGCCAGATTGATGACCTGCATCTCGAACCTGGCAAGCAGGAAGAACTGGAAATGGAAGCCCGCCAACTGGAACATGCCGAAGAAATCCGCGAGACACTATGGAGTACGGAGACTTTGCTCAGTGGCGACAGTGGCAACCTGCCAGGAGCCGTACAGACCTTGCGCGATGCCGAACGTCAGCTTTCCTCCATCACCTCACTGCTGCCGCAAGCCGATGCGCTGGCGGAACGTCTCAACAGCTGTCGCATCGAATTGGACGACATCGCCTCCGAAGTCTCTTCCCAAGCCGAACGCATCGATGTGAACCCCAGTCGGCTCGAACAGGTCAACGACTGGCTAAGCAGTCTCTACACCCTGCAGAAGAAACATCATCTCAATACAGAAGATGAACTGATTCAACTGGCCAATGACTTCCGCCAGCGATTAGAGGCCACCGAGAACGCCGAAAGCCGTATTCAGGAACTGACCGAGGCTGCAGAAAAGGCCCACAAAGATGTCATTGCTGCTGGCAAGGAACTGACGACTGCCCGAATGAAAGCAGCCAAAGAAGTGGAGCGCCAGATGACAGAACGTTTGCAGCCCTTAGGAATCCCCAACGTCAAGTTCCAGGTGAGCGTCACCCCGCGCAAGGAGCCCGATGCCACGGGCTTCGACCAGGTTGTATTTCTCTTCAGTGCCAATAAGAACGGCCGTCTCGAACCGGTCTCTGAGGTGGCATCCGGAGGCGAAATCGCACGTGTGATGCTCTCGCTGAAGGCCATGATCAGTGCTTCCGTCAGCCTGCCGACCATCATCTTCGATGAAATCGACACGGGAGTCAGCGGTCAGATCGCAGAACGAATGGCAGAGATCATGCGCCAGATGGGCGACGGCGGACGCCAAGTCATTTCCATCACCCACCTCCCTCAGATTGCTGCCCTCGGCGAGCATCACTATCGCGTCTATAAGGAAGACAACGACCAGGGAACGACCTCCCATATCCTGCAGCTGAACACTGATGAGCGCATCACTGAAATTGCACATTTGCTCAGTGGTGCCCAGTTGACAGATGCTGCCATCCAAAATGCCAAATCACTACTCAGAATATGATTCGTAAACTATTTCTTATCTCACTTTGCCTTTTCACACTGAGCGCCTCGGCCCAGACCAAATGGCTGAAGAAAGCCCGTAAGGCCCAACTGAATCTCGTCAGTTATGATGCCAGCGGACAGTTGCTTCATTCCACCAATGGCTTCCTCATTGATGAAGAAGGCACCATCCTTTCTGACTACGCATCCTTCAAGGGAGCATCCCGCGCTGTTGCCATAGACGAAAAAGGCAATGAGTATCCCATTCTGACCCTCGTCGGAGCTTCCTCTCTCTATGATGTCATCAAGCTTCGTGCTGATATTCGCAAGGGACAGCCCCTCACGCTGTCTCCCGTCAATGGTCTCAAGGGACAACAGGTATTTGTCCTCCCCTACCTCTCCAACAAGTCGGGCTTGCCCACCGCCACTTTCATCGAGGAAGCAAAAACCTTCAAGGAACTCTATTCCTACTACACGTTGCCTGTGAAACTCAGCGAGAAGAGTACCTCATGCCCCGTGGTGAACGATGAGGGACAAGTGTTAGGACTTGTTCAGATGAACGCAAAACCCGGCGAGGATAAGTCCTACGCCATCAGTGCCGCCTACGTCAACGACCTCAAGACCTCGGCCCTCAACGCCAACTCCCCGGACTACCGCGATATTCTCATCCGCAAGGAGTTGCCTTCCGAGGCATCGCAGGCCGCCAGTTTCATCTTCCTGACTGGCACACGCGACACCGCTCTCTACCTCGACTACGTCAACGAGTATGTCCGTCGCTTCCCCAGTGAGACCAATGGCTACACCATGCAAGCAGAGATGCTCGCTGCCAAGGGGGATTTCGCTGCTGCCGACGCTGCATGGGAAGCCGGTGCCAAAGCCGGCGGCGTTCAACCCGAATTGGACTACTCCCAGGCTCGTTCCATCTTAGCTGCCGTGCAAAGCGAAAGACAGCTGCCCGAGACGTGGTCGCTCGACCATTCCTTAGAACTGGCTCAGCGTGCAGAGAGTGCCGACCCGCAACCTATCTACACGGCATTGCAGGGTCACATCCTTTATGCTCAGAAACGCTATGCCGAGGCCTCCGAGAAATTCGTGGCCGTGAACAAGACGTCCTTGCGGTCTGCTGAACATTTTCTCTATGCAGCACAATGCCAACAAATGCTGTCTGACACCACAGCCCTCTTAGCTCTGCAAGACAGTGCGGTAGCCTGCTTCAGCAAGCCTTACACTCCCGATGCAGCACCGGCACTCCTCATGCGAGCCACCACGCTGCGCTCTCTCGGTCGTTTCCGCGATGCCATCAAGGATCTCAACGAATACGAACGACTGATGTCTTCTTCCTTAAACGCAAACTTCTACTATCAGCGCTATCAGATTGAAATGCAATGCCGTATGTTCCAGCAGGCGTTGTCGGACATCGAGCACGCTACTCTCATGGAGCCGGACGAGCCACTCTATTTTGCCGAGTTGGCAGGCACTCATTACCGTTTCAACCAACTCGACGAAGCCGTCTATGCTGCCCGCAAGGCCATCGCCCTCGACGACACCTTCGCTGATGCCCATCGCATCCTTGGCATCAGTCTGAGGGCACAGAAGAAAGAAGCTGAAGCGCGCGCAGAGTTGCAACGAGCCATCGACCTCGGAGACGAGGTGGCCAAGGATATCATCGACAAACAATAGTCCTACCCTCCAAACTCTAAACTCTAAACTCTAAACTCTACACTCTAAACTCTAAACTCCAAAACAACTCTAAACTCTCCTCTCCCCATCCCCTCAAACCTCATTCACATTGAAATTAATCCTCCTCGTCATCGGACGCACCACAGACCGCCACGTACAGGCCCTCATCGACGACTATTCCAGCCGCCTTGGTCATTACGTTCCCTTCCAGCTCGACGTCATTCCCGAGTTGCGCAACACTCGTGGTCTCTCCGTCGAACAGCAGAAAGCTCAGGAAGCCGACTTGGTTCGCAAGCAGCTTCAACCTGGCGACCACCTCATCCTGCTCGATGAGCACGGCACCGAACGGCGCTCGGTAGATTTCGCCTCCTGGCTGGGTAAACGAATGTCAGCAGGCGCCCGCCGCATCGTCTTCGTCGTCGGTGGTCCTTATGGCTTCGACGCCTCCCTGCATCAGCAAGCCGCAGAGGAGATTTCGCTCTCGCTGATGACTTTCTCCCATCAGCTCATCCGCGTCCTTTTCGTGGAACAGCTCTATCGGGCGTGCACCATCCTGCGGGGCGAACCATATCATCACGAATAAATACCACTATTCACACATAAGTAACCAATCAAAATTAAATGACACAATCTTTAGGACACAGAGATACAAAGACACAGAGTTTATATATATTCTCTGCGTCTCTGTTTCTAAAATGAAAACTAATTGTGTTCATCTACTTATTTATTTAGACAATGAATTTCATCGGAATCCTCATAGGCCTGTCCACCTTCCTCACAATAGGCGTCTTCCACCCCATCGTTATCAAAGCCGAATATTACTTCGGTCGTCGTTCGTGGTGGGCATTTTTGGTGGGCGGACTTGCAGCACTGGCTGCGTCCCTGCTCATTAGCAACGAATATATCAGCATCATTCTGGGTGTCGTCGGTTTTTCCTCCCTATGGGGCATTCTCGAAGTCTTCCAGCAGCACAAACGCGTGCAGCGCGGCTGGTTCCCCATGAACCCAAAGCGCGTACACGAATATGAAGATTAAGATTGAATTCTTAGATCCATAAATCCGTTAATCTGTAAATCCAAAATTATGCGTAACATGACCGGCGCCGAGTACGCTCGATCAAAATACAGCGAACACGTCGTTCGCGAAGAAACGACTCTTCTCGAGTTCATCATTAGCACGATGGACGGAATCAGCCGCAATCGTGCCAAAGACATCCTTGCAGGAAATGGAGTCACCGTGGACCGTCAGCGCACCACGCGTTACGACCTTCCCCTGCATCCCGGACAGATTGTCCGCATCAGCAAACACAAAGGTGGCAGCCAACTGCAAAACCAGTACGTCCGCATCGTCTATGAGGACAAAGACCTCATCGTCATCGAGAAAGCGGTGGGTATTCTGTCTATGCCCGCAACCGCCAAGCAGTATTCTGTGAAGCAGGTGCTCGACGAGTATTTCGAGAAGCGACACTTCAAGTGCACAGCCCACATCGTCCACCGTCTGGATCGTGAGACCAGCGGGCTGATGATGTACGCCAAGAACATCGAGACCGCACAGATTCTGCAGGACAACTGGCACGACATCGTCTATGACCGCCGCTATGTGGCTGTCGTCAGTGGCGAGATGGAGCACGAGGGCGGCACCATCCAGAGTTGGTTGAAGGACAACAAAGCATACATCACCTTCTCCTCACCCGAAGATCCTGGAGGCGGAAAATTCGCCGTCACCTACTACCACACCTTGCAGACCACGCCGCGTTGCTCACTGGTGGAGATGCGACTCGAAACGGGGCGCAAGAACCAGATTCGTGTACACATGCAAGACATCGGCCACCCGGTCCTGGGCGACCGCAAGTATGGAAACGGTCAGGATCCCATCGGACGCCTGTGTCTGCACGCCTACCGCCTGCACTTCTACCACCCACGCACAGGTGAACCGATGTTATTTGAGACACCCTTCCCACGGGACTTCGTACAGTTGATAGATAAAAACAAGGCGCTCGTTGAAAAAAACGGCGAAGATGAGCAGCCGGGATAAACTTTCCGAAGGAAAGAATGTCTTAGCAACAGTATCTTTCATGGCCACTTTACCCATAAATATTATTCAACAATGAAGAAAAACATCATTACTGCAGCCATCCTCGCTGCATCCCTCACCCTCAGCAGTTGTGGCACTACGGGTGCTAACGCTCTCGGTTCCATCCTCGGCGGTGCCGCAGGCACTACCACCGGCACCACCGACACAGGTTCCATCCTGGGTTCTGCCGGCGCCACCATCCTCAACAGCCTCTTGGGTTCCATCCTCAGCAGCAGCCTCACCGAGCAATCCATCGTTGGCAGCTGGACCTATCAGCAGCCTGAAGTACGCTTTGAGAGCGAGAACCTTCTGGCCAAAGCCGGCGGCGAAGTAGCAGCCTCAAGCATTGAGCAGAAACTGAACACCTATCTCAGCAAGGTGGGTATCACCAAGGGTGCCACGACCTACACTTTCAAGGAGGACAAGACCTTCGCTATCTCCACCGGCAGCAAGACCATCTCCACGGGAACCTATACCTTCGACGCCAACTCCAAGACGCTGACTCTGCAGGGTTCACTCGGACTGCTGAACCAGACTTGCACCGTAGGTATGGACGGCACCAACCTCTGCCTGCTCTACGACGCAGACAAGTTGCTCACTGCCGTTAACGCCGTAGGTGGTGTCCTGGGCAAGGCAAACTCCACCCTGGGAAGCATCACCAAGCTTCTCGGCAACAGCTATCAAGGCATGAAGCTCGGCTTCCAGCTCGCCAAGTAAACGTAACACTCTATTAACTCATAGCAGCTACAATCAATGGGGATTGTAGCTGCTATTATATTTATGAACAAGGATGGACAGACACACAGCCCTCACGACCCTCTTCAGAGAATTGTAAACTTGGCAAATCGGAGTAAAAGCTGCTTGGTGCCTACATTTTCGAACTTCACCGTCGCCTTCGCATCTATACCCGATCCGGCCAGAGCAATCACCTCTCCGCGTCCGAACCTTGAATGTTCAATACGGCTGCCCACGACCAAGATCCCAGAAGGTGTCTGGGTGGACGACACTTCGGGTTGAGAAGCAGCTGTGGTGCTGTGTAGCGAGAATGTCGGTGGCGGGGTGCTCGGCTTCGCTGCTGACCGTGAGCCGATGGAGGTGGAAGTAAATCTTGTCGCAAAAGGACTCTCTGACGTAAAAGGAGATCCAGACTCAAAAGGACTGCGCGCGTCGAAGCGCGAGATGGGTTTCCGTTGGCGCTCACCGCCCGACTGCTGCACATCCAGATAGCGAGAGTCTATCTCTCGGAGGAAGATACTCGGTGTGCAGAACTCACTCTTGCCGAAGCGATAACGGTTCTGTGCATGCGTCAGATAACATTGTTCTTCCGCACGGGTCAGCGCCACATAGAACAGACGCCGTTCTTCCTCCAACTCGCGGATGGAGCCGCTGGCCATCTGGTTGGGAAACAGATTCTCCTCCATCCCCACGATGAAGACCACACGGAACTCCAGTCCCTTGGCAGAGTGTATCGTCATCAGCGACAACTTCTCGTCGCTGTCGTCGTCGCTCTCATCCAGATCACTGATGAGCGACACTTCCTGCAGGTAATGGGTCATCAGCTCATGTCCCTCACCTTCTTGTTCACGGCGGTCGTCCACGAACTGCTGCATACCATCCAGCAGTTCTTGCAGGTTTTCCTGTCGGCTGATGTCCTCGGGCTCTCGTCCTCTGAAGATTTCTGCTTCCACGCCGCTTTCCTTAGCAATCCTGCGTCCGAGTTCTGCGGCATCTACCTGATTGACATCCTGCACGAAAGAGTCTATCAGTTGAACAAATGATTCAAGCTTGGAGATGGTGCCTCGGTTGATGTCTAAGGCGTAGAACGCGGGATTCGTCAACACCTGCCAGACGCTGACGTTGGCTGTGGATGCCGCATCCAGCACTTTCTGCAAGGTGGTCTGTCCGATTCCTCGGGCTGGATAGTTGATCACTCGCTTCAGGGCTTCCTCATCGTTGGGGTTCACCGCCAGACGGAAGTAGGCTATCATATCCTTGATTTCCTTGCGCTGGTAGAACGAGAGTCCTCCATAGACGCGGTAAGGAATACCTTGCTTGCGGAAGGCTTCCTCAAAAGTGCGGCTCTGGGCATTTGTACGGTAGAGGATGGCGATGTCATTCCACGCAATGTGGTCGTAGTTGTTCAGGTTCAATATCTTACGAGCCACGCCTGCTGCTTCCTCGATGTCGCTGAAGAAGTTATAGACATGTATCAGTTGTCCACGTTCTTTCTTCGAGTACACGTCTTTCTGAATCTGGCCTCGGTTGTGGCGGATAAGACTGTTGGCAGCCTCGACGATGTTCTGCGTCGAACGGTAGTTTTGCTCGAGTTTGAACAGCTGTGCACCCTCGTAGAGTTTCTGGAACGTGAGTATGTTATCAATGTTAGCCCCACGGAAACTGTAGATGCTCTGTGCATCATCACCCACCACACACACGTGCCGCGTGTGTTGCGTCAGTTGCCATACGATGGCGTGCTGGGCATAGTTCGTGTCCTGATACTCATCCACGAGCACGAAATGGAAATGCTCCTCATACTGCCTCAGAATCTCTGGATGTTGTGCAAAGAGCTGGTAGGTATAGACCAGGATGTCATCGAAGTCCATGGCGTCGGCTTGTCTGCACCGGTTCATGTAGCGCTTGTAGATCTCACCCGTCTGTGGAATCCTGCTGGCCTGGTCGGCCTTTTGCAACTGGGGATCTCGCATATAAGCCGCCGGCGACACCAGCTGGTTCTTGGCTGCCGAGATGTGGCCCAGCACAGCACCGGGCTTGTACTGTTTGTCGTCCAGCTGCATCTCGCGAATGATACCTTTGACCAGACTCTTGCTGTCGGCGGCGTCGTAGATGGTGAAGTTCGACGAGAAACCTATGGCCGCGCTCTCGCGCCGGAGTATGCGCGCGAAGATACTATGGAAGGTGCCCATCCACAGCCCGCGTGCACGCTCTTCGCCCACTTGACGCCCGATGCGTTCCTTCATCTCGTTGGCGGCCTTGTTCGTGAAGGTCAGAGCCAGTATGTTCCATGGTTGCATCCCTTGTTCGAGCAGGTATGCTATTTTGTAGGTGAGCACACGCGTCTTTCCGGACCCGGCTCCGGCAATGACCAGCGAAGGTCCGTCGAGATAGAGCACTGCAGCGCGCTGTGCCTCGTTCAACTCATTGAGATTCATATTCTTTCCGTAGGTGGGGGCTATTGAGGAATATTATTCGTCGTCGGGTTCCAGACGTTCCAGGTCGATGATATGCAGCTGCAAAGCCTTGACCACCAGCCGCGTGGCGTTCACTCCGATGCGTTCGCTCTGTGGAAACAGTCTGTTGATGAGGTCCACCTGGCGCTTCTCCAGGCTCTTCACTCCGAAGGGCATCCCCTTGAGCGAGGCTATCATATCCTTGGTATAACCCAGTGCCAGATGCCGGAGGAATCGCTCGTCGTATTCGTCGATGTCATAGTCGATCACGGCGTCTGTGCGGCGCGTCTCGCTGACGACACTCTTCTTGAAGCGTGCCACGATCTTTTCCAGGATTGGTTGGTTGAAGACAAGCCTTCGCCCGTCCATGACCAGCCGCACATCGTTGCGGGTGAGCAGTTCTCCCGTCTTGAGGATGATGCCGTGGGCTCCAGCCTGCAGGGCATCCACCCACAGTCGTTCGTTCAGGATCTCGCCTGTGAAGATGAGCACTTTCGTATTGGGGTATTTGTGGCGCACTTGCCGGCAGATATCCACGCCCACGGTGGTGCTTCCGCCCAGCCCGAGGTCCAGTAGCAGCAGGTCGGGCTGCTGGTCGCGCATGAGTGGCCATAGTTCACTCTCGCTCTGTGCCGTACCGATGATGGTGGCTTCGGGAATGTCCGTCCGGAATATTTCCTCGGTTCCCTTGAGTTCCAGTTTGACGTCTTCGACGATGATGACTTTGAAAGGTTCCATGTTATATAGGAGGATTTAATTTGTTTCGTTGAGTTTGGCAGCCAGCGGCAGGGTGATCCAGATGGCATGGCCTCCGCCCGGCAGGGCCACGGCCATCGCCCGGCAACCGGGATGTCCCATGAAAGTGTCGTGCTCACGGATAATTTGCTTGACGACCAGCAGGGGAATCCCTCCTTCGTGGGGCATGAAGAGGTTGTGCAGTTCGTCGGCAGTGAGCGTCACGGCGGGGTTTGCGAGGGTCAGTCGGACGAAACGGCCGTCCACCGCGCCGCCGAGCGACAGCGTTCCTTCGTTGCACGTGCCCAGTTCGTACTCAAAGAGTTCGTCTATCAGCTGGCGAACCAGCTCCGCGTCTGCCGTGAAGAGGGCGCCGTCCGTGTCGTCGGTGGTTTCCACCTCGATAGCGATTCCCCTGCGGCGTGCCTTGGCCGCAATGCGTTCTGCCACTCCTTCCGTGATGTCGCCGAAGGTCAGTCGGCTCCGCCGGAAAGCCACCGCGGCGGACTGCGCATCGCCTTGTGCCGAGAGGAGGGTGAAGATATCCTTGTAGTAGCAGGCCGTCTCGTTCAGCGTCGCCAGGTCCACAGGTTGCCGCTCTGCCAACTGCAGGATGCGTCCGGGGTAGTACATCGTCTCGTGCTTGATGGTAGAGAGGCAGTTGTCGATGATTTGATTCTGCACATGCAGCCGACCTTCCTCATACAGACGTCGTCTGTGCTCGTCCTCGGCGAGCTCTATCTCGTCCCGTCCATGCTGCAGTTCCGCCTCGTATGTGGCCCTGAGTTCCTCTATGTGCTGTGCCGAGAGTTCCACGTTAGCCTTTCGTCTGGCCAGCAAATGCCTGAACCACAAGAAATAGGCCAACGTCAAGCCGGCTATGAACAGCAGCACCACCGCCATCGCAGCCAGCCGCTCGCCGGCCTGAGTCCGTTCCGTTTCCTGGCAGAAGGTTTCCAGCGTCGCATCCTGTCCCACGAGTTTATACAGGCGCTTGTAGGCGGCGTTGTTCAGGCGGTATAGCGTCCAGTCGTGCAGCGCCAGTGCCGACACGGCAATCTCATTGCGCAACCCCATCAGCAGGGAGAAGTCCACGTCCTCGTGGCGCTGCCACCAGACGACCTCTGCCACGTCGTCGTTCATGGGGCGCATCTGCATCTGCTCGGGCAGTCCCATATCATCCAGTTCGCGGATGACCTCTTGGGCGAAGTCCAGTGCTTCGACATATCGGCCCTGGATATTGCAGTAATAGACGGAGTCCATCAGCACATAGGCCTGCTGCGGGGTCTTCGCCACTGCAAGTGAGGGTAGCAGGCAGCAGACCACGGCCACGAGGGTCATGACCACACGGGGCAGCCTGAAGAAGAAACGGCTACCCTCCCCCACCTTGCTTTCTACACCGAATTGGCACACACGGAACAGCGGGTTCGTCTTGCGGTATTTCTCGATGATGCCCTTGCAGTTCATCAGTCCGAAGCCGAAGCCCTTGCCTTCCACCGACGTCCCTTGCCCGATCTGGGCGGCGTCATAGACTTTGTTGCGAAGGATGAGCTCCACGTCGGCTTCTGTCAGGCCGCACCCCGTATCATGTACCGAGAGTTCCACATAGCGGCCGTCCTCGTTCTCGCCGTCGGTGGCACTGATGGCGACGCTTCCTCCTGCGGGAGTGAACTTGCGCGCATTGTCCGCCAGCGTGTTCAGCATGAACAGCGTCAGCGCCTTGTCGGCCTTCACGGCGAGGTCTGTCGTCTCCACCTCCAGGGTCAGTCCTTTCTGCTCATAGGCGAAGTGGCTCTGGCGCAGCGATGCAAACAGGGGTTCCAGCTCGAAGGACGTCAGCTGCAGGCTCAACTGCCCCTGCTCCACGCGGATCCACTCCGTCAGCAGTTCGTTGTATTCCGTGATGGGTTGTATGAGTTCGCGAATATATTGCAGCGATGCCTCGTTGGTCTGTCCGGCCCGTTGCATCTTCTGCACCTCGTGAATGATACGGTCCAGGAAGGGGACGATGCTGTGTACGAGGCTCATCTTGGCACGTTTCTCCACATTCAGCCGTTTGTCGCGTTGCAGTCTGAGGTCCGTGGCCTGCTGCTGTTCCTGCAGCAGTTCCTGCTGCTCGGCCAGATCAGCGCTGCGCTGCTGCGTCTCCTGTTCCAGCTGTTCCAGCTGCTGGCTCAGCAGTCTGTTCTTTTCCTCTCCTCTTCTGCGCCATCTGCGGAAGAGCATGATCAGCAGCAGTACCACGCACGCTGCCACGATGGCCACGGCGGCCAGCAGCCGGTGCAGCCGCTGGCTCTCGGCCTGCAGTTCGGCCGCTCTGCTCTCGAGTTCGGCATCCTCGCGTGTGACGTCCAAAAGGTCGAGGTAGATATTGCGGTTGTAGTCGCTCACCTGCTTCATATTCAGTGCGCTGTAGGCCACAGACAACTGCTGCCGTATGCCTCCTATCCACTCCGGCACGGTTCTGACTCCTTCCTGCCGCAGCCATCTGCGCTCCACGGATTCGCCGCTGGACTCGGGGTCGAAGGGCAACAGCTGTTCCGTTCGTCCTCCCGCCAGCACGTTATCCGAGGCGTAGTACACGTCGTGGTGGAAGTTCACGCAGTCCAGCGCACTACCGTAGAAGTCAATGGCGTCGGCAAAGAACCCTTTGTCGAAAGCCAGCTCACCCAAGGTGCGCAGCACGCAGGCCGTCTGGTACAAGTCGTCGTAGTCGCGGAAGAGGGTCAGCGCCCATTCCGCCATCTCCACCGAGGGGTCTTCCTCCCCGAAGATACCTGTGAGGTAGTGAACGACCTCGCCCCGGTGATCGTCCAGGCAGGCACGCTGCAGCGAGTCCGCAAACATAGTGGCTAACGACTGCGAGCTGTTGGCCTCGAAAAAGACATAATCGCCGTAGCGGGCCAGCGTGAAGCACTGCAGCAGGTAGTCGAACTCCTCCAGCGTGACATCCTCCGGACGCGTGCTCTCGGCCAGTCCGCCCGAGCCGCGCATATAGCAGTAGTACAGCCACTGCGCCGTGTCGGTGTTCAGCGTGCAGTACGGCTCCGCCTGGCGGATTTCCTCCAGGGCGCGCTCGCGCTGGTCCACGTAGTAGAAATAGGTGCTGCCCACGATATGCAGGTCGCCGCAGGCGTAGTCCAGCCGTCGCTGGGCGTGCGCCGACAGATGCTTGCGACGGCGCTCTATGTGCTGCAGACGACGCAGGGCGTGGCTGCGGTGGGTGAAGAACGAACGGTTGTCGCTGGTGCGCTGATCAACCTTCATCTGCATGATGTCGCACACCAGCAGTTCCAACTCGCAGGGCGCCAACTCCTGCAGCCGTTGCCCCAGGGCCACCACGCTGTCGAAGTCCATCTGCTGGAAGCGCTCGAACATCTGGTTGTTCAGCGCCTCCGCCATCCCGTCGGTATAACCCGACAGCAGCGCCCTCTCATAGGCTTCGGAAGCCAGGGCGCGCACACTGTCTATGTTGCGGTAGTGAAAGCTGAAGGCACGTTCGTTCAGCGAGTCCACGGCATCTCTTCCGGCGTCGGTCCGACCAGTCCGGCAAGCACCCGCACAGGCGCCCAACAGCAACAGAAGAAGATACACACGTCTCATATTTGCCTACTCGTCAGCCGTTCAGCAGTTTGTCCATTTCGTCAAATTCCTTGCCCATATTCAGGTGGAGATAGATCCGATAGAGCGGCGCCGCCCATCGTTCCTTGTTCTCCGGCTGCAACTGCCGCACGCGCTCCATCGGGTGGCGCGCCAGCTCATAGAGGCTGCGGATGATCTCGCGGTCGCGCTTGCACTGGGGGTTCGTCAGGTCCGTGCAGGCCGTCTCCGCATAGATCAGTGCCAGGTTCAGCGAGGCTATACCCTTATTATAATGCGCATCCACATAGTTGGAGTCTAAGGCCAGACAGTCGTCGGCCGCCTTGATGGCATCTTCGTCGCGATGCAGCTTCAGCAGCAGCAGACTCTTAGCATAGTGAAACAGGGGCACCGTGTCCGACCAGGCAATCATCGAGTCCGTCACTGCCAGTCCGCGCTCGTAGTTCTGTTGTTCCATGAGGCGGTCGATGAGGTGTGAGTAGAAATAGGTGTGCTCCGGGTACTTGTGCAGCCCCTCCCACATCTCCTCCATGTACCGTGCCGTGTCACCCTTCGCCACCCACGCTTTCGTCAGGAACTCCTGCACGATGTAGTTCCGGATTCCGGCACTCAGTGCCAGCGGGCAATACTTGATCACAGCGTCCGGCTTCTGGCTCAAATTCGCGGCGTGCACGGCCAGATACCCCACCCCGGGCATCATCGTGTCCGTCTGTAGGAAGTCGTCGGCTTCAAAGATAGGCGACTCGGCAGCATCGATATAGGTCTTGAAGAAAGACAGCGCTTCCTTCATCTGTGCCTTGCGGAAATACCAGTTGCCGCCCGCTAAGATATTCTTCCGGTAGGGCAACAGGCGGTCGTGACTGCTGTGTCGGTTTCGGATGCGCACTCGTCCCTTCTCGTCGGGAACGGTTTCCAGGCTGTCTGCCGTCTCCAGCAACTCGAACATCTGGCGGATGCTGCTGAAGAACTTGGTCGTGTCGTACTTCTGCTTGAGGTAGAGCTTCATGTTCTCCGCATCGTTCACGCGCTTCCAGCACTCTGCGGCCAGGATGTAACATTCCACTCTGTCGGCGTGTTTGGTCTCGGGTTTGGCCGCTTCGGCCAGTAGGTTCTTGGCTGTTGCCTCGAGGTTCTGTTTCTTCTTTATGGCCTCCTTTGCCTGGCGGATCACACTCGCCGGGAACGCCGGCACCGACAACAGCAAGAGGAGCAATATCGTGAGTTTCTTCATATTCAATATAGAGGGTTTGCGGTGCAAAATTACCGCAAACCCTCATCATGTCAAAATATGTGGGGTTAAAACTTGTTTATCCCCCTCTATTTCGGAGAATATTTAAGCGTTTTTTACTTTTCTGCCCAGCCCCCGTTCCACACTAATGAAACTTTTCCTTTTTACATCATTTTTCACTTTTCATTTTTCACTTTTAATTCTCCCACACCACTTTCTTTCCTCCGCGGATAATGAAGTAATTATATTTGTTCTTCAGGGTTCTGCAACCATTGTAGAATCCGACCCGAAATCTTGGGGATATGAATGACCCACTTACTGCGTGATGACATTCCTCAGTTCTTCGTAGTCTCGCAACACGCCATAGGTGACAGCAGAACTGGAGGGAGCAATCTGGTAGAGTGCATCAAGATTGAGCTGTGCGCCGTCTTTTGTCTGCATATCTACATGTCTTAAATACATTTTTCTATCGATTTTATTTGTTTATGAATATTTTTTTGTACTTTTGCGCCCAGAAACCAGTCATTAATGTGTTATGGAACAGTTTGTAAATTTAAATCTTGATGTCTTGTAATGTTTAACCAAGTGGCACAGCGAGAGTCTGTGACCGCTAATAACATTCAAGACAAAATGAGCAGAAGTAAAAAACGCACCCCAGTAACATATTGGGCAGGTTGTAAATCTCAGAAGAGAGGGAAGCAAGTGTGCAACAGAAAGTTTCGTCGTCGAGAACGAATTTCTATTAGGACAAACCGCTTTGAGCGTATCCCATATCTGACTATCGAGGTCATGGATACTTGGGATTTGGGCGGTGATGGAAAAGTCTATTACCGTGCAGAACCAACAGATGAATGGTATATCAAGTTGATGCGCAAATGAAACGTCATTATAGAGGAACAATAAGTGTGTCATACGCTTAGCCCCTCCATCTTTTGTTTTAACTCTGCCAGTTGCTTCCGCTTCTGACGCACTTGTTGGTGCAGTCGCATCTGGATATCCATCTGTGGCTCTCGCCGCATCCGCTTCTCCAGTTTCTAAATGTTATAAAGCGCGCGCGTGTTCAGGAGCGCGTAATGAAGTTTAGCAAAAAATCTCCGAATCTTACGCATTTAGTGCCTTTGTCGCTGATAGTAAGATGTTTATGATGCGTAAGATTATGCGTAAGATTGGCGTATTTGCGTAAGATTTTCAGAGAAACAAATGGCGGATATTGGGGCGAAGGGACGGAAAGATGACGAGTTTGGAGCGAGTTCCACTGCTGGTACTTTTGAGTTCCACTGCTGGTACTTTTGAGTTCCACTGCTGGTACTTTTAAGTACCACAGCTGGAACTTGTCATAAAACGATGAACCACAGAATCTATAAACTATTGTCGGTGCTTGATTTAGACGTCCGCTCGGTCGAAGGACGCTTGACACTTCAAGAATCGGCATTAATCCAATCACCAATCTTCACTAATTTATTGTAATATCCAGAGACCATGAATATTTCGTTTAATTCGTGTAATTCGTTGTTCAAAATAAACATCCGAAAGTTCAGTAAACTATTTTTGTGCATTTACTTACTGACAACCATCCTGGCGGGCTTATTCCCTAAAAATCTTACGCAAAAGACAAATCTTACGCATAATCTTACGCATCGTAGCAGGCTGTGTTTTAGTGTATTAAGCAGATTTGCGTAAGATTCCGACATTTTCTTCATGAAATTTACTTCATACGAACAAATAGTCCTATAATAGCTTAGCATTGATGCAAAAATATGAAAAATTCGTGAAGAAGACGAAATTGTAACGTATGAAATCGAATATTCTGCAAGAAATGTTGTACCTTTGCACTCGTAATTATCATCACGAACATCATATAGTTTTGATTCGTTACTAATTATGACATTACAAGAAGCCATTGAAGCCCGCCATAGCGTGAGGGCATATAGATTGCAGCCGTTGGCAGAGGATGCCAGCCAAAAGATAGAAGAGGAGATTGCCGAAGTCAACCGACGGGGCAATCTTCATATCCAGCTAATCCAGGACGAGCCGAAGGCTTTCCAAGGGTCCTTGGCCAAGTACGACAAGTTCCGCAATGTGACGAGTTATCTGGTCATGGCCGGAAAACGTGCCGACGACCTCGACGAGCGCATCGGCTACTACGGTGAGCATCTGGTGTTGCTGGCCCAGACACTTGGCCTGAACACCTGCTGGGTGGGCCTCTCCTACTCCAAGGTGCCGGGAACGTATGAGCTCGGCGAAGACGAGAAGGTAGTCTGCTACATTGCCGTCGGCTACGGCGAGACGCAAGGCGTAGGCCATAAGATTAAGACGGTAGAGCAAGTGAGCAATGCGACAGACATCACTCCTCCGTGGTTCAGGAGAGGCGTCGAAGCAGCATTGCTTGCCCCGACGGCCGTGAACCAGCAGAAGTTCTTTTTCCATTACGTTACGAAAGCGTCACAAAGTGCCGAGCGCTCGTTAGAGTACATAGGCATAAGCGACAATCGTCATCAGGTGCACGCCAAGAAAGGTTTCTCGATGATCGGCTACGCCCAGATTGACTTAGGCATCGCAAAATACCACTTCGAGGTGGGTGCCGGAAAGGTGAACTTTGATTGGGTGTGAACGTCGGGCCTACATGACATTAGAAAGGTATGATTGAGATAAAGGATGCACGGAAGGAACAATCGGCAGACATTGCGCGGCTGATCATGACGGCGATGACTGATGATTGTTGCCTGCACTTCTGCGGGGCAGGCTATGGCCTGGAGGACTTTCGCAGGATGATGACCATGCTCGTGGAGCGTGAAGACTCACAATATAGCTACCGTAACACGCTGGTGGCCATGGATGGAGACCGGGTGGCAGGGGTTGCCGTCAGCTATGACGGCGGCCGCCTGCATGCATTGCGCCGGGCTTTCGTGGAAGCTGCCAAGGCGTGCATCGGCAAGGACCATTCGGGAATGGATGACGAGACGCAGGCGGGCGAGCTCTATCTCGACTCGCTGGCCGTAGAGCCCGACCACAGACGACAGGGCATTGCCCGGCGACTGCTGAGAGCCACCAAGGAGAAGGCCGACCGGATGGGGCTGCCCTGCGTGGGGCTGCTGGTGGACCAGGGGAATCCTGCCGGCGAGAAGCTGTACGCCGCCGTCGGCTTTCGTTATGTGAACGACAGCGCGTGGGGCGGTCACCCGATGAAACACCTGGTGTTATGAAGATGGTATTTAAACAGAAACAGATATGAAAACTAAACTATGCTCATTACTTACCGTTGGACTCATGCTGACGGCATGTGGACAACAAGAAAAACAGGAAACGACCATGGATTTCGTAGATAACGTGAAGGTGGCCCTCGCCGACAGCGGCCGCATCAATCTGGACAGCCTCCAGTGGACGCGGGAGCCTGCCGCAAGTGAAATCAAGAATGATACCATCCGCATCACCACCGCCCCGAAGACCGACCTCTGGCAACGCACATACTACCACTTCCAGAACGACAATGCGCCGGTGCTGCAGATGAAGACGCGTGAGAAGTTCTTCAGCTTCGTGGTGAAGACCGACTTCACGGGCAGTCATCATCGCTTTGACCAATGCGGTATCGTGATGTATCTCGACAGCGAGAACTGGCTGAAAGGCTCGGTGGAATACGAGAACGAGGAGTTCCAACATCTGGGCAGCGTAGTGACCAACCATGGATACTCCGACTGGGCCACGACGGCCATTCCAGCCGAAGTGAAGACCATGTGGTACCGGTTCTCGCGCCGCGAGGATGACTACTGCATCGAATGCTCCACAGATGGCGTGACGTTCAGTCAGATGCGCGTCTGCCACATGTATGCCGCTGCCGATGAGATCCGTTTTGGCATCTATGCCTGCTCGCCGGAGGAATCGTCCTTCACGGCCATCTTCTCCGACATGAAGATTACGGAGTGCGCCTGGAAGGCTCACGACGGCCAGCAGCCAGATAAGAAATAATAAGTACTTTAGCCCATGGAAGTTACGAACCTGCTGACATACACAGATCGCGGACAACTGAGGGAATGGCTGGAACGGAACCACCTCTCGGAGCGTTGTTGCTGGGTTGCCTGCAACAGGTCGAAGACGCCGAAGCCCGCCACGCTGCCTTACCTTGAAATCGTTGAGGAAGCCCTCTGCTTCGGATGGATTGACTCCACGTTGAAGAAACTGCCGGACGGAAGGCTGGCCCAGCGGTTGTCACCCCGCAGGAAAGGTAGCCATTGGACGGAACTCAACAGACAGAGGTGCCGTGACCTGGAACGTCGTGGGCTAATGACTGAATACGGAAGAAAAGCACTGACACAAAATGAAGACATTTGACAAAATCAAGCAATGGCTGCAAGGACTTTCGTTCATAGGATCAATTATAGGAATTAAAGCATTATCATGATGGAACAATTCAGAGAAATGAGGCGCAAACGCCAACAGCTTTCAGAAGAAGAAAGCATCAGCATACTACGGAAATCCACGGCAGGGACTTTGGCTCTGCTGGGAGACAATGACTATCCGTATGCCGTCCCCATCAGCTATGTCTATGCCGATGGCAGGTTATATTTCCACAGTGCGTTGAACGGGCATAAAGTCGATGCCATCCGTAAGTATGACAAGGCTTCGTTCTGTGTCATTGAACAGGATGAAGTGCATCCAGAGAAATATACCACGTTCTTCCGTAGTGTCATCGCATTTGGACGAATCCACATCATTGAGGATGATACCGAGAAGCTGGAAACTGCCAGGATGCTTGGGAACAGATATAATCCCAATCAAGAGGAAGCCTTGCAGAAAGAGTTGGAGAACGGCCTCTCTCGGATGCTGATGATTCGTTTCGACATAGAGCATCTTACGGGAAAAGAGGCTATAGAACTGATGAAGCAGCGAGAGCAGCGTTAAGCTTGCTTAAACTCTGCCGAGTCGCGACAGAAGAAGACCGAAGGTCAGCTGGTTAGGCATAAGAACAATACTGCAAAATGAGACTGAAGAAACGTAAAATCAAGTATTCAGCAATATTTTTTATCTGCTGGTTTGCCCTTCTGGTATTCCTCGTGGATGGAGTCTTGAAATTCCAGACATTGGTGGACTCCTTTGGTTCATATGCATTTGTCGAGATTAGTTTATTGCTATTGGTCATTCTACCCACATTGGTAATTTATAAATTAACAAAAGAACGATAAATCGGAATTTATGGTTATACTGATAACAGGTGCATCACATACGGGTAAAACGCTTCTTGCACAGCGTATGCTTGAGAAATATAAGTATCCATATCTGTCTATAGATCACTTGAAAATGGGTATGATCCGAAGT
>ONJJ01000006.1 GCA_900318115.1 uncultured Prevotellaceae bacterium | reverse complement strand
AGGTCACGGCGTAGGGGAGGACGGACTTGCCGGGGTCGTCCGTCTTGGCCTTGATCTCGATGGTGTAGCCCTTGTCGCTGAGGGCGCTGGCGGGGAAGGAGGCCGATTCGGCAGACGAACCGCCGAACACCTGACCCGAGGCAGAAGAAGCGGTGGTGGGCAAGGAGGAGATATCTTTGCTGGGTAAAGGCGTTCCTTCTGCAATAATATTCACATAAGTACGGATATCGCCCGAACGAAGGATGAGTCGGCTTTCAGCATGCCTCAAGGTCGAGAGATGGCGAACAGTCACTTTGGTGGACTCTGTTCCGGCCTTGATTGTAGTAGGTGAAACTTCAAACCCAGAACCTACACGCAGACTGATGTCCTCCGAAAGGCCGGTAGCGGACACGGTGACTGTTGCCTCGGCGCCCGTGCCATGGAGACGAATGACTTCAGGCAAGGTGGAACTGGCTCGAAGAATGGGAGCGCCGGAAGCATCGACGAAGCGAACTACAAGGCCGTCATCAGCCTTGTCCCTCATTACAGCTCCTTGCAGGAAAGAAGTAAATGCGAATAAACAGCTCAACGTCAAGCCGGCGTTAAGCAGAAGTCCTCGAAGTAAGAAACTCTTCATAATGCTGTATTTGTTTGTGTTAGTTAGCGAAAGTAGGCTAAAAGCCATCAGGCCTCTTGTGGCCTTTTCAGCTGACAAAATTACATTTTTCTTTCCATGCGGCCAACTTTTTTCACCATTTTTTCACAAACTTACTGCAATATTAATGAAGGAAAGCGCATGAAAGCACAAAAAACGGCTAAATCCTCTTCTAGAGCATATTTAAATGATCGTGCGAAAAGGCGCATCTGATTTGTTTCAAAGAAATCGTGTGCGCCTTTCGCAAAACTCATTGTATGCATAAGGTATATGTACGATCATTACAACTGGTGGATGACCTTCAGCAGTTGTTCGCCGAGGCCGATGGTGTAGCCTTGCTGGATGAAGACGACTCGGTTGAAGCTGTCGCAGATGAGGAAGATGGGCAGGGTAGGAGAGGTAAGGTGCATTTGTTCGAATATTTCCTTCTTAATGCTGCCGTTGATGTCGATTCCCCAGTGGGTAATGGCGGGGAGATGAACAGGTGCTGACTCGCTTGTAAATTCGTGGAAGTTAAATCGGTTGGCTGCGCTTTCGTCTTCAAAGAGAAGTACCAGCTTTCGTCCCCATTTTTCAAAATCTTCACGCACAAGGGCAATGTCGCGCAAAGCGTGGTTCGTAGGTTCTTGGTTGGGAGCGATGAGGCCCAAGGCATAGTAGCCACGACCACACGTAGCGAGCAATGAGGTGGCTTTGCCAGAACTCTTAGCCTGGGCATTGAAGGGCAGATATAGGTCTTCGGCATTGAGGGATCCGATAACGGCGATGGCATCCTGCGCTGTGCGTAGGGTCAGAGGTATGGTGGTCGAAGAATCTTTCTTGATTTCAAAAGCCTGAAGATGTGAACGCACGCTGCCATCGGCCAGACGAATACCAGTGGTCAGAATGTATGTTCCGGTATCGAGCTTGACTCCGTTGGCGAACGTGTTCTTGAAAGTCGCTTCTTCGGGATAGGTCAAGAGTTGAAGCTGGTTTAGCTCATTGAGTCGAGAGAGGGTGAAGTGGGTGTAGTATTTGGCGTCAGGGATATGATCCGATGGCATGTAGGTGAGGTATAGGATTCCTTCATTCTTAGTGGTGGAGGCCTCTTGGTCGGTTGGGGATTTCATATGGTCGAAGACGACATCATTCCATTCTGTGTCAAAACATTGTACTTTCCCATTGATTTCGTTGATGCGTGCGGGGATGCCCAACGCACGGCAAGCGGCGACAAAGAATATGTCGCGTCCAAGGCGGTCGGCAGTGCGACTGCGGAAGACACCAAGGGGCTGCATACGCAGGTTCTGGGGATTTTGATCGTCGATGATCTGAATGCTATCGCGTGTCCATGCGATGAGTTGTGGAAGTTCAAAGCCGCAAAAGGCAGCGACGAGGGGTGCCTTGAAAGCAGTCAAACGTTCGCGCTCAATGCGAGGTGAGTAGAGGTAGGGGAAGGCGACCTCTGCGGGATAGGTGTTTGATTGATAGGATTTTGCGTGCAGATTATCTAAGAGCACAGAAAGGGTTACGTCTTGCAGATCCTTGTCAGGGAGAGTTGCCAGCAAGGATTCGGCAAAGTGTTGATTTCCATTGGCAGAGGCACTATCGAGGAACGCTTCTACAACAACATGATTGCCACGACTGCGCTGGTCGGGCATCGTTATTTCGTAGGCATGGCGGATGCTATCTTCCAAAACCAGTCGACGATTGTTTTCTGCACGTTGCGCAGGAGTTACGTCAGGTAGAGAGGCACTGACGGGTGGCGGTGTGATGTCCAGGTCAACGGGGTGGAACAGGCTGCTGGTAACTTCCTGACTGAGGTGGATGGTGATCATGCTGTCGGTGGCGAAGTGTACTTCCTTGTAAGCAAGGGCGCTGGGAGTACTTACCCACACCAGCATATCACCCAATCCAGCAGTGAGTGCTGCACGGCCATCCTTGTCGGTCTGCTTGCGGGCGACGGTGAAGAATTCGGCGTAGTTATAGAGCTTAAATTCTACAGTGGCATCGACAACGGGTTGTCCTTGAACGTCCAAGACGTTCACCGTCAGTTTGCGTGTGGGGGCATAGTTGTCGATGACATTGATTTCCGTGAGGGCGTGTTGGCGATTGACGACTTCCTCCGGACCATCATAGTTGCCAAAAACTTTGGTGTGCATCAACATTCCTCGTGATGCACTCTCGTTGAACCAACCCATGTTCAGGATCGGCTCGGGCTCGCAGGCACCGAGGAACCACCAATGCCCGTCGGCCCATGCTTCGACCCAAGCGTGGTTGTCGTCTGTGTGTGCCCATCGTGGAGTGTAGACTTGTCGGGCTGGTATGCCCACGCTACGGAGTGCAGCCACCGTGAATACTGACTCCTCACCACAGCGTCCATAGGCTGTGTTGTAGGTCGCCAATGGACTGAGGGTCCGTGCATTCGTCGGGCGATAGGTGACGTGTTCATGGCACCAATGGTTGACCTCCAGAACGGCCTCTTTCATCGTGAGTCCCTCCAGGCGGGGCTTCAGTTCACGGTAGAAAACGGCTCTGCAGGTGTCAAGATCTTCGTTGCTGACACGTGGAGGCAGCACAAAATGGCGAAATTCACGCTCGGGAATGCTATCCCCCCAAGGCATCTCAGAACGGGCTTGCAAGGACAAGCGTACTTGATTTGTGTAGTAGTCACGTGGATAGTCGATGCGGTCGGGCAGCGACAAATTTTCGTACAGGAAATCGACATAGGTGTCGACGGATGGGGCATTGCATGCCGTTATCAGGAGGGCTGCAAGCAGTGGGATGAGAGTTTTTTTCATATCTGGGCGCAAATATACTAATAATTGTTGAATAAAAGCGTAAAAAAGTGCAAGAGAATTACAAGAATAATACATATCTTTGCACCGATAAAGGAAAATGACATCGTAAGCTCGAAAAATTAGTATTAAAATGAGGCAAGGATTAGTTCTTGAAGGGGGTGCTCTGCGTGGCTTGTACACCGCGGGAATCTTGGACGTAATGATGGAGGAGGGCATCGAGTTCGATGGCCTCGTAGGCGTGTCGGCCGGTGCTGCTTTCGGTTGTAATATGAAGAGCCGACAGATAGGCCGTCCGCTGCGCTATAACCAACGGTTTGCCAAGGATTGGAGGTATTGCAGCTTCCGTTCGCTCATCCAAACGGGAGATCTCTTTGGAGCAGACTTCGCCTATCATACGGTTCCCAATGAGCTGGATGTGTTTGATAATGAGACCTTCGAGAAAAATCCTTTGGAGTACTGGGTCGTATGCACGGATGTAGAGACGGGTTGTGCTTTCTACAAGAAGTTAGAACATGGCGGCGACCTGACCTATGACTGGATTCGTGCATCAGCCTCCATGCCTCTCTGTTCGCGCGTAGTAGAGCTGGAGGGACGTAAGTTGCTGGATGGCGGAGTGGCGGACAGTATTCCTCTTCGGTTCATTCAGGATCAAGGTTATGAGAAGAACGTGGTAGTGCTGACACAACCCGCTGACTATATCAAAGGTCAAAACAAATTCCTGCCTCTGATGCGGGTGAGTGGCCTGCGCAAGTATCCGAATTTCCTGCGAGCTGTGGCCGAAAGACATTATATGTACAATGCTGAGTTGGACTACGTGTGGGAAGAGGAGCGAGCTGGACGCGTCTTGGTATTCCGTCCAGAGCGTGCCTTGCCCATAGGTCATATAAGTCATGATCCGGCAGAGATGCAGGCCGTTTATGATATAGGGCGTGGAGATGCAAAAAAAAGATTGCAAGAACTTAAGTCGTTCCTGCAATCCTAATCGGTTATCCTTTCTGCAGCCATTGGTCGGCTTCCTCGTACAGCTTTGTCAGGTACTCCGGACGGCTCTTGCCTGGCAGCTCTTCCAGGATGGTAGTGCAACTGTTGATGTACCATTCCCCGTTGATACGTGTGAGGCGATAGATGTATTGCGAGTCTCCAGTCTGGTTGAATGTTGTACCTGCAATCTCTGTCTTCACGGGGAAAGTGGTCTCGACGATGGCAATGGAACGGTTTCCATAGGTCCAGACGAGACATGCATGGATGTGGTAGGGGATATGGTCGGTGCGGGCGGCCAGTGCATCGGCAAAATCCTTGGCACTACCTTTAAACCACGATGCTTGCACAGTAGCATCGGGCAAGTAGCAGGTGAGCATTTCCTGCCAAAGTTGATTGTCGCGGGCAAAACGCTCGAAGGTGAGCAGACGTCTCACGGATTCTTTCTCTCGGCGTGATTCGAGAGCAACGTGAACGGGACGTTTCAGGATTAAGTTGGTGTTCATATGGGTAACTAATTTTGCTATCTTCAGTTTGCAACTGCAAAGATAAGGCTTTATGTGTTCACAAGAAAAGATTTGGTTGAAGTTTTAACTTTTTTAACGTAATCAAGCCTGAAAAAGACGTCTCCCCTGCCATTTTTGATGCAGAGGAGACACCTTATTTAATATTACGTGCGCGCGCGAGGGCGCAGAATGTGTGAATTAGTAGAAGATGTAGCGGTTGTCCTTCACGTTGGCACGCTCAAAGAGTTCCTGCATGAAACGCGATGCACCACGCAGCTGCTGGTTGGCCACCTGTGAATAGGTCTGCTGCTTGTTCTTCTCGTCCAACTTCATATTGCTAGGGTGATCGTTGATGACCTGGAAAGCATAGACGGCAGTCTGGCCCTTGATGCCGTTGACGAAGGCACCCTTGGAGGCTTTGGCCACAGCACCGCTCAGGCTGTACTCGCTACCACCCACGCTGCTGATGAAGACGGGTGAGTTGAAGGTCACGTGCTTGATGGTGTCAACGGGCAGTGCTCCGGCAACCTTGGCTGCGGAGGCCACATCGGTGGCAGAAGCCAGACGCTGACGAATAACCTCAGCCTTCTTATCGCGGCTCACTTCGGACTGAATCATGTCCTTGACGGACTCCAGCGTACGGAACTTGCCGTCGTTCTTGCCGTCGAGGATGACAACGAGCAGGTGGTCGTTGTTGCCGCAGGCATAGATTTCGGAAATCTCGCCCACCTTGGTGTCCTTGTTGAATATCCAGCGGAGGGCATCACGGGTGGAACTGATGCCGGCTACATTGTGCTCGCTGGCGAACATTCCCTTGCGTTGCTGAACCATGTATCCACTCTTCATGGCATTGGCCTCAATTTCTTCGGCGGTCTTGTTGCTGGCAACAAACTGGGAGAAATCATTGTAGGTCTTGTTGTAGGTGTCGTTGGAGAAGTCATAGGGACGCTTGACGATGGCCACGTCGTACTTCTCAACCATGTTACGACGGTCGGTTACGCGCGTGATAATAATAGCGGTGGGAAGTTTCACTTGCTGAGTGGTTCCGACGGCCTGCGTGCTGATGGCCTTGATGAGCTGCTGGTTGGCCTCGTCGAGAGTGGCACCCTCGTACTGAGCAGAGGTAATCCAGTTCTCCTCGCCGGTCTGGTTGTACTTCTTGGCAATGCTGTCGAAAGGAATACCAGCATTGAGGGCTGTCATGATGCTGTCTGCAGTCTTCTGGGCGGCTTCGTCGATACCTGCGATTCCAATCTGACGGAATTGGATGGAGTCGGGTAGGGTGGTCTTGGAGATGAAGCGGATAATGTTCTGTGTATTGTCTGCGGCATTGAGGTAGGGACCTTTCTGGGTGCCGACAGCCATGGAGTCGAGCTGCATGGCGATATCCGGAGCAATGGCGTTGCGACGGAGAGGCACGGGGCTGTAGCTGATGGTGCTGCCGCTCTTACGAACGATGGTAGCGATATCAGCGCCCTCAGCCTGAAGCTGTGCGGCCACTTCTGCCATCTCGCTCTCGATCTGTTCGCGGTCAGCCTTGCTGGCGGTGATGTTCACGTCGATGTACTTGATGTCGCGGGTGGGCTCGTTCAGGCGGAAGAGGCTCTTCATCTCTTCGTACTTAGCCTTGAGGTCGCTGTCCTCAATCTTCACTTCCTCGTCCTTCACGCTGCTGTAGGGGATGGCAGTCAGGAGGATGTCCTTCTCGCTATTGCTGGCGGTGAGACTGTTCTGGGCGCTTACGGGATTGGCGATGAAGCTCTTGCTAAGCAGGTTCTGGAACTTCTGTGAGAGCTGCTGAGTACGAATGTTCTTTTCGATGAACTTCCAGTAGTTGTAGATTTGCTGGTAGTACTCCACGGCTTCTGCAGGCTGGTTGGGCTGGTCCTTCATTGCCTTGTAGTTTGTGAGGAACTGGTTCAGAGTCTGGACGTCGAAGGCACCGGTCTGAGGATTGCTGAACGGCGTCTGGGCGAGCAGGGGGCTCTGTCCGTTGTTGATGATGTCCTGAACTTCAGCATCTGTCACGGTGAGCCCGAGTTCTTCAGCTTCGTGTTGGAGAAGTTGGTTCTGGACATAGGTCTGCCAGACTTGGTCGCGGATGGACTGGGTCTGCTCCTCGTTGAGGTTTTCCAGGCCGGATGAGAATTTCACGACGCTGGTGTACTCGTCCACGAGGTCGTTGAATTCCTGGATGTTGATACTCTTGCCATAGACTTCGCCTACGCTTTGGCGGCTCTCAGTGCGAGATGATGAAAGCGCGCGCACGACTTCTTCGGCAATGAAAGCAAACAAGGCCAGACCCACTACGAGGAGCAGGATTGCGCCTTTGCTTCTAATCTTTTGTAATGCTGCCATAATAGGTTCTTTTATTATTTTTTGTTATTTATTTCTCAAAAAGCGCACGAAGGTACAAAGAATTTCTCAAACTACCACGTGTTTCGTCGGAATTTTGTCGAAATAGGGACTTCAGAACGCAAAAAAGTCTCTAATCGGGCATAATTCGCAAGCGAACGAGCTCAATTTTGGTGCTTGTATTCTTAATAACCTTGAATTCGTAGTGGCTGAACCGAACTACTTCATTCAGCTTCGGGAATCGTTGGATTTCGTGCAGGATCAATCCGCCCACAGTGAGGTAGTCGTCACTTTCAGGCAGGTCGATGTCCAGTAGTTCGTTGGCCTTCTCTACTTCAAGTCGGCCGGAGAGTTCGAATTCTCCGTTTGGAAGCCGCTTTGCCGTATAGGATTGCTGGTCGTGCTCGTCCTCTATGTCGCCGAAGATTTCCTCGACGAGGTCTTCGAGGGTGCAGATGCCGCTGGTGCCTCCGAATTCGTCGACGACCACGGCCAGCGATATCTTCTGCTGCATGAGGGTCTGCATCAACTTTTGGGCATTCATGCTCTCGGGCACGATAGGTACCTCCCGGATGTGCTCTTTCCAGCTGTCGCCGCTTTTGAGCCTGAACATCTCAGATGAATGGATGAATCCCAGGATGTTGTCGACATCATCATCGTAAACGATGATTTTAGAGCATCCGCTCTCGATGAACTTGGACTTCAGTTGCTCCAGGCTCTCGGTGACGTCCACGGCCACTATTTCCGTTCGAGGAACGATGCAGTCTCGGACCTTGCAGTTACTGAAATCCAAGGCGTTCTGGAATATCTTGACCTCATCCTCTATTTCCTCGTCGTTGTCGCTCTGGTCGATGGAGGACTGGATTAGGAAGTCGAGATCCACTTTGCTGAAGGCCGAGTCGCTGTCGGTCTGTGCCACCTTCAGTCCAAAGATTCTCAGAAGCAGCTTGGCCAGTCCTCCCGTAAATTTCGAGATGGGGTAGAGTATTATATAAAAGAGGTATGCCAGCGGGGCAAAGAAGGTCAGTGCCCTGTTGGGGTTGATTTTGAAGAGGGTCTTGGGGATGAACTCTCCCGTGACGAGGACGATGAGTGTGGAGATGATGGTCTGTGTCAGCAGTGCCACCCATTCGTTTTGTATTCCCAGCGGGCGTATGACCGTCGGTTCCAGCAAGCGTGCTATGAGGATGCCATAGATGACGAGCGCGATGTTGTTTCCTACGAGCAGTGTAGATATGAAGCTGTTGGGATGTTCGAAGAATGTGGAGGCCAGTCGGGCGCTGAAGGTGCTCTGTGCCCGCTCCATCTCGAAGCGGAGTTTGTTGCTCGATACGAAGGCGATTTCCATTCCCGAGAAGAAAGCGGAGAGGGCCAGAATGAGCACAATATAGATGATGAGTGTTGTCATTGTCGGTGGATGGATGATGGAATAGGTTTGTTGGGTGCCCGCACTACGACCGAGTCTTTCTTGGCCGTTTCCTCTGTGGGGGCAGCGGGTGTCGGTTGTTCGTTGTCCGACTCTGATACGGGTGTGAATCCGGAGGACGACGTGATGTGGTAATCCGTCATTTCCTCGTTGGATCGGAATCTGTTGCCTTCCAGTTGCTGTTCGCTGTCGGGCTTGTCGATGCGCATGAAGAGATTGCTCCACATCTTGTGCTCATTCATGTCCCAGAAGAGTTCTTCGGAACGGAACAAGGTGCCTTCGCGGTTGAGTATGACAACTCGCCCACGCAGTTCCCAGATGCGGTTGTCGTGGCAGTAGGCTGTGTCGGCCTGTACGTGCCATTCCACGTGGAAAGTGGTGTCGAATTTCTCGAGGAAAAGTCCTTTCAGGAAGGTCCATTTCTGAGGTGTGGTGGTGTATATATCCCAGTCTTCGGCCACGATTTTATAGCTGATGACTCCGGAATCAGAAATGAGGTTGGAGATGCCGTGGCTGGTCATGAATGGCAGGGAGTCCTCGGGATTGATGGCTGGGGCTATGTGTTCGTGGGTGTTGTCACAAGCCATGATTGCCATCATCATTAGGACGATGAGCCAAGAGTGGTGTGTTAGTCTTGTCTGCCGTGGGTCTCGCATCCTCTTAATCGATCTTCCATTTCATGAACCAGGCTTCGTTGAAGGTGACTCCCAGATTGATGCGCAGGATGTTCTCATTGATCATCCCGGCAGCCGATGCGTTCCTGCGTGCCCATTGTACTCCGAAGTTCACTTGCGAGCGGCTGTGCCAGAAGTTCACGGGCAGTCCTACCCCTGCCGTGAGTCCGAATTCCTTGGGTCCGTCCTGACCATTGATTTTGAGGTAGGGCGTGGAGAAGTAAGCACCAAAGCGGTAGTTAATCCTTTGTAAGTACGAACGTCCGTATCTATCGGGAATGTATTCCGCTCCGGCGTTGATACGGAAACGATTGGAATAGCTGCCTTTGGTCGCTACGTACCGGGCTTCGTTGGCGTCATCGCTGTTGCTCTCGATATGGGGTGCTACGCAGTTAGCCCACTGCTCGAGGGTAAAGTCTGCACCTACGGTCCATTTCTGTTTGTGCTTCCATGTGGCACCGACGCTGTACGTCATGGGGAGTTGGAATGCATTGTTGGTCGAGCGGACGATGGTGTCGGCGTTGAGTGAGATGCGTAGCATGGTGGCTTCTCCGCTTATTTTGTGGCCGAGTCCCACGGTGGCACCCAGCGTGAGTTCGTCCTCCTTGTTGAGTGGTATGGAGTACTGCAGTCCGATGTCTGCCTTCCAGGTCCTGAGGTCGGCGGAGTACACGGTGATGAGTCCCCCGTAGTAGGTCGTGTTGGACTTTCCGTCCTCGGCAAAGGATTGTGTCACTCCGTGATCCACGTCTCCCCAAAGGAACCCGACGTTGGCTCCGATGGACAGGTTCTTCAGTGGCATCCATCCCACGCCCAAATAGGCTTGACGCAGACCTCCGGATCCGGTGTAGGTCTGCTCCTGAGTGATGGTCTGATTGGAGACGTCATCGTGCATGACCTCGAAATCCTGCGAGAAGGTATATCCGATGCTGGTGTAGGGCATGAATCCCACGCTCATTCCCAGCTTGGGCATCAGTCGGAAGGCTGCGTTTACGTAGTCGAAGGTCGTGTTGTTGACGCTCTGGTGTGCTCCGTTCTGGGTGAGACGATTGCGTTGCAGCCCCATTCCGATGTCGAAGATGAAGCTCAGAGAGTCGGTGGCGGAGTAGCTGGCGGGATTGAGCATATTCACTCGGGCGCCGTTGCGCAGTCCTTGGCCTATGCCGCCCATGGATCGGTTGGGGCCTTGTGACTGGTCGTTCACGAGTCCCATTCCGAATCTGGAGTAGGGGGAGTTGGAGCCATTGCTCTGGGCCAACGCCGCAGTGGTGGAAAGAATACAGGCCGCTGTGGCCACGAGGATCCTATGTTTCAGGTTCATTTTTGCTCTGTTTTTGGTGCCTCAATGTGGCTGAGGATATGGTTCAGGCCACGAGGAACAAGGAATTGGTCTGCAAAGATGCGACTTTTTATTGTGTCGACAAAATTAAATTCGTCTCCGCCCGTTAAAAAAACCAAAAGTTGAGGATATTTAGCCATAAAGTGGTGAATATAGCCCTCAATCTCGTGCCTCATCCCTTCAATTACGCCCGCTCTGATGGCTGTTTCTGTGTCGTAGCCCAGTTCTGGTGTGGGACCTTCCGGCTCCACGAGTGGCAGGCGTGGAAAATAGTCGTCAATGGCCTGCAGACGTGCGTGCAATCCCGGTGCTATATTTCCACCCAGATACTCTCCCTCGGCGGTGACGAAGTCGAAGGTGATGCAGCTGCCGGCATCGATGATGAGCAGAGGGTGGCCGGGGCGGGATGCCCATGCCCCTACGGCGGCAGCCAGCCGATCAGTTCCCAAGGTGTTCGGAGTCCTATATTTGTTGATAAGGGGGGTGGGCGTTTGGGCATTGAAGCGCACGAGGGAGCAGGGCAGGAGCTGGAGATTTTTCTCCGCCTCTGCTGACAGATCCACCACGGAACTGACGATGGCCGCCTCCGGACACACGGCCTTGCCTTGCCCAGGGGCTGTTCCCCGTAGCAGCTGTGGGATGATGCCGAGGGTGTGGCCGAGTTCGCTTCCGTGGCCTTCAAGATTGTCACCATCGAACAGAAAATACTTGCTGATGGTGTTGCCTATATCGATAATTAGCTTCATTTTCGGCCGCAAAGGTACATAAAAATGAAAAAATAGAAGAATGAAGAAGTGAAAATAAAATTAAATGTGTAACTTTGCGCCCGTTTATGAGACGTTTTTCTTCCTATATAGCCTTTTTGGCAGCTTTTTTGTTGCCATTTTCGCTCTTCGCTCAGGATGTGGAGAGGGCGATTCCCGTTTCCGATTCCCTGTCTGTCCGTCCGGTTCTGGATTCCACGTTGACGGTCAGCCTGCTCACCTGCTCCCCCGGACAGGAGACCTATGAGCTGTATGGCCACACCGCTCTGCGCGTGACCAGCAGCAAGGATCCCTCGGGCATCGTCTATAATTATGGAGCTTTTGACTTCAACGCCCCTCACTTCATCTGGCGCTTTGTGCTGGGCAAGTGCGACTACCTTCTTTGGGCCGAGCCCCTGGAGCTCTTTGCCATCCAGTACTACGCGCGCGGTTCGTGGGTTCGGGAGCAGGTGCTGAACCTCACTCCCGAGGAAGCCCAGCGGCTGAGCGATTCCTTGCGCGCAGAGAGCCGGCCCGAAAACCGCGTCTATCGCTACAACATATTCCGTAATAATTGCACTACGCGCGCACGTGATATAATAGAGGAGTGCATCCGGGGGCGCGTTATTTACCCCGTGAGGGCCACCCGCAACACGTTCCGCACTATGTTGGATCAGTACACCGAGGGACATCCCTGGGCTCGCGAGGGTAATGACCTGCTGCTCGGTGTGGACGTTGATACGCTGATTACTGAGCGTGACGAGATGTTCGCTCCCCTCTATCTGATGAACTACGTGGACAGCGCCTTCATCGACGCCGGTCGCCAGCATTATCGCAACCTGGTTCGTGAGAGCCGTATCCTCATCGAGGCCAACGCCACTCGCCAGCAGGCCGCTGCCGCCGCTCAGCCGTCGTTCCCCGTCTCGCCGCGTCTGCTGGGTTGGTTGCTGCTGGTTGTGGGGCTGTGTGTGGCTTTCTTCGAGTGGAAGCGCCGCCGCATCTGCTGGCCCGTGGATGCCGTGCTGATGACCTTGCAGGGGCTGGCCGGCATACTGCTCTGCTTCATGGCACTCTTCTCCGTACACCCCGCTGTTGCGTCAAATTGGCAGGTCTGGCTGCTCAACCCCATTCCCCTCTTTTTCGTCTATTCCGTCGTGCAGGCCGACAGACGTCACGAGCCCTGTGTCTATCACGCTTTTGCGGCTGTGGGCATCGTCGTTTTCCTGCTCTTATATTTCATCATACCCCAAGATTTTAGCGAGCTGATTCTACCTTTGGCACTACTTTTGCTGAGTCGTGCAGTAGTGCATCTGCTCCTTTATCGAAATAAATGAAGTCCACTCCGACCATAAATAAGACCTGTCTGCTGACCAGCCTCGTGGCCCTGCTTGCTCTCTCGGGAGTCGAGGCGCAGGCTGCGCCCGAGTTGCCGCGTCTGGTGGTGAACATCCTCATCGACCAACTGCGTACGGACTACATGGAGGCTTTTTCTCCGCTCTACACAGAGGGAGGCCTGAAGCGTCTGATGGCCGAGTCGCAGTACTACGCCGATGCGCAGCAGCCCTTCCGCGGGGCCGATCGTGCTTCGGCCGCAGCATGCCTGAGCACCGGTGCCATCCCCTACGACAACGGCATCCCCTCGCTGCAGTGGCTCTCACGCCAGACACTGCAGCCTGTTTACTGCGTGGACGACCCCGCTTTCCAGGGGCATCAGACCTCCGAAAAGACCTCTCCGCGCTATCTCCTGACTACCTCGCTCTCCGACGAGCTGGAGATGGCCACGGGCGGCCGCGCTCACGTTTATAGTATCTGTCCCGAGCGCGATATGGCCGTGCTGCTGGCGGGTCATGCTGCTGATGGTGCTTTCTGGCTCAACGACCAGACGGGTGCTTGGAGCGGTACGGCCTACTATGGTGCCTTCCCCACGTGGGCACAGGATTATGAACGCCAGAAGTCCCTCGCCAAGCGCATCGCCAAGCAGGTGTGGACACCCTTCTACGACGGTGCCCTGCAGTCGTTCCATTACTACCAGAATGCCGCCGATGCCGACGGGCGTGACTTCAAGCATCAGTTCCGGGGCGACCGCCGTTTCCGTCAGCTGAAGACCTCCGGGCTCATCAACGAGGAGGTAGCCCTCTTCGTTGACCGCTGTCTCTCCGCTTCGGGCATCGGAGGCGACGCCGTCCCTGACCTCTTGAATGTGGGGCTCTACGCCGGCAACTACGAACATCAGAGCATCTTCCGCAGCCCCTCGGAGCTGCAGGACATCTACGTTCGCCTGGACCTTGCCTTGGCTCATATCTTCTCCAGCGTGGAGCAGGTGGTCAAGCGCGAGGACGTGCTCTACGTGGTGTCCTCCACGGGCTATGCCGACAGCGATGCCGACGACATCGACTTCGTCGGAAACCGCATCCCCTCGGGCACCTTTTCCATGCAGCGTGCTTCCATGCTGCTCAACATGTATCTCACGGCTCTCTACGGACAAGCCCAGTTCGTGGTATCGACCTATAACCAGCAGATCTACCTCGACCACAAGCTCATCGAGCACAAGCAGTTGAACCTGAACGACGTCTTGGCGCGTGCCGAGGAGTTCCTCTCCCAAATGGATGGCGTGCGCGATGTCTATACCTCCCAGCGCTTGGCGCTCGGAGCGTGGGTCAAGGGACTTGATCGCGTGCGTTCGGGGTGGAACAGTGCCCGCTCCGGCGACATTATTATCGACGTGAACCCCGGCTGGCGCATTCAGAGCGAACAGGGCTCGGAGTACGTCAATCAGGGTGAGCCCTACCTCTCGTACCCCCTCTTCTTCATGGCTCCCGACGTGCGTGTCGAGCGCCTCTCGGCTCCCGTCTCCACGGCGGCTGTGGCCCCCACGCTGGCCCGGTGCCTGCGTATTCGGGCTCCCAATGGCAGCAGGGAGATGCCGCTGGTCATCAAGTAAATTATAGTTTCGGCATGTCATTATACCGATATTCCGATATTCGGGAAAATTTTAAATTATAAATTGCAAATCATAAAATCATAATATGGAATTCATGAAACTGCTGCGGAAACTCTTCGGCAACAAGAGCGACCGCGATATGAAACAAATCCAACCGCTCGTGGACGAGGTGCTGCGCATCTATCCTGAGATTCAGGCTCTCTCTAACGACGAGCTGCGTGCCCGCACCAAGGAACTTCAGGCTCAGATCCGCGAGGCTGGAAAACCCCTGCGTGCCCAGATCGACGAGCTGAAAGCCACCATCGAGCAGACGCCCATCGAGGACCGCAAACCCATCTTCGAGAAAATCGACAAACTGGAGAAGGATGTTCTCGAAGTCTATGAGAAAGTCCTCGACGAAATCCGTCCCGTGGCCTTTGCCATCGTCAAGTCCACCGCTGAGCGCTTTACCAACAACGAGGACGTCGTGGTCACCGCCACAGACTTCGACCGCGAGCTGGCAGCGCGCCACGACTTCGTGGACATCGACGGCGACCGCGCCATCTACCACAACCACTGGGTGGCAGGCGGCAACGAGACCGTGTGGAACATGATTCACTACGACGTGCAGCTCTTTGGCGGCACCGTACTCCATCAGGGTAAGATTGCCGAGATGGCCACAGGTGAGGGTAAGACCCTCGTAGCCACACTCCCTGTGTTCCTCAATGCCCTCACTGGCAACGGCGTACACGTGGTCACCGTCAATGACTACCTGGCCAAGCGCGACTCCGAGTGGATGGGGCCGCTCTATATGTTCCACGGCCTCAGCGTTGATTGCATCGACAAACACCAGCCCAACAGCGAAGCCCGCCGCCGTGCCTACCAGGCCGACATCACCTTCGGCACCAACAACGAGTTCGGCTTCGACTACCTGCGCGACAACATGGCCACCTCGCCCGAGGACCTCGTGCAGCGTGCCCACAACTATGCCATCGTCGACGAGGTGGACTCCGTGCTCATCGACGATGCCCGCACACCTCTTATTATCAGTGGTCCCGTGCCCAAGGGCGACGACCAGATGTTCGAGGAGTACCAGCCCCTGGTGGAGAAGCTCGTGGGCGTGCAGCGCCAGCTGGCCACCCAGTACCTGGCCGAGGCCAAGAAACTCATCGCCGAGGGGCAGGCCGAGAACGACAAGGAGAAGACCGCTGCCGGCTTCCTCTCCCTCTTCCGCTCCTACAAGGCTCTGCCCAAGAACAAGCCCCTCATCAAGTTCCTCTCCGAACCTGGCATCAAGAGCGGTATGCTCGCCACCGAGGAGATCTACATGGAGAACAACAACAAGCGCATGCCCGAGGCTGTGGAACCCCTTTACTTCGTTATCGAGGAGAAGATGAATAGCGCCGATCTCACCGACAAGGGCAATGCCTGGCTGGCGGGGCAGGTCCACGACGACGACCTCTTCGTCCTGCCCGACATCACCGGGCAGCTCTCTGCTCTCGAGGGCGACACCTCGCTCACCGACGAGGAGCGCGTGCAGAAGAAGGACCAGCTCTACACCGACTATGCCATCAAGAGCGAGCGCGTGCACACCATCCAGCAGCTGCTGAAGGCCTATGCCATGTTCAACCTCAACGAGGAATACATCATCGTTGACGGCGAAATCAAGATTGTTGATGAGCAGACGGGCCGCGTCATGGAAGGCCGCCGCTGGAGCGACGGACTGCACCAGGCCGTGGAGGCCAAGGAGCACGTGAAGGTGCAGGCTGCCACGCAGACCTTCGCTACCATCACCCTGCAGAACTACTTCCGTATGTACCACAAGCTGGCCGGCATGACCGGTACGGCCGTCACCGAGGCCGGTGAGTTCTGGGACATCTACAAGCTCGATGTCGTGGAAATCCCCACCAACCGTCCCGTCATCCGCGAGGACATGAACGACCGCGTCTATAAGACCCAGCGCGAGAAGTACAACGCCGTCATCGCCGAAATCGAGAAGATGCGCAACAGCGGCCGACCCACCCTCGTCGGCACCACCAGCGTGGAGATCTCCGAGCTGCTCTCCCGCATGCTCTCCCTCCGCAAGATACCCCATCAGGTCCTCAACGCCAAGCTCCACCAGAAGGAAGCCGACATCGTGGCTCTGGCCGGTCAGTCCACGAACGGCCTCGGAGCCGTCACCATCGCCACCAACATGGCCGGTCGTGGTACCGATATCAAGCTCTCACCTGAGGTCAAGGCCGCAGGAGGTCTGGCCATCATCGGCACCGAGCGCCACGAGAGCCGCCGTGTGGACCGCCAGCTGCGTGGCCGTTCCGGACGTCAGGGAGACCCCGGCAGCTCCGTCTTCTTCGTCTCACTGGAGGACAAGCTCATGCGCCTCTTCGCCAGCGAGCGCATCGCCAAGGTCATGGATCGCCTCGGATTTGAGGATGGTGAGATGATCGAGCACCCGATGATCAACAGCAGCATCGAGCGCGCCCAGAAGAAGGTCGAGGAGAACCACTTCGGCGTCCGCAAGCGCCTGCTCGAGTACGACGACGTCATGAACAAGCAGCGCACCGTCGTTTATGAGAAACGCCGCCATGCACTCATGGGCGAGCGATTGGGCATGGACATCGCCGACATGCTCTATGACCGCGTGTGTTCCATCATTGAGAACTGCGCCACCCTCGACCAGATGAAGGAGCAGTTCATCGAAATCTTCGCTATGGAAGTGCCCTTCACGGAGCAGGACCTCGCGGACATGAAGCGACCCGACCTCGAGGAGAAAGCCTACCAGGCCGTGCTCGCCCGCTTCCAGCAGAAGACAGAGCGCATCGCCGCCGACGTCTTCAAAGTCTTCAAGCCCATCTACGACGGCCCCAACGGGCAGGAGTGGGCCGAGCGTCCTGTCATGGTACCCATCCTTGACGGCCGCCGCGTGTATAACATCGGTGGCGTTAGCCTCAAGACCACCTGCGAGACCGAGGGACGTGCCCTCGTCACCGCCTTCGAGAAGGCCATCATGCTTCACGTCATCGACGAGGCCTGGAAAGAGAACCTCCGCGAACTCGACGAGCTGAAGCATAGCGTACAGAACGCCTCCTACGAGCAGAAGGATCCCCTGCTCATCTTCAAGCTCGAGAGCGTGCAGCTCTTCGACAAGATGGTCAACCGCATCAACAACCAGACCATCAGCATCCTCATGCGCGGTCAGGTGCCCGAGCAGCAGACCCAGGCTCCGGACGACGCCCAGCAGCGTGCCGCCGAGCAGGAAGCCCGCCGCCGCGCACGTGCCGCCGCCGCACAGCGCGCACAATACCAGACCAGCCGCGGAGGCACCACGGCCGCACCCCAGTACAGCCGTCCCGACTACGCCGGCGGTCAAGCTCCCGAAGACCTCAACGACCCTGCCCAGCAGGCAGCTGCCGCTCAGGACACCCGCGCACAGCAGCCCCGTACGCCCTTCACCGCCGAGAAACTCCCCGGTCGCAATGACCCCTGTCCCTGCGGAAGCGGCAAGAAGTTCAAGAACTGTCACGGCCGCAACCTCTGACCTTCCCCCTCGCCAGCTTCGGCCTCGATTCCCTGCGAAGGTTTGGTGCCCCCCCTCTCGTGTGACCCTGCGAAGGTTTGGTGCCGCCCCCTCTCGTGTGACCCTGCGAAGGCCGGGTGCCGTCCCTCTCTCGTGTGACCCTGCGAAGGTTGGGTGCCGCGCATATTTGTGCGGAGCTCTCCCCCGCCTCCAATACTCATCCCCGCCTGCCCATCAGGACAAGCGGGGATGTCTCTTTCCTCTCCCTCTGTCTGCTCACCATCTGCCGCTGTTGCCTTCGCAGGGCTTTCTTTTGAGGTGGTAATAGAACACACCTCTTTAGCTGGAGGCTCTTTTGGCAGATGTGAGACGAAAGTGGAAATAAGCGAGACGTGCGAGGAGGCAGAGTGGAGGAGATTAGTCGTATCTTTGCAGGCGAAAACGTGATGATGCCCGAAGGGGAACATGGACAGTTCTCTGGACGGGCAATAAGGTCGCATGATAAGGGGGCAGAAGAGCCCCGCTGAATAAACATGAAAACAAACTGAAAATGGAAAAGAAAATGAAAATACAGATGGATGGTACGATGATGCCGGGATTGTGCAGGCGAGTGGCGCTGGCGACGTGCGGCGCTATTGTGGCGCTGAATGTTGTGGCTCAGAACCCGATAATCTGCGACCGATATACTCCAGACCCGGCGCCCTACGTGCACGGCGACACGCTCTACCTCTTCGTGGATCATGACGAGGACGTCACCGAGAACGGCTATTTCACGATGAAGGACTGGCTGCTCTACAGCACGGTGGACATGGTGAACTGGACGTACCGGGGCACGCCGTTGACGTCGGCTACGTTCTCCGCGTGGGCCAAGCAAGACAACGACTGCTGGGCGAGCCAGTGTATAGAGCGCAATGGCAAGTGGTACTGGTACGTCACCGCCACCATCAAGGGTCAGGCCTATCCGGGCATCGGCGTGGCTGTGGCGAACTCCCCCGCAGGCCCCTACCGCGACCCCATCCGCAAGCCGCTGGTGCAGGGCTGGTTCAAGATCGACCCCACGGTGTTCATCGACGACAACGGCCAGGCGTACCTCTTCTACGGCAACAACAACCTCTGGTACGCGCGGCTGACGAAGAGCATGACAGCCATCACGGGCGGCGAGGTGGAGGTGAAGACGAGGGACGAGAAGGCCTTCGGACCCTTCAAGGGATATGAGGACAACGGCACTCCGAAGACGAATTTCGAGGAGGCATCGTGGATCTACAAGCGCGACGGCAAGTACTACCTGGAATACGCCGCAGGCGGAGTGCCGGAGTACTGGGCCTACTCCACAGCCGACAAGGTCACGGGCCCCTGGACCTACGGCGGCAAGGTGATGGGTCAGGCCGACGGCAGCTTCACCATCCACGGCGGCAGCGTGGAATTCCGCGGACACCACTATATGTTCTACCACAACGGCAAACTGCCCGGCGGCGGGGGCTTCAAGCGCTCGACATGCGTGGAGGAGTTTACCCGGAACGAGGACGGCTCGCTGCCGCTGATAAAGTTCACCACCAAGGGCGTGGAGCCGCTGCAGACGTTGGATCCCTACGTGCGGCAGGAGGCCGAGACCATCAACCAGAGCTCGGGCATCCTCTGCGTGGGTGACTACCGCCAATGCTACGTGACCAACATCAGCTCCAGCGGCTACATCAAGGTTCGCAACGTGGACTTCGGCAGCGAGGGTGCGCTCTCTTTCAAGGCGCGGGTACGTTCGTCCCAGAAAGCCACGCTGGTGGTGCGCCAGGGCAGCAGGACGGGCAGCGTGAAGGCGCGTGTGGCCGTGGAGCCTACGGACGGGGAATGGGTGGAGGTCGTGGCCGACCTCGCGGCGCCGCTGACGGGCGTGCGGGACATCAGCTTCACCTTCCAGGGCTCCGGGAAGTCGCTGTTCGAGTTCGACAGCTGGCAGTTCTCGCAGCCCCCTACGGGCGTCGCTGCCCCCGCTGCGGAGAGGCCTGCGACGGCAGCCGTCGTGACATGCGACCTCAGCGGACGTGCCGCGGGCCCCGATGCCCGGGGGCTGCTGATCCGCCGCGAGCTGCAGGGCGGCAAGCCGCGGGCGCGCAAGATCCTGATTCATTGAGCCTCCGGCAGCTGCTTGCACCAGGAAATATCCATAAAGAACCCGCCTGAAATATCCATAAAACCCCATCATACCAAGAGCTACAACACCACATTCATTATTTTATCAGAGATTGAAAGCAGAATCCCCCGCGACCTTCACAGGCAGCGGGGGATTAACAAATCAACAAATGTTTGAAATACTAGTACTAAAAGTTCTTTTCTTTGCTGTTCTTTGTTTACTTGTTGGGGTCTTCGCAGAGCTCTGTGAGGATGCCTACTGTGGACTTCGGGTGGAGGAATGCGATCTGGAGTCCGTCGGCGCCCTTGCGGGGAGCTTCGTCAATGAGTCGGATGCCCTTCTCGCTGACTTCGGCGAGGGCGTTGGCCACGCCGTCCTCGATGCAGAATGCCATGTGGTGGATGCCCTTGTTGCCCTTGTCCAGCCACTTCTGGATGGTGCTCTCGGGGCATGTGGGCTCGAGGAGTTCGAGTTTCACTTCGCCAACCTTGAGGAAGGCAGTCTTCACCTTCTGGTCCTCAACGACCTCTGTCTTGTAGCACTTCAGTCCGAGGACGTTCTCGAAATAGGGGAGGACTTCGTCGATGCTCTGCACGGCAATGCCCAGATGTTCAATCTTGGAAATTTTCATTTTTTTCTTTTTGGGTTTTTAGTTGTTATTATGGGTTATGAATTTTAGGATTTTTCGTCTTAGCGAGTGCAAAGTTACAGCTTTTCTTTGAAGGAAGCAAGAAAAATGCCGAAAATTTCATCTGCAACGTCTTTTGGAGCGCTTGTTGCATCAATCCAGCGGATGTTTACGCCCCTTCGCTCCATTCCCCGGAAGTAGGTCATCTGCCGCTTGGCGAACTGATGTATGGCGATTTCGAGCTGGCGCGCCATGTCGTCGAAGGAGAGCTGTCCGAGGAGGTGTAGGGTGATGTAGCGGTATTCGAGACCATAGCTCAGCAGTGCTTCGGCTGGCACTCCGGAGTCCAGCAGGTGCTGCACTTCGTCGGTCATGTGTTCCTCCTGGAGGCGGCGGCGCAGGCGTGCTGTGATGCGCTCCCGTCGCAGGTCGCGGGGGATGTCCAGGCCGATGGTGATGGAGGGGATGGCGGAGGGGAGTCCGCCGACAAGGCCGCAGGCTGCAGGGGAAGTAGACGGGGGAACTTCCGCGCTGGGGACGGCGGAGGAGTGCGAGAGGCCGCTCTGGCGGTAGTATTCCTCGATTTCTATGGCGCGGATGGCGCGGCGGGCGGTGTCCACGTCGGTGGTGTTGTGCAGGCGCTTGTAGGTGGCAAGGATGGCTGTGAGCTCCGCGAGGGTCTTGCCCTCCAGCTGCCGGCGCAATTCGGGGTTCACGGGTACTTCGACGAGGTTGTAGCCGCGGAGCACGCTCTCGATGTACAGCCCTGTGCCGCCGCAGAGGATGGGCACTCGCGCGCGCGAACCTATATCTATATACGCGCGCATGAAGTCGCGCTGGAACTCGAAGACGGAGTACTTGGTGCCCGGCTGGGCGATGTCGATGAGGTGGTAGGGAATGTGCAGGACGGGGGGGAGGCCCGACGGGAGACCCGGCGGGAAACCGCCGGGCACCACTGCCTCGACGGGAGAAACGGGGGAGGCAGAAGCGGAGGAGGGCGAGGAGGGAGAAACGGGGGAGGCAGAAGCGGAGGAGGGCGAGGAGGGAGAAACGGAGGAGGGAGAAGCGGAGGAGGGGGAAGCGGGGGAGGGAGAAGCGGAGGAGGGAGAAGCGGAGGAGGGAGAGGTGGGGACGTCGTAGTCGGCGAGGTCCTTGCCGGTTCCGATGTCCATGCCGCGGAAGACCTGGCGGGAGTCTGCGGAGATGATCTCGGCGCCCGTGCCCTGCTGCCAGAAACGGGCAGCCAGCTGGGTGGCGACGGCTGTCTTGCCGCAAGCGGTAGGTCCGAGTATGGTTATCATTTTTTCCATCTTAATCAAACATCACTCGCGGATTCAGTTCGCTGGGCGACTGCCATTGGATGCCGCGCTCCGAAAGGACTTGGCGCAGGGTGCTCCAATAGGCGAAGCAGAAACCCATGCCGCGCGGCGTCTCGCCCAGGCGGCGGTCGCATTCCTCCTCCACTTCATAGTAGTGCTTCTCCCACATGGGTGTGCGCTCCACGGGAGCAAACTTCAGGGACCGATGGTACTTGTCCATGAACTCCTTGATGCTGACATGCTCTGTGTCGATGTAATCCTCCAGACGCCGGATTTCTGCCTGAACTCCGTCCACCGTGGGATAACCGCTGGATTCCGGCTCGTCCGACTGCCCTACCAGTTCCAGCTGGTAGCGCAGGATGCCCAGTACCAGTCGTGGCACATCGTATTCCGGCAGTTGTTCGATGACGGCTTCGCACGCCAACGCCTTGCCCATCGGCGTTTCCTCGGGGTCGTCGATAGCCTTCAGTAGCTCCACGCACTCCTTGGCCTGCGGGATATTCTTCCAGCTGCGCATCTCTTCTGAGTTCTTGCGCATCTCGTCGGTAATGGTGACGAGGCGTTGTATTCTCTGTCTGTTATCCATAGCGGTTAGCTTTGTCAGAAGGAATAAAGGTAGCAGGCGGTTTTCTCCCATCGCCGTTCCTTCAGGTGGCGGGGATGAATCATGAAGTTGAGCGTTCCGCAGTCGTGGAAGGTGAGGTTCCAGCGGTCGTCCTCGTCCACCTGCAGCAGCGAGAGCATGGCGGGCATCGCCTCGCGTACCTCTTCGATATAGGGGTATCCCAGCATTCTGATGCCGTCTGTGTGCTCGTCGCAGGCGGTGAAGGTGATGGCCTCGGCAGGCAGCGTGGCAGGGGTTCCGTCCTCGTTGACAATATGGTGGGTGTGCAGCTCGTCGCATGACGGCGCGTAGAGCACACGGAAGTATTGCTGCTGCCATTGTCCCATGCCGGGATAGGAGAGGGCTCCGATGTCGCCCAGGAAATAGTCGAGAGCAGCGAAAAAGTAGAGCATACCCTCGTGGGGCAGCACTCCCTCGGGATCGAGCGCGGCAATGTCCTCACAACGGATCTGGCAGACGAAGGTCAACGGGTCCTGCCAGTTGTCGCCGTCGTCGGCTGTCACCAGCACTTCGGGATAGTCCAGATCGTCGGGCATATCAGGTTCTCCCCACCATTTGCTCTGTCCTGTCAGCGGGCTGTCGGCAGGCTGTGTCTCTATCTTTATCATCGTTCTTGCTTGGAGAAAAAAATAAGCCGCCCTCTTCGCGGTTCGAGGAGAGCGGCTATAAAAATGGAAGGATTTCTTACTTCAGCTCAGCGAGGTACTTGATGGTGCGAACCATCTGGCTGGTGTAGCTGTTCTCGTTGTCGTACCAAGCAACAACCTGAACGAGGGAGTTGCCGTCGCCGATCTTGCTGACCATGGTCTGGTTGGCATCGAAGAGAGAACCGAACTTCATGCCGATGATGTCGCTGCTGACGAGCTTCTCCTCGGTGTAGCCGAAGCTCTCGTTGGTAGCAGCCTTCATGGCAGCGTTGATGCCCTCAACGGTGACCTCGCCCTTCACAACAGCGTGCAGGATGGTGGTGGAGCCGGTGGGAGTCGGAACGCGCTGAGCTGCGCCGATGAGCTTACCGTTGAGTTCGGGGATGACGAGGCCGATAGCCTTGGCAGCACCGGTGCTGTTGGGAACGATGTTCTGGGCACCTGCGCGAGCGCGCTGGACATCACCCTTGCGCTGAGGACCGTCGAGGATCATCTGGTCGCCGGTGTAGGCGTGCACGGTGGTCATGATACCGCTCTGGATGGGAGCGAAGTCGTTCAGAGCCTTGGTCATGGGAGCGAGGCAGTTGGTGGTGCAGCTGGCAGCGCTGATGACGGTGTCGGCGGGAGTCAGGGTCTTGTGGTTGACGTTGTAAACGATGGTGGGGAGGTCATTGCCGGCGGGAGCGGAGATGACGACCTTCTTTGCACCAGCGGTGAGGTGAGCAGAAGCCTTCTCCTTGGAGGTGTAGAAACCGGTGCACTCCAGGACGACGTCAACATCGAGCTTGCCCCAGGGCAGTTCGGCAGCGTTGGGGATAGCATAGATGGTGATCTTCTTGCCGTCGACGACGATGTAGTCTTCGCCAGCTTCTACGGTGTGCTTGTTCTCGCCGAACTTGCCGCAGAAACCGCCCTGAGCGGTGTCATACTTCAGCAGGTGAGCCAGCATCTTGGGGCTGGTGAGGTCGTTGATAGCGACTACTTCATAACCTTCAGCCTCGAACATCTGACGGAAAGCGAGGCGACCGATACGGCCGAAGCCGTTAATAGCAACTTTTGTCATTTTCTTTTTGTTGTTTTAAATGAATGAAAAGATATGTGTGTGTTAGCACATTCGGGGGGTGTAAGACTTTCGAGGCTCTATTTATCCGCAATTGCAATATTCTGCGGACTTGCAGGCTGCCAAAAGCAGGGTGCAAAGTGCCAAAATGAGGGTGTAGATAGCCTTTTGAGTCATTTTTTTCTTGTTTTGCGCGGCAAAATTACAAAATTTGTTTTATATTTGCGACATCAAACCCACTAAAATATGTAAAATTATGGCAAAAAGTAGCTTTATTCAAGAGTTTAAGGACTTCGCAATGCGCGGAAACGTAGTTGACATGGCAGTTGGTGTCATCATCGGCGGTGCTTTTGGCAAGATCGTGACCTCCGTAGTGAACGATATCATCATGCCCCCCATCGCCATGCTGATGGGCAACGTGAACTTCGCTGATCTTGCCGTCACGCTGAAGGAGGCTCAGCCCGAAGTGGTCAATGAGGCAGGCGAGGTCATTCAGAAGGCCACCGAGGCCATCACCCTCAACTACGGTGCCTTCATCCAGACGTGCATCGACTTCCTCATTGTGGCATTCTGCATCTTCCTGCTCATCAAGGCTATGAACAAGCTGAAGAAGGAGGAAGCTCCTGCACCCGAACCTGCTGCAGAGCCCGAACCCACCAAGGAAGAGGTCCTGCTGACCGAGATCCGCGACCTGTTGGCCAAGAAGTAAGAGCAGGGTGGGGTAGAACCCTTCATGCGCGCATGTGCGTGCGTACCTTAAATTATAAATGTCCTTTCCAATCGACTTCAGATGTCGAACGAATGTTGTGTGCCATCCCTGGGGAGATGTTCTCCGGATGGCGCACATCTTTTATGCTGCGTGCTTGCGGGGGCGTCTGACTTTTTTAGGTGGTTTCGCTTGCGTTGCGGCACTATGATGCCTGAAAATTTGGACGTTCCGCCGAAAACCACTACCTTTGCGGCAGAAAATTACAAAATCCATTCTAAATGAAACGTTACGCAACACTCCTTTTCATGTTTTTCGCGTGCGCACTCGCGTTCGCCCAGAATCCCGTAAAGGCCTCCGTCAAGCAGCAACCCGTCAGCGGTCACGATGACCTGGTGGATCTGATTTTCAGTTTTGCCATTGAACCCGGCTGGCACGTCTATGGTCCGGACAACGACGGCGGTCCCACTCCGATGACCTTCAACATCGAGACGTTGGAGGGAGCCCAGCTGGAGGGTGCTCTGCGCCTCTCACCAACACCCAAGAAGGTGCACGACAACGTCTTCGAGTGCGACGTGACGTACTTTGAAACCAAGGGCACGGCTACCCAACGCCTGCGTCTGAAGGGTGGTAAGTGGAAAGCTGCTGGCTACCTGGAATATGGTACTTGCAACGACGAGGCTTGCATGCCGCCCACTCCGGTGGAGTTTAGTTTTGAGGGAGAGGCGCTCTCCTCAGCAAAGGACTCCCAGACACCCTCCTCACTCCCCTTGAAGGGGGAGAACGGACACCTGGAAGGTGGTGCCCAAGGTGGTGATGCGGCCGGAAACGGGACTGGTGTAGGAACCGGTGTTGAAGCTGGAACGGAAACAGGTGCCGAAGCTGGAGCCGAAGCCGGAAACGAGGCAGACGCCCAGTCAGAGGTGAGCGCTTCCTCCCTGACAGAGGGAGCTGAGGGCGAGTCCTCTTCCCTCTGGACCCCCGTCATCTCCGAACTCCACGAGCTAGATGCCGCCTCCGACACCCAGTCACGCTCGCTCTGGGGCATCTTCCTGCTGGGTGTGCTGGGTGGGCTGATTGCCCTGCTGACCCCCTGCGTGTGGCCCATCATCCCGATGACCGTCAGTTTCTTCCTCAAGCGCGCCAAGGACGACAAGCAGAAGGGCCTCAAGGACGCAATCCTCTATGGACTCAGCATCGTGGTCATCTACGTGGGACTCGGCCTGTTGGTCACCCTCATCTGGGGACCCTCGTCGCTGAACGCCCTCTCCACGAACGCCGTGTTCAACCTCTTCCTCTTCGCCCTGCTGGTGGTCTTCGCCGCCTCGTTCCTGGGTGGCTTCGAGATCATCCTGCCCGCTTCGTGGTCCAACAAGATCGACGAGAAGGCGAGCTCCACGACGGGTCTGCTTTCAATCTTCTTCATGGCACTGACGTTGGTGCTCGTCTCGTTCTCCTGCACGGGTCCCATCATCGGCCTGCTGCTGGTGGATATGGTCACTAGCGGCAGCGTCATAGCCCCCACAGTTGGCATGCTGGGCTTTGCGCTCGCGCTGGCGGCTCCCTTTACCCTCTTCGCTATGTTCCCCACTTGGCTGAAGTCTGCTCCTAAGAGCGGCAACTGGATGAATGTCATCAAGGTGGTGCTGGGTCTTGTGGAACTCGCCTTTGCGCTGAAGTTCCTGAGTGTGGCAGACTTGGCCTACGGCTGGCGCCTGCTCGATCGCGAGGCGTTCCTTTGTCTCTGGATCCTCATCTTTGCCCTCATGGGTTTCTACCTCCTCGGCTGGATCCGCCTGCCGCACGACGAGGACGAATACGACGATGAGGGCAACGTCATCCAGCGTCCGAAGATTGGCGTGACGCGTTTCCTCTCCGCCCTGTGTGTGCTCGCCTTTGCGCTCTATATGGTACCCGGTCTCTGGGGTGCTCCGTGCAAGGCCGTCAGCGCCTTTGCTCCTCCCATGTGGACCCAGGACTTCAACCTCAACCAGAACACGGTGGAAGCCACCTACACCGACTATGAAGAAGGCATGGCCGCTGCCCGCCGTTTGGGCAAACCCGTGATGTTGGACTTCACGGGCTTCGGATGCGTGAATTGCCGTAAGATGGAAGCCGCCGTGTGGCCCGACTCACGCGTGAAGCAGCTGATGACCGAGGATTTCGTGCTCGTCAGCCTTTACGTGGACGACAAGACGCCGCTGCCCGCTCCGCAGGAAGTCACCGAGGCCGATGGCACCACGCGCAAGCTGCGTACCGTGGGCGACCGCTGGAGCTACCTCCAGCGCACCAAGTTCGGTGCCCAGACCCAGCCCTTCTATGTCCTCGTGGATCACGACGGACGTCCTCTCTCCGGTTCTTTCAGCTACAAAGAAGACATCCCCGGTTTCGTCAAGTGGCTGGAAGGCGGATTGGAGCGGTTCGGCAAGAAATAGGACTCCATAAGCCCGAAAGCTTCCAACCCGAAACTATCCCCCCGAAACTTTCAACAAAAATAATTTACCTCTATGAACAACTTACGTCTAAGTCTAATCACCCTCGCGCTGGCCGCTTTCGCAACGGCCTCTGCCCAGGCTCCCCTCTGGGATCGCGAGAAGTATCCCGACCTGCCCGACCCCAAGCCGAAGAACATTAACTATGAGGCCTACCGGAAGATGGTCAGACGGGTGAAACGCAACGAGGCCGAGGGCAAACGGCGCCCCGACCACATCAACAATGCCCTGAACCCCTCCTTCCCGCCGATCATCAACCAGTCTGGCGGCTCGTGTGGCGCGGCCTCCAGCATCTACTATCAGTTCACCAACCAGATCAACACGGCCCGCTTCTCGGCCGCAGATTCCGATGAGCGACGCTACGCCACCCACTTCCCCTGGATGCTGAACACCAACGGCACGGGAGGTACGGGTTATGACCGCCTGGGACGTGATGTGGGTATCGCCAGCGTGGCCGTCTATGGAGGTACCACCTATAGCCGCATCTACGGTAACTCCGGGCAGGACGACCAGGACGACGATTGCGGCTGGATGCAGGGTTATGACAGCTGGTTCGCCACCATGCACAACCGCATCCTCACCGGCAATAGCTTCCCCATGAACTGCGGCACTCCCGAAGGTCGGGAAATCGTCAAGAACTACCTCTGGAACCGATGTGGCGATGATAGCTACGCCTCGGGCGGCATCTGCGGCATCGGCGTGGCGGCAGGTCCCTTCGAGGGAAATATCCCGAAGACCGAGGTCAACGATGCCGTGGGAGTCACTGGCATGAAGTACATCACCGACTGGAACGAGACCTACAACCACGCGATGACCATTGTGGGCTACGACGACCGCATCGAGTTTGACCTCGACGGAAATGGCGTCATCGGCGAAGAGATGAATGCCGACGGCGATAATGAAGTAGGAGCGTGGATCATCTGTAATTCCTGGGGCGACGGCTATGCCAACAACGGCTTCATCTACTGCCCCTATGAGAAGAGCAATAGCGTCAAGGGGTGGCCCAAGGAGAACAGTTTCACCCCCGGTTTCTACGACGTCATGCGCGACTATCGCCCCCTGCGCACCATCCGCGTGAAGATGGAGTACACGCGCCGCTCGGAGATATGCCTGAACGTCGGTGTGGCGCAGGACGTCAATGCCACGAAGCCGGAGAAGTCCATCACCCTGACCCACTTCAACTACTGCGGCGACGGCAATCAGGGCAAGACCCAGCCGGCTCCCGAAATACCCATGCTTGGCCGCTGGTTCGACGGGTTGCACCCCGAACCCATGGAGTTCGGCTATGACCTGACGGACCTGACCTCGGACTTCGACCTCAGCCGCCCGCTGAAGTATTTCTTCTGGGTGGAAACCCGTTCCTGGGGTGAGGGCGAAGGCAAGATTCATGAAGTCAGCATCCTCGACTACACCCTCGACCGCGACGGAGTGGAAGTGCCCTTCCCGCTGGAGGGGCCCGTGGATGTGCCCAGCAAGGGGCGTAAGACTCAGCTGACGGCCGTGGTGCTCGGCGAGGCGGTGCCCGTCCCCAGCAACCTGGCCATCGACGGCACGGAACTCAGCTGGCAGCTGCAGGCCGCCGGCCGCTTCACCCCGGCTTCCTTCAGGATTTATCAGGGCGGCGAGCTGCTGACTTCCGTGGACGGTCAGGCTCGGAAGGCGCAGGTCGAGGGCAGCGGAAGCTACTCCGTCAGCGCCGTCTATGAGGTCAATGGCTACGACGTGGAGAGCAAGCGCTCGGCCTCCGTCATCTCCATGATAGCCCCCGCTCAGGGCGAAGCCGTCAACACCATCGCGAGCCTGAAGAAAGGCAACCAGATCATCATCCCGCACTTGGTGGAGAAGGCCACGCCCGACTTCACCCTGGAATTCTGGTTCCGGCCGCGCTCCAACCCCAGCTCCGACTTCTACGGAATCAAGGCCACCACCACCAATTTCTTCTTCAAGATGATCAGCGGAGGTCAGGTCGAAATCGGTCACGACGGCGGCGACTACACCCGCTCTTCCGGCACCATCAGCTCCGGCACGTTCCACCATGTGGCCATCGTCAACGAGGGGTTGTCCATGCAGGTCTTTGTGGACGGCAAACGCTTCATCAACTGGGCCAGCCGCTATAACCACAAGGGTCTGGAGAGTGCCACGGACCTCGTCTTCGGCCGCACGGAAGGAACCACTTCGAACTACAAGGTCGTCTATGATGCACCCTGGGTGGGCGACATCGACGAAATCCGCTTCTGGACCTGCGCCCGCACCCCCGAGCAAATCAAGAATGACTATAAGACCCCCATCGCCTATCCCCACCTCCACGAGCACCTGACACATTATTATACTATGTCCACTCGCTCGGAGGGCGACGACATCTACCTCATAGATAGCAAGGGCGAGAGCGATGCACAGATCATCAATTCCGAAGACTTCGCCCTCAGCGACCTCGACTACCACCAGCGCCTGAACCCGCTGGACACCCTGGCTTATGCCGACTTCGAGACGGCGGCGAGCGTAGTGGCCGGCCGGCCCCTGCCCGTGCACGACCTCAGCAGCTTGGGAACGGTGCAGTGGGAATGGAACTTCACGGGAGCCGCGCAGGAGCAGATCACGGGCACCGTGGACCCCGTGGTCATCTTCCGCGAGGCCGGCACGCAGACCGTCCGCCTGAAGACCACCAACCTCTTCGGGCAGACCTCCGAGAAGACCGCCGAGGTGGAAGTCGTGGCGGCCCAGCTGCCCTCCGTGGACTTCCGCGTTCCCGAGGGCGAGATTGGCGCCGGGCAGCACGTCACCTTCGTCAACACCTCCTCGCCCATCGACGCCGCCACCTACGAGTGGGAAATCGAGGGAGCGGACAACCCAGTGGTGAAGACCGCCAATGCTGCCGCCACCTTTGCCGCCACGGGCACCTATAACGTCAAGCTTACGGCCTACAACGAGCTGGGCACCACCTCGAAGACGAAGACCATCAGCATCGTGGGCGTGAAGCCCCAGGCTGCCTTCACCATCCAGAACAACATCGTCCTCCGCGGCGAGAAAATCAACCTCATCGACGATTCCAAGTTCGCCCCGAAGAAGTGGACCTGGGACCTCGCCAGCGGAGTGGAGATCTATCGCGTGGAGGGCCAGAACAAAGCCGTGAGCCTGGACGTGCCGGGCATCTACGATGTCACCCTCACGGCGGAGAACGACAAGGGCTCCAGCGTGCTCCGGCGCTCGCGGGCCGTGGTGGTATGCAACGCCGACGGCAAGAACGGCTTGAAGTTCGACGGCGAGGATGACCTCGTGGAGAGTGCCTCGCCCTTCGGCGAGACTACCCCGAAGGCTTTCTCCATCGACTGGTGGATGTTCCCGGGCCGCACCACCGACGCCTCGTTCCACCTGGGCGACGACGCCTCCACCCTTCGCATCAGCCTGAAGCCCAACGGCCAGTTCGTGGTCGAGAGCTCCGGCAAGAGCCTCCAGAGCCCCGAGGGCACCGTCATCACCGATGAATGGCATCACTACACGATCACCTTCAAGAGTGGCGCCTTCACGTTCTATCGCGATGAGGAGAAGGTGGGCTCCGGCCGCCTCTCGGGAGTCAATGTCCTGCCGGTGCTCTCACGTTTCGCCATCGGCGGAAAGGAGCGCCCCGTCAATGCCCTCATCGATGAACTCCGCGTCTGGAACTACGCCATCGCCCAGAAGGACATCCTCGGCGTGGCCAACGCTCCCGTGCCTGATCCTGAGACGAATGACTCGCTTCTGCTCTACTATGACTTTAACCAAAACGGAGGCAATGTCATCGACCGCTCGGGCCACGGCCTTGAGGGTCAGCGCCTGAACTTCGGCCCCGACGGCGATGCCTGGGAGAGCACCAAGGGCATCTTCTGTCTCAATCCCAAGGGCACCTTCAACGACGTCACGGCCGACTACCTGAAGAACTACAAGCACCCCTTCAAGAGCAGCGGCACCTGCAACCCCGCCAACAGCTCGCGCTACCTCCGTCTGCTGATGAACCGCACGACCTCGCCTTGGGTGCAGAAGAACACGGTCCGCAACGGTTCCATCTACACCGAGTGGCACGTGGATGCCCAGAAGAACAACTACCTCACGCTCGAGGACACCTATTCCGGATTCGAGGAGGTCATCAAGGACCTGATGATCTTCCAGACCGTGGAACTGCCCGAGGGCGAGTACACCTTCATAGCCGACCGCGATGGTGATGACTACTACTACAACTGGCTCACGGACGGCACCTACGTGGCCGCCGCCGCGGGCGAAGAACTCCCCCTGACGGCCGACCTCGAGGAGCAGGCCCTGGCCTCCTCGCCCCTGAGCGAGAGCGGCTCCATCTCCTTCAGCCTGAGCGAGCCCACGCGCGTGAGCCTCGGACTCATCGCCAACATGAGCGACAAGAAGTGCGTGGCCGTGGGCAAGTTCGTACTCCTGCAGAAGGTGGTCATCCATGAGGAGGGCACTGACATCGACCCCACGGACGACATCAGCCGGCACTTCGTCTCGGCCGAGGCTTCGCTCCAGGCCGCAGGCGGCTACGGGTGCCTCCGTATTCAGGTGTCGCAGCCCCAGCACGTCACGGTCAGCGACCTCAGCGGCAAGGTCATCTTCCACGAATGGCTGGATACCAACGCCACCATCCCCGTGCGGCGAGGCATCTATGTGGTGAATCGGCAGAAGGTCATTGTACGCTGATTCCGACCAATAGGACAAGGAGAAAGTGTTGTAAAACCTATAAATCGTGTTAAAAAGTTGTGCAGAACGGAAGTTTTGCACAATTTTTTTGCCTCTTCGGAGAGTTGGAATGTCGCGTATGTCGAGATTTTGTTGTACCTTTGCACCCGATTTCGGGAAAGAGTCTCCTCCGGAGGCTTTTATACGCTCAAAAATCAGAAGAGAAAACAGTAAAAATAACAATCAAATTAAGGTAAAGACAACAACATGAAAAGAAGCATGAAATCCATCGCACTCATTGCAGCAGTCGTTGGAACCGCTCTGTTCGTCTCTTGCGGCAAGAAGCAGGGGGCGCAGAACCCGCAGAACGCCCCCGTGGCCTACAAGACGGTGAAGGTGAAGGCCGAAGACCGCACCATCGACACCAAGTACAGCGCCACCATCCGCGGCCGCCAGGACATCCAGGTCCTGCCCCAGGTCAGTGGCCAGCTCACGCAGCTGTGTGTCACCGAGGGTCAGCGCGTCCGCAAGGGCCAGACCCTGTTCATCATCGACCAGGTGCCCTACCAGGCCGCTCTGAACACCGCCCGCGCCAACCTCGAAGCCGCCAAGGCTGCCGAGGCTACCGCCAAGCTCAGCTATGAAAGCACCCAGAACCTCCACGCCCAGCAGGTGGTCAGCGACTTTGACCTCCAGACGGCCAACAACGCCTACATGCAGGCCAAGGCCGCCGTGGCTCAGGCCAACGCCGCCGTGACCAATGCCGCCAACTCCCTCAGCTACACGGTCGTCAAGAGCCCGGCGGACGGCGTGGTCGGCACGCTGCCCTACCGCGTTGGAGCCCTCGTGGGTCCCAGCCTTCCCACTCCCCTGACCACCGTCTCTGACAACCATCAGATGTACGTCTATTTCTCCATGACCGAGGCCCAGCTGCTGGAGAAGATCCGCGAGGCCGGTAGTGCCGAGGCCGCCGTGAAGGCCATGCCTGCCGTGCGTCTGCAGCTCGTGGATGGCTCGATGTATGAGGAGACGGGCGTCGTGGAGACGGCCAGCGGCGTCGTGGACCAGTCCACCGGCAGCGTCTCCCTGCGTGCCGTGTTCAATAATCCCAGCGGCCTGCTCCACTCCGGCAGCACCGGCAACGTGGTCATCCCCGTGGAGCTGAAGAACCACATCATCGTGCCCGCTGCCGCCGTGAAGCAGCTGCAGACCGTGCACCAAGTCTTCAAGGTGGTGCAGAAGGATGGCCAGCGCGTGGCCGAAGGCACCAATATCGAAGTGGCACCCTACAATACCGGCAAGGAATTTATCGTCCTGAGCGGACTGAAGGAAGGCGACGAGATCATCGCCGACGGAGCCGGCATGGTCAAGGAAGGAGCGCTGGTGAAGTAGCATAGAAGCCTGGGAAGCCTTAGGAAGACTTAGGAAGTCCTAGGATAACCTAGGAAGCCCTAGGAAGTCCTAGGAAATCCTAGAAAACCCTAGCCCCCTCCCAGGAAACCCAACAACCTCATAGATAATCTATTATATGAAAGGAAACATATTTATCAAGCGCCCGGTGATGGCCATGTCCATAGCCATCGTCATCGTCCTGCTCGGCGCCATCAGCTATTTCAACCTTCCGGTGGAGCAGTTCCCGGACATCGCTCCGCCAACGGTCGTGGTCAGCGCCACCTACCCCGGCGCCTCGGCCGAGACGGTCACCAAGGCCGTCATCCAGCCCCTGGAAGAGAGTATCAACGGTGTGGAGAACATGACCTACATGACCTCCACCGCCACCAACTCGGGTTCCGCTCAGATTACGGTGTTCTTCAAGCAGGGCACGAACCCTGACATGGCCGCGGTGAACACCCAGAACCGCGTCAGCATGGCACAAGGTCTGCTGCCTCAGGAAGTCACGATGATCGGCGTGACCACGTTCAAGCGCCAGACCTCCATGCTTCAGATCAACGCCATGGTGAGCGACGTTCCGGAGTACGACCCGAACTTCATGGGCAACTACATGGCCATCAACATCACCCCTCAGCTGAAGCGTATCAAGGGCGTGGGTGAGGTGTTCGCCCTCGCAGCCAACTACTCCTTGCGTGTATGGCTGAAGCCTGAGATCATGGCCCAGTACGGCCTCGTGCCCAGCGATATCACGGCCTGTCTGGCCGAGCAGAACCTGGAGGCCGCCGTGGGCCGTCTGGGCGAGAAACCCATGGAGGGCGGCCATGGCGCAGGCGTGGACAACGTCTATCAGTACACCTTGCGCTACACCGGCCGCCTGAAGGAGGTCGAGGAGTTCCGCAACATCGTCATCATGGCCAAGCCCGACGGCTCGCTGCTGCGTCTGCGCGACGTGGCGGACCTGGAAATGGGGCAGGTGGACTACGGCTTCAGCGGCAAGCTCAACGGCAAGCCCTCCGTCACCTTCATGGCCTTCCAACTCTCGGGTGCGAACGCCAAGGAGACCAACGACCGCCTGACGTCCGCCCTTCGCGAGATGGAGAAGACGCTGCCTCAGGGCCTGCACTTCGAGCAGATGATGTCGTCCAACGACTTCCTGCTGGAGTCCATCGCCAATGTGGAGGAGACGCTCATCATCGCCATCCTGCTTGTCATCTTCGTGGTGTACCTCTTCCTGCAGGACTTCCGCGCCACGCTGATACCTTCTATCTCGATCATCATCTCCCTCGTCGGCACCTTTGCCGCCCTGCAGGCGGCGGGCTTCACGCTGAACCTGCTGACGCTCTTCGCCCTCGTGCTGGCCATCGGCACGGTGGTGGACGACGCCATCGTGGTGGTGGAGGCTGTTCAGGCAAAGTTCGATGCGGGCTACACCTCGGCCTACAAGGCCACCAAGGACGCCATGGCGGACGTGACCATGGCCGTCATTTCCTGTACGTTCGTCTTCATGGCCGTGTTCATCCCCGTAACGATGATGAGCGGCACCAGCGGTATGTTCTACACCCAGTTCGGTGTCACGCTGGCCGTGGCCGTGGGTATCTCCTGCATCTCGGCCCTCGTGGTCTGCCCCGCTCTGTGCGCCATGCTGATGCGCCCCGCCAAGAGCGACCGCGTGGCCAAGAACCCCGTCAGCCGCTTCTTCCTCGGCCTGAACAAGGGCACCCGCAAGGTCTATGACAAGGTTTACGGCGGCACGGCGCGCAACTATGCGCGCCACCTGCGCGGCGTCATCAACCACCGCTGGGTGGGCCCGCTGAGTCTGGTCATCGCCGTGGTGCTGCTGGTCTTCTTCATGACGGCCCTGCCCAAGGGCCTGGTGCCCCAGGAAGACCAGGGTGTGCTCATGGTCGATGTCACCTGTCCTCCGGGCAGCAACCTGGCCTACACCGAGAGCGTGCTCGACCGTGTGCAGGAAATCATCAAGGACGACCCGGATATCCAGACCTTCTCCCGTACCGCCGGCTACGGCATGATGGGCGGTCAGGGTGCCGCCAACGGTATGCTCATCCTGCGCCTGAAGCACTGGAGCCAGCGCAGCGGCCTGCAGCACACCTCCAGCATCAAGAAACTCATGCTCATGGGCCAGTTCATGAAGGAAATCCCCGAGGCACAGATCTTCTGCTTCGAGCCCGGTATGATTCCCGGCTACGGCCTCGGCTCCAATGTGGACCTCCACCTGCAGGACCGCTCCGACGGCGACAAGGGCCTCTTCCTGGAGCAGACGCAGCAGTTCCTGAAGGTGCTGGGCGAACGGCCCGAGATCCAGATGGCCATGACCTCCTACGCCCGCAACTTCCCACAGTACCAGGTCACCGTCGATGCCGCCCAGTGCAAGCTCGCCGGCATCTCACCCGCGCAGGTGCTCTCCGCCATGAGCGGATACCTCGGCGGCAGCTACGCCTCAAACTTCAACCAGTTCGGTAAGGTCTATCGCGTCATGCTCCAGACCGACCCGAAGTACCGCACCAGCGAGGCTGACCTCTCTAATATGTACGTCCGCGGCAGCGCCGGCATGGCACCCATCTCCCAGTTCGCCAAGCTGACACCCGTCCTCGGTCCCGAGATCGACAAGCACTTCAACCTCTTCTCCGAGATCAGCTGCGTGGTCCAGCCCGCCGTGGGCTACACCACGTCCGACGCCATGGCCGCCATCGATGAGGTGCGCGCTCAGACACTGCCCGACCATATCACCTACGAGTACGGCAGCATCTCGCGCGAGGAATATGAGCAGATGGGATCCAACCAGACCATCCTCATCTACGCCATCTGCGTCGTCCTCATCTTCCTCATCCTCTCCTGCCTCTACGAGTCCTTCTTCGTGCCCTTCGCCGTCATCCTCTCCGTGCCCGCCGGTCTGATGGGCAGCTTCGGCCTCGCATGGCTCTGGAACCAAGTCAGCGTGGGCATCGGACGCCTGGCCACGGGCGCCGACATGTACGTCATCGGCCAGGTGGAGAACAACATCTACCTCCAGACGGGTGTCATCATGCTCATCGGTCTGCTGGCCAAGACGGCCATCCTTATCACCGAGTTCGCCCTGGAGCGCCGCCGCAAGGGCATGGGCATCGTCGAAGCAGCCTACGCCGCCGCCGAGGCCCGTCTGCGCCCAATTCTGATGACCGTGCTCACCTGCGTGCTCGGTATGCTGCCCCTGGTCTTCGCCAGCGGTGCCGGTGCCAACGGTAACCGCACCATCGGCATCGGTGTCATCGGAGGTATGATTGTCGGCACCGCCGCCATCCTCTTCACCGTGCCCGTGTTCTTCATCTTCTTCGAGTGGGTGCAGGAGAAAGTGCGCCCCGCCATGAAGGTGGAAGCCGACCAGCAATTCCTCGTGGAGCAGCAGCGCACCCAGCAGGAAAAGCAGGAAGCCAGCCACGAGCAATAACGATATAACCCCGAAACAGCAATGAAAAAACAACTCATCCTCATAGCCGTTGCCACCCTGGCCCTCACCTCCTGCGGCATCTACAAGTCCTACGAGCGCCCCACAGACCTCCAGACCGATGGCCTCTACGGCACCGCCCAGAGCGGCGATCAGAGCACTGGAGCCATGCACTGGCGTGAGTTCTTCACCGACCCCACGCTGCAGGCCCTCATCCAGCAGGCCCTGACCCAGAACACCAACATGCGGCAGACCGACCTCCAGATCCAGGAGGCCCAGGCCTACCTCAAATGCTCCAAGCTGGCCTACATCCCCAGCCTCGTCTTCACCCCGCAAGGGCAGCTCAGCAGCTTCGACTGGGCCGCGCCCAACAAGACCTACACCCTGCCCGTCACCGCCTCCTGGCAGATCGGCAGCTTCGGTCAGTTGCGCAACGCCAAGAAGTCCGCTGAAGTGGCCGTGGAACAGGTGCGCACCGTGCGCATGGCCGTCCAGCAGAGCCTCGTGGCCAACGTCGCCAACCTCTACTACACCCTCTGCATGCTCGACGCCGAGCTCGCTGTGAGCCAGCAGACCACAGAGAACTGGAAGCAGAGCGTGGAGCTGAACAAGAAACTCATGCAGGCCGGGCGCTCCAACAAAGCCGCCGTGGCCCAGTCCGAGGCCAACTACCTCAGCGTGGCCGCCAGCGTGCTCGACCTCCAGGAGGCCATCACCCAGGCCGAGAACGCCCTCTGCACCATCCTCGGCGAGGCACCCCACCACATCCAGCGTACCTCGCTCGAGAGCTTCCAGGCTCCCGCCGTGCAGACCGGACTGCCCATGGCCCTGCTCCAGAACCGCCCCGACGTGCGCCAGGCCGAGCTCAAGCTCGCCAGCGCCTTCTACGCCGTGAACACCGCCAAGAGCGCCTTCTACCCCTCGCTGACCATCAGCGGCACCCTGGGCTTCACCAACAGCGCCGGCTCCACCGTCATCAACCCCGGTAAGTTCATCTGGAACGCCCTCGGACAACTCGCCCAGCCCCTCTTCGCCAACGGCCGTCTGCGCGCCCAGAAGAAGGTGGCAGAGCTCCAGCAGGAAGAAGCCAAGATGGCCTTCCAGCAGAGCCTCATCGCCGCCGGCAACGAGGTGAACACCGCCCTGGCAACACTCCAAAAGACCACCGGCAAGCAGCAGCTCATCGCCGGGCAGATCAGCGCCCTGGGCGATGCCGTGCAGGCCACCGAGGCCCTCTACAAGGACAACGTCACCCGCTCGGTGAACTACCTCAACGTGCTCACCGCCCAGACGGGACTCCTCCAGGCCCAGCTCGGACTCATCAGCAACCGCTTTGCCACCGTCCAGGCCACCATCGACCTCTACCAGGCCCTCGGCGGCGGCTCCCTCATCCCCGAGTAACCCTCCGCCTCCCTCCCCTCGGAGCAGCACCCCCCACGCAGAAAAAACTGCAATACTGCAAGAACTGCAGGGGGGTACGCAGAAATAACTGCAAGATTTCTCAGAATATAGTAATCCCCGCCAGCCTCTCATCAGTAGGCCGGCGGGGATTTATTCTTTTATTCTTTAATTTATTTATTCTTTTATTCTTTAATTATCTAATTCCTTAATTTTCCGTGTAGTAGCCCTGCATCAGACACAATCCTGATTTTCACTCCTCCCCATACTTCCGCTTCGCCTTATAGTAGTTTGATGGCGAGTCGAAGCCGGAGCGGGCGATGATGTCGCCGATAGGTGCCTGCGGCTCCTGGCGGCGCAGGTCGTCGGCCCGCTGCAGGCGCAGGCGGTTGACGTAGGCCGAGAAGGTGCAGCCCATCTCCTCGTTGAGTACGCGCGACACATAACTGCGGTTGTAGGTGCAGCCGACCACGAGTACGTCGCGGAGCGTGAGGTGAGGATCAAGAAAATGCTCTTCCGTTTCCACATACTGCTGTAGCTGCTGCTTGATGCGGCTGACGGTCTCGCGTGGCAGTGGCTTCTGGGATGAATCAGAAGCGACTGGGAAGACTGGGAACAATAATAATTTCAGAAAAAATGTCGGAATCTTACGCATTTGCCACTTAATTCGCTTGAATATAGTGTGTTATGATGCGTAAGATTCTGCGTAAGATTGGTGATTTTGCGTAAGATTTTGCGTGAGATTAGTGAATTTGCGTAAGATTTAGGCTGGAATCGGACTAAATGGATGGTAGCAAGGAGCAACCTAAATCAAGGGATCCCGTGCTCCGGCCCATGGAATGAGGGCGTGTACCAGCGGTGGTACTTAAAAGTACCAGCGGTGGTACTTTTTTGTACCACCGCTGGTATTCGCTGAAACTTCGTTTTAGGAGTCCGGTTGCATCGATGTAGGCTTTTTGATGACGTTCGAGAGGTAATCGGTATATCTTGTTGATGATGTTCGAGAGGTATTCGATAAAGTTGGCGCCTAATAGCCTGCGTAAACACGTTTAGGCACAAAAATCTTACGCAAAATCACAATCTTACGCACAATCTTACGCATCGCAAGTGTTTGTATATCAGTATTATTATCGATAAATGCGTAAGATTCCGACATTTTTTCTCAAAATCTTTTTTCGCACGGGAGAACAGGCTGGGATTTCTTTTGGCAAACTATTCCTCAGCCGGATGAAGAGCAGAACGCAGCCATCCTCACTCTCCTCAGAACCGCGTGCAGAAGTTGAGCTGGATGTCGGCTTCCTGGTTCAGGATCTTCAGGTCGAGGTCATTGCTGTAGCCGTAGTGGCGGTAGTTGCAGAGGAGGGTGACGATGAAGCGGTCGAAGCTGTAGTTGGCCGCAAAGCGGGCGAAGGCATTCACGCGGAAGCGCGCTGAGCCCTGCTCCGCGGGCCGGTAGAAGTCGTTCCATTGCTCGTCCGTCAGCCCCGAGGCCGCCTTGGCCGCCTCCTTGGCATTGGGGTCCTGGGAGATGGTGGTGAAGAAGTTGTCGTCGTAGCCCACCATGTGCTTCAGGTTGTTGTAGAAAGTGAACATAGGCACCACGGAGGCGTGGAAGACCAGACGTCCGCGCAGGAACGAGAGGTTGTAGGCATAGCCTGCCCCCAGGGAGATCTGGTTGGTGCGGAAGCTGTCGAAGTTGGCCGGGAAGAATTGCTCCACGCGGTAGCGGCTGTGGTAGTAGTTGGCGTAGATGAGGGGGCTGCCGGCAGAGCGCCGCTGGATCATGTCGGCAAAGAGCCCCGCGCCGATAGAGAACTTCTTGGGCATGAGGATGTAGTAACCCTCGATGTAGAAGGTCTTGATGCTGTTGCTGCTCTCGTCGATGGGGTATTCGTCGATGGTGCAGGTGCCGTCCATGCGGCGCAGGTTCTTGTAGCGGAAGCGGGCGCCCCAGACGCTGCCGTTCTTGGCCAGACCGATGCTGAAGGAGTATTTGTTGCGAACGGGTATGGGCAGCTCCACTGCCAGCCCCTTCCAGTCGATGCCCAGATCCACCTCGGCCTGCCACGAGTGGGCTTTCTGGTGGTAGGTGCCGTTGAAGTTGTAGCCCTCGGCGACATCCTCCAGGTGGACGGGCATGTCCATGCGGTAGCTCTGCCAGTAGGCATAGCCGCCGAGGTAGATCTGGCGGTTGAGGCGCGGCACCTGGATGTAGGCCGTGTCGATGCCCTCGTACTGCCCTTTCTCCAGCCATTCGTTGAATTTCTTCCACGCGCGCTTGAATCCGCCTCCCGCCTGGGAGGGGACGCAGATGGCCAGCAACAGCAGCAGGCCTACGAGCCTACGTAGGGTTCTATGGGATGAAAACGTCATTGCCGCGGGTGCCTCCAATAGATTTTCCGGTAATCGCCTCCGGCGGAATCGGGGTTGTCGCAGATGAAGTAGGCCTCGAGCTCGGGGTGCTGCTGCAGCACCTCGCGCGCGCCGTCCAGCCCCAGCACCATGAACGAGGTGGCGAAGGCGTCGGCCTCGGCGCAGGTGGGAGCCAGCACGGTGGCCGAGAGGATGGTGTGCTGCACGGGGTAGCCCGTGGCGGGGTCGATGGTGTGGGCCACGCGCCGCCCGTCGGCCGTGACATAGAAGTTGCGGTAGTTGCCGCTCGTGGCCATGGCGCAGTCGGTCAGGGTGAGCACGGTGTCGAGCTCGTTGCTCTGGCTATCGGGGTCGTCCACGGGGCGGTTGACTCCCACGCGCCAGGGCTGCCCCTTGGGGTTCACTCCGGCGACGACGACTTCGCCTCCAATCTCCACCATATAATTATTTACCCCGCGCGCGCGCAAGAGGTTGGCCACCTGGTCCACGCCGAATCCCTTGGCCACGGCTCCGCAATCGAGGATCATGCGCGGGTCCTGGCGATGCAGTCGGCCGTCGGCGCTGAGGTCCACGCGCCGGAATCCGATGAGCTGGCGCAGGGAGTCCACGGCGGAACTATCCGGCAGGGCGCCGCTCTTGAAACCGAAGCCCCAGGCGTTCACCAGCGGGGCCACGGTGATGTCGAAGGCGCCGCCGGTGGCCTCGGAGACGCGCTGGGAGAGGGCGAACACGGCGCGGAAGAGCGAGTCCGCCACGATGTCCTCACCCTGGTTCAGGCGGCTGAGGGTGCTCTGCGGGTTGAACATCGAGAGGCTCTGGTCCACGCGCGCCAGCTCGGCGGCGATGTCCGCCTGGAGGTCGTCGGGGCTCTGGTAGGTGATGTGGTAGAAGGTGCCGAAGACGGCGCCCTCGTTCCGCTGGTACGGCGCAGGGGTCGAGCGGTGTGTGATGATGAGGTAGGAACCGATGGCCAGCAGCAGCAGCACAGGCAGGTGCCAGCGCCGCCATTGGGAGCGCGGCTGGTCTTGGGACGTCAGGGGCGAGAATTTCTCGTCCGTCGTTTCTATGGGGTTCAGAGGGTCGGTCATTGGAAAATGTAAAATATAATATAAGTAAACAATCAAAACTAACTGACACAATCTTTAGGACACAGAGGAACGGAGACACAGAGTTTATATATATATTCTCTGTGACTCTGCGTCTCTGTGTCTAAATTGTAAACTAATTGTGTGCATCTACTTGAAATATGAAAATTGGAATATGAAATGCGGATGCCCGCTTCCAAATCCGTAAATCTGTAAATTCGTAAATTGTAAATCCGTTAATTCTTTAGATGTCAAACAGGAGCTTGAAGGTGCCTCCCCATGCGATGCCGTCGGGTTGCTTTCCCAGTCCGGGTATGTACCAGGGCACGCCCACCTCGTGGGACTTCTGGGTGATGATGAGTTTGAATCGCATGTCCCATCCCAGTCGGATGATGCTCCAGAGGCGCGTCTCCACTCCGAGGACGAGTTCGCCCCAGTGGGCATTGCCGCTGAGGCCCTGTAGGTCGAAGGGTTGGGTGGTGCCCCAGACGGGGTCGGTGATGGGGGTGGGGGAGGTGAGGTCGTACTTGTAGGCCGAGAAGGCATAGCGCAGCCCCACGAAGAAGCGGTTGCCGTCCGGGTGTTTGTGGCGTATGTTGTAGTCACATCCGAGGCGGAAGTAGGGCGAGCGCACGTGGAAGTGGTTGTCGAGGTCGCGCCCCTCGTGGTCGGCCTCGCCCAGTCCGAGTTCGAAGACGACGAAGAAGCGCTCCTTGAGGTTCATGCGGGCGAGCACCTCCATCTGGGCCCAGTCGGCGCCGATGGCTTTCTGAACCAGCCCCACGAAGTCCACGCCCACGCCGAAGCCGTTGATGAAGTGCACCTTCTTCTCGGCCTTCTGCCCCAGGGCCTCGGCCACGGTGGTGCTGTCGAGGTTGACCACGATGGAGTCCCCCTGGAGGTCTCCTTCGGGGAGTGTCCGAAGCTGCTCCTCGGGGAGTGCCGGCGGCGTCGAGGCCAGCAGAGGGCAGGCCGGCAGCAGCAGCAACGCGCTACTCAGCAATGCGGAAATATATCTGGAAGTTCTCGAGACCATCGTAGTTTATTTGGGGATTCGTGACGAGGACGGTGTCTATCAGGTGGTGGGTGCTGCGCACGCCCAGCACCTGGTGCCACATGTGCACGGGGCACGAGGGGTCGTCCCAGTGGTGGGTGTTGCGCTTGTGGATCCAGAGCGTGTCGCGCCCCACACGGCTGAGGGTGTCGGTCAGGGCGAACTCTATGACATCGGTGTCCTCATAGAAGCTCACGGGCAGATTCACGCCACTCTGGTTCGTGACGCGGTTGGCGATGATGCTGTCGGGCCCCAGCAGGGTCACGTTCAGGGTGTCGCCGATGGAGATTCCCTGGTCCTTCACCAGCTGGCCGTTGTCGTCGTAGAGGGCGGCGTAGAAGCCATAGACACTCTCCACCGTGTTGTTCAGCGGGCAGGAGACACTCTCGCAAGCGCAGAGGGCTACCCCCAGCACACACGCCATGACGCCTCCCGCGATGGAGGGAAGCAGCCTGTACGATGTTCCTTTCTTGCTCATGCGTGTCGGGTACGAGGGATTTTAGATTTCCTTCTCTATCTGGTAGTTGTTCCGCTGGTCGCTATTGCGGCTGATGAGGTCGCCCAGGAACCCGGCCAGGAAGAGCTGGGTGCCCAGCAGCATCATGGTCAGGGCGATGAAGAAGTAGGGGTTGTCCGTCACCAGACGGGCTGGAATGCCGCGCGAGAGGGCCACCAACTTGCTGATTCCGACGGCGAGCGCGGCGAAGAAACCGATGATGAACATCAGCGAACCGCCCAGGCCGAAGACGTGCATGGGCTTCTGGCCGAAGCGCGAGAGGAACCAGAGCGTCATCAGGTCCAGGTAGCCGTTGACGAAACGGTCCAGGCCGAACTTCGTGGTGCCGTATTTGCGCGCTTGGTGGTGCACCACCTTCTCGCCGATGCGGGTGAAGCCTGCGTTCTTGGCCAGATAGGGGATGTAGCGGTGCATCTCGCCATAGACCTCGATGTTCTTGATGACATCCCGGCGGTAGGCTTTCAGGCCGCAGTTGAAGTCATGCAGGTTGTGGATGCCGCTCACGGCGCGGGCCGTGGCGTTGAAGAGCTTGGTGGGGATGGTCTTCGAGAGCGGGTCGTAGCGCTTCTGCTTCCAGCCGCTGACGAGGTCATAGCCGTCCTCCACGATCATCCGGCGCAGCTCGGGAATCTCGTCGGGGGAGTCCTGGAGGTCGGCGTCCATCGTGATGACCACGTTGCCCACGGCCCGGCGGAAGCCGCAGAAGAGAGCGGGGCTCTTGCCGTAGTTGCGGCGGAACTTGATGCCCTTGACCTCGGGGTGCTCGGCGCTCAGGCGCTCGATGACATTCCACGAGTTGTCCGTGGAGCCGTCGTTGACGAAGATGATTTCGTAGCTGAAGCCGTGCTGTTCCATCACACGCTGAATCCAAGCCTGCAGCTCGGGCAACGACTCGGCCTCGTTGAAGAGGGGAACGACGACGGAGATGTCGAGGGAGCTCTTTCCCCCGGGGCATGGGCGCCCGGATTCTTCCCCCTGACCCTCCTTCGTGGGGAGGGGAGTATATTCTGGTGAAGGTTGTTGGTCAAAAAGATCCATATATGAGGAGTGGAAAATTAAAGATTATAAAAATTAAAAAATATAAGAATAAAAGATTATAAGAATTATAGACCTAAAATAATCATTCTCTATGACTTACTTCTTCCCGTCAGTGCCACGGGCAACGCCACCACGCTGGCCAAGAGCACGTTCAAGAAGAGGAACTGGAAGGCGAGTTGCGAGGGCGGCGTGGAGGCGAAGGTGCTGAGGGCCTCGTCCATCAGTCCCAGGGCATCCTGACCCGGAAGCATCCTCGAGAGCATGTCCTGAACCTCCGGTTGCTGGAGCAGCTCGGAATAGGTGCGCACGAGCAGGCCATCGTCGAGGTAGGCGAAGTAGATGTATTGGGCGGCGGTGCAGATCAGGGCGCCGGCGAGGTACATCATCCACGAGAGATGCCACGCCCGGCGCAGGGGCAGGGCACCCACGTGGTCGCGGAAGCCCCTCAACAACCAGGCACCCAGCGGAAGCGACATGATGCCCGCCAGCATTCCTATGTTACCCAGCAGGGGCGATTTCAGGCCCGCCATGGTCAGCCCGAAGCTGAGGACCCAGCACAGCCCGATCCAGAGACCGTAGTAGCCCGCGTAGGCCCGGGTCTGCTGCGCTTCGGTGGCCGCTTGACGGCGGTCGTTAGGATTGGTTTCTGACATATTACTAAATGAGGTTTGCGTGTGCGCCTGCGCGCGTTTCGGCTGCAAAAGTAGTGTTTTCTTCCCGTTTGACCAAAGAAAACAGGAAGAAAAGCACAATGAACCCGAAAAATTCACATTCCTCGGGGCTCGGGGGATTGTTCGGGAGCAGATATTACTTCTGCCAGCGGAAGCGGTAGCAGAAGCGGCGGTTGGGGGCCGTGTCGCCCGTGGTGCAGATGGAAATGATGTCGAAGGGGTCCGTGGGATTGTCGGCCCACTTGAAGTCTATGGAGAATAGTTCTTGGTTGAGATTCAGTGACTTGCGAGGAATGAGAAGGGTGAGCTGCCGCTCGCTTATGGTCTGGGCGACGGGCGAGATGGGCTGCCACGTATGGGAGGCGGCATCGAAGCGATAGAGCCAGCCGTGGAGCACCAGGTAATCGAAGCCCTGCCAGCCCGTGGTGGGGGAGGTGTCCGTGTCGAGGTAGAGGAGCATCCAGGCAGGGTCTGTGCTGGGGGTGAGGGGCGCGGCCGTAGTGGCTGTCAGGATGAGGAATTTGCGGGTCACGGAAGCGGTGGAGGAGATGATGTCGTTGCGCCCCGTGGAGTCGGTGTAGTGGAGGCCGCCGTAGCCGGGGTGGTCGCGGTGGAGGATGTCGCCGTGGGTGTCGAGGTAGTGGGCGACGGCGGACGAACCGCCGTCAACAGGGGTAGGATCAGGGGAGGCAGAGGAGGCAGGGCGGCCGGAGGTGGATGAGGCGGGGTGTTTGGAGGTGGATGAGGTGGGGTGTTTGGAGGCAGAGGAGGCGGGGTGTTTGGTGGTGGAGTAGCCGCGGTGGAGGGGAGTGGGGCGCACGCCCTTGTAGCGGCGGATGTTCTGCACCATCTGCATGTAGTAGTTGTCGGTGTAGCCCCCTCGCATGGGCTGGATGCTGCGGTTGAACTCGGCGTTGTACTGGTCCACGAAGTAGAAGGGGTTCTGGCGCCCGAGGAAGGTCGTGGGGCCTGGCACGGTGGTGCTTCCGGGAGCGAAGCCCGAGACATACTTGCCGGCAGTCCATTCGTTCCAGTCATTGAGGTAGATGAAGTCGGGGTCGGCGGCCAGAGCCTCGTCCCACCGGTCCTGGAAATAGATGCCATAGCCCTCGGGGTGGCTCACGGTGCGGCCGAGCCAGGGTACATAGGCGGAGTCGGGCAGGTCGTATTCGTCGAGCCGAGGTTCCTGGGTCTGACGGCGCCAGCTCTTGCCGGTGATGCTGATGGGGTGCTGGGCGGGCGTGACGGGCATCTCCTCCAGACGGCCTTGGTGACGCGAGGCGAGGTCCTGGGGCTGGAGTGCGGCCACGCGGTCGTCGTTCAACTCGAATCCGAACGACCAGTTGTCCTCCGTGCCCACATATCGATGTCCGCCCCATTCGTAGTAGCCCCACCACATATTGCGGAGGGTGAAGAAGTCGTAGATTTCCTGCGGGTAGGCGCCTGCGTCGTAGCCTCCGCCGTTGGCGTCGTGGTCGGGCTCGGCGTTGTAGAGCAGAAGCGGCTTGCCCTCCCACTGGAACCAGAAATCGCGCGCCGTGCCCTCCTTGTAGATACGCTCATAGAGTTGCTGAACGACGCTGACGACATTTCCGTTGAAGGCCCAGAAGCAGAATTGGGGCACGGGGTTGCCCAGGGCGCGCATCTGCTGCATCTCGTCGAAGAGCACTCGCCACTCGTCCCAATAGAGCACGGCGTTGGTGACGTCGAGGATGAGTACGTCCACGCCTGCATCTGCGAGCATGGAGAGGTCCCGACGAATGACCCACCGGTCTTGGCTGAGGAAGTAACCCGCCTCGGGTTCGCCCCAGTGCAGGCTCCATTCCTTCCAGGCTGGGTGATAGGCGTCGAGGCGTGCCTCGGGGGCTGCCTGCAGGGTGCGGGTGACGTCGCCTCCGTAGGGGGCGCGCAGGTTGTGCTTGCCCTCGTCGTGCCAGGTGATGTAGAAGATGCCCACCGTGCGGGACTTGTCCGTGCGCACGGGCGCTTCCTCGGCCGTGGGCATGGTTCGGCCGAGGGCATCGGTGGCCGTCCAGGTGTCGGAGAAAAGGTCTGGCGATTGAGCCAAAGCGAGGGTGCCCCATAATAGCGCCAGGGCAAGGAGGAGGTGTTTCATAGTAGGCGTGTGCAGGGTGGAGGATTAGAACGAGAGGTAGGGGTTGTTCTTGCGCTCGAAGGCGGCGGTGGTCTTGGGGCCGTGGCCGGGGTAGATGTCCGTGTCGTCGGGCAGGTCGCGGAGGATGTGCCGGAGCGAACGGATGAGGTCCCAGTGGTTGCCGCCCGAGAAGTCCGTGCGCCCGATGCTCAGCTGGAAGAGGCTGTCGCCCGAGAACAGGACATGTTCCGCCTCGCAATAGAAGCAGACGCCGCCGGGAGTGTGGCCCGGCGAGGGGAGAACGGTGAACTCGTGGGTGCCGAAGGAGATGATGCTGCTCGGGGTGATGACCTCGCCGTCGGGACCCGTGGGACAACGCATGGCATGACCCAGGATGTCCCGCATCTGGCCTTCGGCATCGTGGAAGAGGGAAAGGTCGCCCTCGGGGCAACGGGCTGCCAGACCGTAGCGCGCGTGGAGGAAGGCGGCACCCCAGAAGTGGTCGAAGTGGGCATGGGTGAGTATGTGGGCCACGGGGCGAAGCTCCTGGGTGTCGATATAATCGGAGACGGCCGCTTTTTCTTCGTCGTAGAGGGCGCCGCAATCGATGATGACGGCTTCCTGGGTGGAGTCGCTGACGACGTAGCAATTGGTGCTGAGCGGGTTGAGGGGAAATGATTTTATGGTGAGCATGGGGGGAGGAGGTGTTGTCGCAATAGAATTGCGACGGAAAAAACGGGACGTAATTCGGGATTTTAAAGCCGGGGCGGGATATTCGGGCCCGAGGATTGGATATTCGGGCCCGAGGATTGGATATTCGAGCCCGGGATTGGATATTCGAGCCCGAGGCAGGGATGATTGGTCCAGGGCGAGATATTCGGGGATGTTAGAGCTGATGGCGGGATATTAGAGCTGGACATATACGACTTTCTTGGTTTGGAAGTATTCTTCCTGGAAGAAGTCGGAGAGGGGAGTGATGAGCTTCTCGGATTTCACGGCCGCGGCCTCGTGCTCCAGCTCGCCTCCTTTGAGGGCGATGAGGCCGTTGGGCAGGGCGTTCTGCTGGCGCTGGCTGATGTGGGGACGGGAAATCTTGACGAGGTCGGCCAGGGGCATCACGGCCCGGCTGACGACAAAGTCGAAGCGCTCCGCGAGCAGCCCTTCTGCTGGAGCGGGCTCTTCGCCCTTCCGCAGTTTCTTTGGGCTCTTCTGGTACTTGATCTCTTCGGCGCGCGCGTGCTGGGTAGTGACGTTCTCCAGGTCTAAGGCGCTGATCACCTCGTTGCATACGCGAATCTTCTTGCCGATGCTATCGACCAGGTGGAAGCGGACCTCGGGGAAGAAGATTGCAAGCGGGATGCCGGGAAAACCGCCTCCCGTGCCCAGGTCCAGCACACGTGTGCCGGGGCGGAAGTTGATGATTTCGGCTATGCCGAGGGAGTGGAGCACGTGGTGCTCGTAGAGGTTGTCGATGTCCTTGCGGCTGATGACGTTGATCTTGGAATTCCAGTCGTGGTAGAGCGCATCGAGGGCCGCGAAGCGTTCCTGCTGCACGGCGCTGAGGGTGGGGAAGTATTTGTTAATGATTTCCATAGGACTAATGGGACTTAGACGAGAGCAGACAAAGATAATTCTTCGAAGTGTAGAGGCGACCGAAGGTCGAGTGCATAGAGAATTTTCAATTAATAGAATACATCGATAGTAAACAGAGGGGCTGGAGGTCATTCCTTAGCGGAGAGCCTGGGCCAGCGGAAGAGGATGCTCAGCAGGGCACAGATGCCCATGCAGAAGGGATAATATAAATAAGGTATGATTTCCACGGGTGAGAGGGTGGCCAGGCTGGCGGCCATCAGGAGCTGGGCGCCGTAGGGCAGCATTGCTTGCGCCAGGCAGGAGAAGGTGTCGAGCAGGCTCGCGCTCTTGCGGGGATCGATGCCGTAGCGGTCGGCTATTTCCTTGGCGATGGGGCCTATGGTCAGGATGGCCACCGTGTTGTTGGCGGTGCACACATTCGTGAAAGCTACCATTCCGCCGATGGTCAGCTCGGCTCCGCGTTGTCCGTGGATGTGGCGCGTGAGGTGGCGGATGACGAGATCGATGCCCCCGCCATGGCGGATCAGAGACATCAGGCCGCCGGCTATCATGGTGACGATGATGAGCTCCGCCATACCGAGGATGCCCTCGCCCATGGAAGCGAACCACCCGAACACGTCGTAGTCACCATAGCCCAGACCTATGATGCCGCTCAGGAGGATGCCCACCACAAGCACCACCATGACGTCCACGCCAACGACGGCCGTGACGAGGACCACCACGTAGGGAAGCACCTTCAGCGCATCGACCTCCGGAACGCCCTGCGGAGCGTGGATCTGGGTGCCCAGGACGATGTAGCCCAGCAGGACCAGGGCGGCGGCGGGGACCACGATCTGCGAGTTCACGCGGAACTTGTCGCTCATGCGGCACCCCTGAGTGCGGGTGGCCATGATGGTGGTGTCGGAGATGAAGCTCAGGTTGTCGCCGAAGAAAGCACCGCCCACAACGACCCCCACGACAAAGGGAACCGTGGCCTCTGTGGCTTCGGCGATACCTGCGGCAATAGGCGTCAGAGCAACCACGGTGCCCACGCTGGTGCCTATGCTGAGCGAGATGAAACATGATGCTATAAATAGTCCGGCTAACAATAAGTTATCTGGTAGAAGTTGAAGCGTAAGGTTAACCGTGGCGTCGATTGCTCCCATGGCTTTGGCCGAGGCCGCAAAGGCTCCCGCGAGGACGAAAATCCAGATCATCAGCATGATGTTGGAATCACCTGCCCCCTGGCTGAAGAGCGTGATGCGGTCGCGCAGGGGAAGGCCACGGCTGGAGGCTATGGCATAGATGGCCGTGATGAGGAACGCCACGCTGATGGGAACCTTGTAGAAGTCGCCGGCAACGATGCTGGTGACGACGTACACAACCAGGAACACGGCGATGGGACTGAGGGCTAATAATCCTTTCTTCATGGCGCGAAGGTACGCTTTTTCCGTGACATTTCGTCCGTTTCGGCACTAAAAGTGATGAAAAACGTCCTCTTTTCCCATAAAATGACCGTCGGAAGACCGATAGTTCGGAGAATTATGCGTAAATTTGCACCCGAAACGAACGGTCTCTCTACCTCCCCCAAGGCAGAGGCCGACATCAAAAAAACTCAAAGCCCCTCCCCCTTGGGGGAGGTTGGGAGGGGACCTGATATTTTATGTCCAAGATTGTCACTTTAGGCGAAATCATGCTTCGCCTTTCTCCCCAGGGAAACGACCGTTTCATCCAGAGCGAGAGTTTTCGCATCATCCCCGGCGGTGGCGAGGCCAATGTCGCCATTTCGCTGGCCAACTATGGCCACGAGGCCTATTTCGTTTCTAAACTCCCCAAGCACGAGATCGGGCAGATAGCCCTGAATGCCCTGCGCCGCTACGGCGTGGACACGCGCTTCGTGGCTCGTGGCGGTGATCGTGTGGGCCTCTACTACGCCGAGACGGGTGCTTCCATGCGTCCCTCCAAGGTCATCTACGACCGCGCTCACTCCAGCATTGCCGAGGCCGTGCCCGAGGACTTCGACTTCGACGCCATCATGGAAGGTGCCGACTGGTTCCACTGGAGCGGTATCACTCCCGCCATCAGCGATAAGGCAGCAGAACTGACGCGTCTGGCCTGCGAGGCCGCCAAGCGCCACGGAGTCACCGTCAGCGTGGACCTGAATTTCCGCAAGAAGTTGTGGACCAGCGAGAAAGCCATCAGTATCATGCGCCCGTTGATGAAGTATGTGGACGTATGCATCGGCAACGAGGAAGACGCTGAACTCTGCCTCGGATTCAAACCCGATGCCGACGTGGAAGGCGGCAAGACCGATGCTGCCGGCTACGAGGGCATCTTCCGCCAGATGAAGGAGGAGTTCGGTTTCAAGTACGTCGTTTCCACCCTGCGCGAGAGTTTCTCGGCCACACACAACGGATGGAAGGCCCTCATCTTCGATGGCAAGGAGTTCTACCAGAGCAAGCGCTATGATATCGATCCCATCATCGACCGCGTGGGCGGAGGCGACTCGTTCTCCGGAGGACTGATCCACGGATTGCTGACCAAAGCCACTCAGGGCGAGGCCCTGGAGTTTGCCGTAGCAGCCAGTGCCCTGAAGCACACCATCAACGGCGACTTCAACCTCGTCAGCGCCGAGGAGGTGGAAGCACTGGCGGGCGGAAATGCCAACGGTCGCGTGCAAAGATGATTTAAATGGGACCGATATGACTAATTCTACAACGTAAAATAAGTCAAATCATTAAATAAGTCAATTCGAAAAATAAGTCAATTCGTACAATAAAGCAATGGCAAGATTCGATAAACTCGCCGTGATGAAGAAAATCGGCGAAACGGGTATGGTGCCCGTGTTCTATCACAAGGATGTTGAGGTGGCCAAGAAGGTCATCAAGGCTTGTTACGATGGCGGCGTGCGCGCCTTCGAGTTCACCAACCGCGGCGACTTCGCCCAGGAGGTGTTTGCTGAGTGCGTGAAGTTTGCGGCCAAGGAGTGCCCTGAGCTGGCACTGGGTATCGGCAGCGTCGTGGACGCTCCCACGGCAGCCATGTACCTCCAGCTGGGTGCCTGCTTCGTCGTCGGTCCTCTGTTCAACCCCGAGATTGCTCCCGTTTGCAATCGTCGCCTCGTGCCCTATTGCCCGGGTTGCGGCAGCGTCAGCGAGATCGGCAAGGCCCAGGAGCTGGGTTGCGACCTCACCAAGCTGTTCCCTGGAGATGTCTATGGCCCGAATATGGTCAAGGGACTGATGGCTCCGATGCCCTGGTCCAAGATTATGGTCACGGGCGGCGTCTCGCCCGATGCCGAGAATCTGCGTAGCTGGTTCAAGGCTGGTGTTTACTGCGTCGGCATGGGCTCCAAGCTCTTCCCGAAGGACAAGGTGGCTGCCGAGGACTGGCAGTATGTCACCGACAAGTGCCGCGAGTGCCTGGACATCATTGCTGAGGCTCGGGCATAATAAAGACCACGGATTGCGCGGACTCCGCGGTTCTTCCATCTGCGTCGTGGATGTGGATGAAGCCGTGAGGTCGGTGTAATCCGTGCTAAAATAAATAGGTAGAATGAGAAAAAGAAGTTCGTATATGGCCGTGGCAGCTCTTGCCGTAGCCGCCTTGAGTTTCCAATCCTGCGACTTCATGAAGAAGGGCGGGGGAGGAGCAGATTCCACATCCGTGGACTCCCTGGTGAGTGCTGATTCGATAGCCTTCTGCACGGTGATGTATGAGGACACGCTGACCCTCGAGGCATCCATAAGCGAGAAGATGAAGGTTGATTTCCCCGTGCCGGAGGCCGAGGGCATCCTGGCCGATAGCCTTCGGGCTTATCTGACGGATAGAATAGCCCATCGTTTCTTCCCTTCGTGGGGAGAGGATGCTCCTGAGTTCAGCTTTGAGTACAAAGTCGGCGAGGAGCAAGAGTATCTTTCAGCCTACGCTGCAGAAGGTATGAAGCAGATGGTCGATGCCGTGAAATCCATGGCCGAAGAAGGCTTTTCCGCTGGCTACGAGAACGACTACACGGCTTCCGTGGCCCTGCAAACCCGGAAATATGTCACCCTCGAAGAAAGCCATTCCTTGTACACAGGTGGAGCCCATGGCGCTTTCATAGCCTCTGGTGTCACTTTCCGCAAGAGCGATGGCAAACGGATGGGATGGGACCTCTTTGACATGAGCAAGAAAGCTCAGATCGTGGCTCTCATCAAGGACGAGCTGCGTGGGTATTTCGCCTTTGCTGAAGGCCAGCCGCCCGTCAGCGAGGAGGAACTCATGGAGCAGCTTCAGCTCTGGGATGACCCCGACACCCCCGAGAACGAATTGGAGTTCGGAATACCCCTTCCGGCTTCCGAGCCCTACGTCGTGCGGGACGGCATCGCCTTTGTCTATCAGCAGTACGAAATCGCGTCCTACGCTTGTGGCCTGCCTTCCGGAACCCTCTCTTTCGAGAAGGTGCGCGAGGTGCTTTCTGAGGAAGGACGTGCCCTGCTGGGACTCTGAGTGGAATGATAAATTCTGATTGAATTAATTCTTTAAGTAATTGTGCGCAAACAACTGGTTCTCATAGTCCTGCTATTGGTGAGTTTTGGTGCTCATGGCCAGCGCATGCTGACCTCGGAAGGCGAAGTGATTGCCCATGGAGTCAGCCGTACGGGCGTGGTTCCCGAGGCACTTCGTCAGCTGGTGGGTGCCCGCTCATGGCAGGTGCAGGATGAGAACGCGACGCGTCTTGCCCCCTCGCGGGCTCGTCGGCGGGGACAGGTTCAGAAGGGAGCCACCATCGGTCCCCTGCTTCAGTCCATTCGCGCACAAGAGGAGCCCTATAACCTGCTGTGTCCCCAGTGGACCTCAGAGGACGGCACCGTCAGCGAGGCCCGTTGCCTCAGCGGATGTGTCGCAACCGCCATTGAGCAGGTGATGGCTTTTTATCGCTATCCCGAAGTCTTGAAGGACACCCTCTTCGGTTGGCAGACGGACAACTATACGATTCCGGATATGTTGCCCGGTACCCGATTCGACTGGGGCAACTATCTCCTGGACTATCGCGATGGATGGACCCCAGCCCAAGGCAACGCCATAGCCCTCACCAGTTTGGCGGCGGGAATGGCGGTTCACATGAACTATGGTCTTGGCTCCTCGGGTGCAAACGTCTATCGGGCCGTGGAACCCTTGCATCGTGCTTTCGGTTACGGCATGGCTGAGTATTTCGACCGCATTCTCTACACCCCCGGTCGTTGGCACGCTATGTTGAGACATGAACTGGAAGAAGGGCGCCCCATCGTCTATGCAGGTCATAACATGGATCTCGGCGGCCATGCCTTCAACATCGATGGCGTGGATGCTGAAGGATACTACCACGTCAATTGGGGCTATAACGGTAGCTACGACGGATGGTACGACCTCGACTGGCTGAATCCCTTCGAGCCTACGGACTACCCGGCGGACGGCTATGCCATTGGTTTCTTCTGCAATCAGAGTGCCTTGTTCATGCATCCTTCAGAGGAGGCCGCACCCTTGATGCCCGACACCTTGGCGCTGGATGACCTCGGGGTGGAACTCGAGAGGCTGACGATGACCCGTCCTGCCGACCTGCAAGGACGCATTGCTGCTGATTTCCAATTCATAAATCATGGTAGAGACACCGTGACCTACACCTACGAGGTAATGACTTGGTTGCCCACGGACACGGCCATCTTCTGGCAGGCGGATTATGTCGGCCTGGCAGGTCTCACCTTGGCTCCGGGCGAGCGTCGTGTGCAACGCACCTACCTGAATTTCTCGGTGCCCGGCGATCGTCTCATAGGAATCTCACACGATGATGTGACGATACCGTTCTCCATGCCCATCACCATCACCCAGGGCACCCGCGGTCAACTCGTCTGGAGCGGCTTGACCTATGAGCTCTCGGACGATGGACAATCCGTCACCTGCTCGGCCACCGTGGAGAACAAGGCCGCAGATGGCTACGCCGCCGACCTCGTCACCTATTGCCTCTACCCCGATGGTCATGAGGATGAAGACACCCGGCATTACGAAGTACTCTCGTTGCCGGCGGGTCAGTCCCAGCAGGTCACTATGACCTTCCACAACCTGCTTCCCGGAACCCACTATACCATGCTACTGCGCTGCCCGTGGGCGGTGCAGATGCAGCAGGACTTTACCACTCTGTTACCAGTAGGTATGAACTCATGCATCAAGCCGCAGGAGCCTTCACGTCTTGATGTATCTTTTGATACATCAGGACGTGTAGCCCTACGCAAGCCGTCTCATCTGCTGATACATCAAGGCAAGAAATACCTCGTTCCAACGAAATAAGCCATTTGTTCCCGGCGAATCATACATTTGTTCTCGGCGAATCATATAATAAACTCCTACCGAATCATATCATTCATCCCTCGGAATGTTGTCATGGATCCTATTTCACTGATAGATAAGTACTACGGCGATGCACCCTCCCTGCGTCATATCCTCGTCACACATAGCACCTCTGTGGCGAATATGGCCGTGGACATCGTTCGCCGCCACCCGGAGCTGGGTGCCGATGAGGCTTTTGTGCGTGAGGCGGCCATGCTTCATGATATCGGAATCTTTCTCACCGATGCTCCCGGAATCCAGTGTTTCGGCAAGGAACCATACATCTGCCATGGCTTATTAGGCGGCCGACTTCTTCGTTCCGAGGGCTTCCCGCGCCATGCCCGCGTGGCCGAGCGCCATACAGGCACAGGCCTGACCGTCGATACCATTCGTCGCCAGCAGCTCCCCCTGCCCGAACAGGATTTCTCGCCCGAGACCGTCGAGGAGCAAATCATCTGCTACGCCGACAAATTCTTCTCCAAAACCCACCTCGAACGCACCCGAACCCCGGAACAAGCCCTACGTAGCCTCGAGAAATTTGGTGCCGAAGGTGTCGGGAGAATGCAGCACTGGATGCAGCTATTTGCCTAAATCTTTCCCCTAAACTTTCCCGTTCATTCTACCTTTCTGAACCATATTTTAAGTTGAAAAGCGAAAAAGTTCAGGATTTCTTTGGCTTATTCGCTGAAAGTTACTACTTTTGCGGCGTGATACTTCTCACATCATCTTCTCATGACTACAGAGGCCGTTGTCCATACCATTGTTAATTACTTCAAGACTCAACCCGTCTTGAAAGCATGGCTATTTGGCTCTTTCTCCCGTGGAGAGCAGCGGCCAGATAGCGATGTAGATATTCTTGTCGAGTATGATAATGAAGGAGTTAGCTTGCTGAAGCATGCTGCAATGATTGTGGATTTGGAGAATAAACTCCATCGCCCAGTGGACATTGTAGAAGTCGGCACTTTGCTTCCCTTTGCTGTCAGTACTGCCAATCGCGATAAAAAGTTGATTTATGAGAGAGCCAATTAGGGACAAGGGACGTCTGGAGCATATTTTGACCTCCATAGACAATATCTTTGATTTTGCTGATGGCAAGTCAATTACGGACTTGTCAGACAATAAGATGTTGTTCTTTGCTGTAGTTAAGAACATAGAAATAATCGGTGAGGCAGCACATAAATTGACAGATGCTTTTAAGAATCAGCATCAAGAAGTGCCTTGGCCTTATATCATTAAGATGCGCCATGTCCTCGTTCATGACTACTATCAGATTAGTGTTCGTGAAGTGTGGAAGGTTATTCGTGAGGATTTAGGACCTTTGCGTCAGCAAATTGCCAGCTATCTATCAGATACAGACTGGAATGTCTGGACCACTACAGAGACATCATAATGTTTAATATAAAATCAAATTTTAAGAAACAGACATAGAACTGAACGAGACGGAATGAGCGGTGTGCCAGGCACACGCCTTCTAACAGGGATTTTACGCATTTTAAATTAACTGCCAGCGGACACCCTTTGTCCAACGGCAAATCATTAACAACCAAGAATGCGCGTAGTTCCTTTCGTTTCTTATCGATAACTTGAGCTTTCTGCTCTTGTTCTCTTCGTTTTGAATACCGCCAATAATTCACACGAGAACAAGTCGGTCCGTGTATGTCTTACTGGCAACGTACGGACTTTGTTTGCTCTGGGATAGTGCTTGAGTTATAATATGTGGCTTTAGTGCTGGGTAATCGATGATGCCATTCTTGCCTGTAGATGTATGGAGTCGTCAATCTTCGTCAATTTTATCGTCAATCTTTTGTGACAATCCTTTTGGCGTCTTTGCGGGCGAGAAAGGGTAGAGAAGCACTAAATTAAACGAAAAGGGGACGGGAAGCCTTAATAAAGCTGAATTTTCTTGCAATCTCGCGCGATTTGCTGTATTTTTGCACACGTTTTCAGGACGAGCGCGTCGTAAACCTCTGCTAAGGAGGAGTGTGCGCGGTCCCGATGTAGTATTGTGAATAAGAAAGGTATCATCATATTCCTGCTGACCTGCTTGGTCTGTCTCATCGTTGCTTCCGCCACCACACCTGCGCGGAGTAGGGGAGGGCAATGGCTCTCGTCCGATTCGGTGCGGAGCGACTCGGTGCGGAGTGATGCTACACGCCGAGACGTGGCTCTTCGAGACTCGGTGCGGCAGGATTCGGTTCGAAGGCTCCCCGCTCAAAGGGATTCGTTGCAAACGGATTCACTCGGGTTGGCGTCTTTGCCCTCAGACTTGCTGGGCACAGACTCCTTGTCGCTGGATTCCTTGTCCGTGCTGGCTCCGGAAGACACGGCGCGCTTCATCATCGTGGGCGAAGATACCGTGTACCTCGGACGCGGTGGCCACACAGGCCTGGATACCCTTGCCATCGACTCTTCCAAGCAGAGCAAGAGCTCGCTGGAATCGCCCGTGGACTTCACGGCCAACGACTCGCTGGTCTTCGACTATCGTGCCAACCGTGTGAACTTCTACGGCAAGGCCAACGTGAAGTACCAGAATCTGGAGCTGGAGTCCGACCTTATCACCTACAGCGTCGATAGCAGTCTGGTGCATGCCTTGGGTACCAAGGACTCCTTGGGCAACGTGGTGGTGCCGCCCGTGTTCAAGCAGGGTCAGGATACCTACGAACCCGATAAGATAGCTTATAACTTCAAGACGCGTAAGGCTTTCATCCATAATGTCTTCACCCAGCAAGGCGAGGGCTTCATGACCAGTGACGAGAGCAAACGTGACTCCAGCGGAACGATGTACGTAGCCAAGGCCAAGTACACCACCTGCGATGCCCGCCATCCCCACTTCTACCTCGCTCTCACCCGTGCCAAGGTGCGTCCGGGCAAGGATGTGGTCTTCGGCCCTGCCTACCTCGTGGTGGAGGACGTGCCTCTGCCCTTGGCCATTCCCTACGGCTTCTTCCCCTTCTCGAGCAAATACAGCAGCGGACTCATCGTGCCTACCTTCGGCGACGAAACCAACCGTGGTTTCTACCTGCGCGACGGCGGATGGTACTTCGCCATCAATGACAAGATAGACGTCAAACTCCTGGGTGAGATATACACCAAGGGTTCGTGGGCCCTGAATGCCCAAAGCACCTACCGCAAGAGATATCGCTTCAGCGGCTCGTTCAACGTGGCCTACCAGAACACGGTGGAGGGCGAGAAAAACATGCCCGACTACTCGGTGGGCAAGAGCTTCAAGGTGCAGTGGAGCCACCGCCAGGATGCCAAGGCCAACCCGAAGCAGAGCTTCTCGGCCAGCGTGAACTTTGCCACCTCGAGCTACGAGCGTAACAACCTGACCTCGATGTACAATCCTCAGAGCTACACCCAGAGTACACGTACCTCCTCCGTCTCCTACAGCCGCAACTTCGCCGATATTGGTCTGACTTTGTCGGCCACGATGAACCTCTCGCAGAACGTGCGCGACAGCAGCATCTCGATGACGCTGCCTTCACTGAATATCTCCCTGGCCCGCTTCAACCCCTTCAAGCGCAAGAAGATGGTCGGCGCAGAACGTTGGTACGAGAAGATTGCCGTGAGCTACACGGGAACCTTCTCCAACAGCATATCCACGAAGGAGAACAAACTCCTGCACTCGAACCTCATCAAGGACTGGCGCAACGGTATGCGGCACTCCATTCCCGTCAGTGCATCGTTCTCGCTACTGAACTACATCAACGTGACGCCCTCGTTCAACTTCCAGGACCGTATGTATATGTACAAGGTCAACCGTTCGTGGAATGAGCAGACTCAGCGGGAAGTGGCCGACACCACCTATGGCTTCCACAATGTGTATGACTACAACCTGAGCGTCTCGGCCAGTACCAAGCTTTATGGTACTTACACGCCACTCATCGGCAAGAAGATTCAGGCCATACGCCATGTCCTGACGCCAACGGTCAGTTTCTCCTACGCTCCGGACTTCGGTGCCTCCCGCTTCGGGTACTACGACACCTACGTCAAGACAGACCGCGACGGCAACGTGAGCACCGTCACCTACTCGCCTTATCAGGGTGCCCTCTACGGCGTTCCCGGTCAGGGTCAGACAGGAAGTGTGACCATGGATATCGGCAATAACATTGAGATGAAGGTGCGCACGGCCAACGACTCCCTGAAGAAAATCAGTATCATCGACGAACTGGGTGCCTCGATGTCCTACAATATGGCCGCCAAGACTCGTCCGTGGAGCGACCTCAATACCCGCCTACGCATAAAAATAGGCAAGAACAAGACCTATTCCTTCAACGCTCAGTGGGCTACCTATGCCTATGAGATGGATGAGAACGGACGTGTCTATGTGGGCGACCGCACGGAGTACAGCTACGGCCGCTTCGGTCGTTTCCAAGGAATGAGCCAAAACTTCTCCTACACCTTCAACAACCAGACATTCAAGAAATGGTTCGGAAAGAAAGATGACAAGGATAAGGGAAACGGACGTGGTGACGAGGACGACGAAGATGATGAAAATGAAGATGAAGAAGGTATCAATAACGACACCAACCTTGACCCGGACTTGAATCGGGGACAACGAGGCGTACGCACAGAAAGCGGCGACCTCGATGAGGACGGCTATCTGAAGTTCCAGCTGCCCTGGTCGTTCTCCATCTCCTATGGTGTCTCCATGCGAGAGAACACCGGAGGCACGTTCAATCCGAAGCGGATGCGTTATGGCTACAAACTCACCCACACCCTGAATTTCTCCGGCAGCCTGCAGATTGCCGAGGGATGGAATATTCAATGGTCCTCGGGCTATGACTTCAACTACAAGAAACTCTCGATGACCACCGCATCGCTCTCTCGCGACCTCCATTGCTTCAATATGTCGTGCAGCGTGGTGCTCTCGCCCTATACCTCCTTCAACTTCACCTTTGCCTGCAACGCCTCCACCCTGGCCGACGTCCTGAAGTGGCGCAAGCAGAGCAGCTACAGCAATCAATTATCCTGGTAATGTAGAAATAAACACATATATCGTTATGAAAAAATCTATCTTCACACTTCTCGCCTCCGCCCTCCTGCTGGGAGCTTGCGGCAAAGGCAACGAAAGTCACTACACGGACGTGCTCTATCCGTCCACCCGCTATCGCCTGGTGATGGCAGATCAGACGGCAGACAGCCTGGTCTTTGCCTCCACCGATTCATGGATACTGACCAACTCCGCCGAGGCGTGGTGCAGCTTCCCTAAGGAATACGCCAGCTTCAATAACAAATACTCAAACACATGGGTGGTGACGAGCGTGCCCCTGACATTCCAGGTCAACACGACGGGCAAGCTCCGCAGCGTTCTCCTGAAAATCGATGCCGGCGAGTCCTCCAACGCGGCCTACTACTCGCAGGTACCCTTCCTGGGCATTTCACGTCCCCAGCGACTGGTGAGCAACGACCTGACGGAAGTAGAAACCTATCCCCTGAAGCTGAAAGCAGCAGCTACCTTGGACAGCGTGTCGTTCAACGCTTATGGCGACTGGACCCTGAATCCCCTCGGTGGCACATGGGTGGTTCCACAGGCTACTGAAGGTGCAGCTGGTCACCGGATTGTCAATCTGACCGTAGAGCCTAACACCCTCGCCACGGAGCGCCAGGACACCCTCATCCTCATTTCCAATGGCGTGCAGGATTCTATCTTCGTCATCCAGGAAGGTGTCAAACAATCCTAAGATGAACATCCTCGAATAAGAGAAACCTCAATAACTTATATACCTTATAGTTCCTATGAGACTCTTGACATCGATAGCGGCCCTGGCCCTCGCAGTTGCGCTTCCGTTGCGTGCCAACGAGCCCGACTCCGTTTACCTCTTTTCTTATAACCCCAACCCCGCGCAAGGACTCTCCTTCGCCTACTCAGCCGATGGACGGACGTGGACTTCCGTGGCCGATGGTGCAGCGTTCGTCAAGAGCGACTATGGCACATGGGGCGCCGAGAAGAAGATGCACCGTCCCGTGCTGGCCCGCCAGGCCGACGGCACATGGCAACTCACCTTCGAGGTCAACCACAAGACGAACCAGTACGCCATTGCCACCTCGCCGGATCTCATCCATTGGAAACCGCAGGACTATCCTTATGTGGCCAGTCGTGAGGTCGTCCAGCAACTGTTCGATGACTACGAACACAACTTCTATCAGAAGGCGGTAGTGAACGGTCGGGAATTTCAGGGCTGCGTGAACCGTGTCAGTTTTGCTGAGGTGCAGGCCATGCAGCGCTTCCAGGAAGCAGCATCGCAGCGCGGACGGCAGAACAGCGAGTCGCTGGCCGACGACGCGTCGCGCTTCTCGGCTCTGAAAAACAAATACTTGCGGGCTCGTGTTCAGATCGTTGGCACACGTCCCAAGGCCATCTCCGACAAACTCATCGGCATCTTCTTCGAGGACATTAACTACAGCGCCGACGGTGGTCTCTATGCAGAGCTGATCCAGAACCGCGACTTCGAGTATTCTGAGCGGGATTGGAACGCCACCACCGCCTGGCACTCCCCGCGCCCCATAGAAATTGCCACGGATCAGCCCCTGCACCCTAACAACCCGCACTATGCAGTCCTCAGCCAAGACACGTTGTGGAACGAGGGTTGGGACGGCATCGTCGTCGAGCAGGGCAAGAAATATGATTTCTCCATGTTTGTCTCGGCCGGTGGCCAGAAGCAGGACTTCGTTATTCAACTGGTGGGTTCCAATGGCACCGTGCTGGCCAAGACCGTTCTGAAGACGCGTGCCGGCAAGTGGCAACAGTACTCCACCGTCCTCACCGCCACCGCCTCCGACACGAAAGCCCGGCTGGTCATCGTTCCTCAGAAAGCGGTGCGTTCGTGTGTCGATATGATTTCTCTATTCCCGCAGCAGACCTTCCGCGGCCGCAAGAATGGTATGCGCCCCGACCTTGCCCAAGTCCTCGCTGACTTGCATCCTCGTTTCATGCGTTTCCCTGGTGGGTGCGTGGCCCATGGCGACGGACTCGGCAATATGTACCACTGGAAGGAAACCATCGGTCCGCTGTGGGAACGCAAACCTCAGCGCAACATCTGGGGCTACCATCAGTCGCGCGGTATCGGCTACTTCGAGTTCTTCCAGTTCTGTGAGGACATCGGCTGTGAGCCCTTACCTGTAGTGCCGGCTGCTGTGCCTTGTCAGAACAGCAGCACGGGCGGCGGTGGTCAGCAGGGCGGCATCCCCTTTGGTCCGGAATTTGAGCAATACAAGCAGGACCTTTTGGACCTCATCGAGTGGGCCAACGGCGACCCGAAGACCTCCAAGTGGGCGAAGATGCGTGCCGATGCAGGACATCCCAAGCCCTTCAACCTTAAATATCTGGGTATCGGCAATGAGGATCTTATCAGTGAGGTGTTCACAGAACGCTACCTGCCGCTTATCCAAGCGGTGAAAGAGCGCTATCCTGAAATTACTGTCTGTGGCACCACAGGTCCTTTCTTCGAAGGTTCGGATTACGAGCAGGGCTGGCGTCTGGCCAAAGAAAACAAGATTGATATGGTGGACGAGCACTACTATGTCTCGCCCGGATGGTACATCCACAACCAGCACTTCTATGACCAGTACGACCGCTCCGCATCGAAGGTCTATCTCGGCGAGTACGCCAGCCATGGACCGGGCCGCAAGTCCACCATCGAGACGGCACTCACCTGCGCCATGCACATCTGTAACCTCGAACGCAATGGCGATGTCGTGGTCATGAGTAGCTATGCACCCTTGTTGGCGAAGAATCGTCACACCCAGTGGAACCCCGACCTCATCTATTTCGACAACACGCAGGTCTATCCCACGGTGGACTACTTCGTCCAGAAGATGTGCGGACAGTCGCAGGGCAATCAATATCTGCCCTCTACACTCCAGTTTGATTTAGGTCCGGATGCCAATCGGCGTCTGGCAGTAAGCACTGTTCGCGATACAGCCACGGGCAAGACCTATGTGAAACTCGTCAATCTCCTTCCGGAACCCGTCGAGTTCACCCTCGATTTCCAGGGGGTAGATATCCCACAAGGCACAGAAGCAGGGATGACAGTCCTCTCGGGAGAATGGAACAGCCAGGATGCCCGGCCAAAGGAATTTCTGAAATTCCTGCTCAAGGCTCAGGCGCCCGTGACCATTCCCGCCTATGCCTTTGCCGTCATCGAATTCTGATAAGGAGTAAATTCGTAAATCTGTAAAATACATCCCCGTGTCCCAGCAGGAAATCCTTCAAAACCTTGGTATCGAAGCACTGAATGCCATGCAGGAAGAGACCGTTGCCGCCTACCGACGTCATCACCAGCTTGTGCTCCTCTCGCCCACGGGCAGTGGCAAGACGCTGGCCTATCTGCTTCCCCTCGCCGAGGAGTTCCAGCACGCCGTGGAAGACTCCGGACAATTCGGCAGCCCTGCCACTTCCGCCCCCTCTCCCTGGCCGCTTGCACTCGTCCTCGTTCCCTCCCGCGAACTCGCTTCGCAGACGGTGGAGGTCATCAAGGCGATGAAGTGTGGCTTGCGGGCTGTGGCTTGCTACGGGGGGCGTCCAGCGATGGATGAGCACCGCGTGTTGCGCGAGGTGCAACCACACATCATAGTCGCCACGCCCGGTCGTGCTGCCGACCACTTGCGTAAGCAGAATTTCTCCGGCGGACTCATCCGTACACTCATCATCGATGAGTTCGACAAGAGCTTGGAGCTGGGTTTCCAGGACGAGATGGGAGAGGTCATCGGGATGTTGCCATGCCTCGAACGCCGTTTCCTCCTCTCGGCTACGGACAGCGACCAGATACCCTCCTTCGTCGGAGCCGATTTCCGGAAGATGGACTTCACCGACCACGATGCCGCGGCCACGGCGTCAGAAGGCAAACTTTCCCTGCACCTCGTTCGCTCGCCGGAGAAGGACAAGCTTCACACCCTGCGTGATCTGCTTTGCCATCTGGGGCCCGAGCCTTCCATGGTCTTCGTGAACTATCGTGAGAGTGTGGAGCGCGTGGCCACCTACCTGCAGAAGGAGGGCTTTGCCGTCAGCGCCTTCCATGGCGGCATGGAGCAACGCGATCGCGAACGTGCCCTTTATCGCTTTGCCGGAGGCTCCGCACTGACTCTCATCTCTACGGATCTCGCTGCCCGAGGGCTCGATATCGACAACGTCCGCCACATCATCCACTACCACCTTCCTTTGAATGAAGACGCCTTCACTCATCGCAATGGCCGCACGGCCCGATGGGATAGGGAAGGGGATGCATGGGTGATTGTCTGGAGCAGGTCCTCCTCTCAGCCTTTGCTTCAGAGGGAGGGAGAGGGGCACCTCGAGACCGATGGGGAAGAACTGCCGTCCTATATCTCCGAAGCCGTCTCTCAGGCTACCTCTCAGGTCCATTTTACTCCTCTCCCTCCGAGTGAGGGGCAGCGAGGGGCCATTCCTCTCCCCATTTACACCTCTTTATATATAGGCAAGGGGCGTAAGGACAAGATCAACAAAGTGGACATCGTCGGATTCCTCTCCAAGGTGGGAGGATTGCAGCGTCAGGAACTCGGACGAGTGGACGTGGGGGACCACTGGGCCTACGCCGCCGTGGCGCGTCAGCGGGCTGATGAGGTGCTGCATCGCGTGCGCGGGCAGAAAATTAAAGGTGTCAAAACGCTTATCGAAAAAGCCCGATAGGTCAAACTTTAGCCGTAAACACGATGGAAAAGAGAGAAAATGAGCATTTTATTTGGCTGTGTGCCGAAAAAACTGTATTTTCGCGGCAAAAAGGAGAACCTCTCCTCGTTCGGTAATACTATTCATGAACCATAAAACTCATAAACTCTAATTGTTATGAAGAAGTACAATTTCAACGCTGGTCCCTCCAAACTTCCCCGTGAGGTGATGGAGGCCACGGCAGCTGCCTGCCTCGACTTCGAGGGCAGCGGTCTCTCCCTGATGGAAATGAGCCATCGCGCCAAGAACTTCCAGCCCGTCGTCGATGAGGCTGTGGCTTTGTTCAAGGAACTACTGGACATCCCCGAAGGTTACAGCGTGCTGTTCCTCGGTGGCGGCGCAAGCTTGCAGTTCTGCATGGTCCCCTACAACCTCCTCGAGAAGAAGGCAGCCTACCTCAACACGGGTGTCTGGGCTACCAAGGCTGAGAAGGAGGCAAAACTCTTCGGCGAGGTCGTGGAGGTAGCTTCCAGCAAGGACAAGAACTTCACCTACATCCCCAAGGAATTCACCATTCCCACGGACGCCGATTACTTCCACATCACCACGAATAACACCATCTACGGCACCGAGATCCTGAAAGACCTCGACAGTCCTGTACCCATGGTGGCTGATATGAGTTCCGACATCTTCTCCCGTCCCATCGACGTGAGCAAGTACGGTCTCATCTACGGTGGTGCCCAGAAGAACCTCTCCATGGCCGGCGTCACCTTTGTCATCATCAAGGACGACATCGTGGGCAAGGTCAGTCGTGCCATCCCCACCATGCTCAACTACCAGACACACATCAGCAAGGGCAGTATGTTCAATACTCCTCCCACTGTGCCCATCTACTGCGCATTGCAGAATCTCAAGTGGATCAAGAAGCAAGGTGGTGTGGCTGCCATGGAGAAGATGGCCATCCAGCGTGCCGAAATCGTCTATGGTGAAATCGACCGCAACAAACTCTTCGTCGGCACTGCCCAGGAGGACAGCCGTTCCCGCATGAACATCACCTTCGTCCTCAAGCCCGAGTATCAGGAACTGCAGGATGAATTCTTGGCCTTCGCCACCAGCAAGGGCATGGTCGGCGTGAAGGGGCACCGCGACGTCGGCGGTTTCCGCGCCAGCTGCTACAACGCCATGGACATCGAGGGCGTCAATGCACTGGTTGCCTGCATGAAAGAGTTTGAAGCTAAACACTAAAGACAATGGCAAAAGTACTTATCGCAACCGAAAAGCCCTTCAGCGGCGTGGCCGTGAAGGGTATCAAGGAGGTCTTCGATGCTGCTGGCTACGAGACTGCCTTGCTGGAGAAATACACAGAGAAGGCACAGCTCCTCGAGGCTGTGGCTGACGTCGATGCACTCATCATCCGTTCCGACAAGGTCGATGCCGAGGTGCTGGATGCTGCCAAGCAACTGAAGATCGTCGTCCGTGCCGGAGCCGGCTACGACAACATCGATCTCGAAGCTGCCACGGCTCACAAGGTGGTGGCCATGAACACCCCGGGCCAGAACGCCAACAGCGTGGCTGAGCTGGTGTTCGGACTGCTGGTCTTTGCCAAGCGTAACTTCTTCAACGGCACCAGTGGTACCGAACTGAAGGGCAAGCGTCTGGGCATCCTCGCCTTTGGCAACGTGGGGCGCAACGTGGCTCGCATCGCCAAGGGCTTTGACATGCAGGTGCTGGCCTACGATGCCTATTGCCCCGCAGAGGTCATCGAGGCTGCTGGCGTGAAGGCCGTAGGCTCGCAGGATGAACTCTTTGAGCAGAGTGACATCGTCAGCCTCCACATTCCCGCCACTGCAGAGACAAAGCAGAGCATCAACAAGGCACTGGTGGCCAAGTTGCCCAAGGGCGGCATCCTTGTCAACACCGCCCGCAAGGAGGTCATCAACGAGCCCGAACTGCTGGAACTGATGGCAGAGCGCGAGGACCTGAAGTACGTGACGGACATCAAGCCCGATGCCGATGCCGATTTCGCCCGCTTCGAAGGACGTTACTTCACGACTCCGAAGAAGATGGGTGCACAGACCGCTGAGGCCAATGTCAACGCCGGCATCGCTGCCGCTCACCAGATTGTCGGCTTCCTCGAAGAAGGTATCACCAAGTTCCAAGTGAATAAGTAAACCCATTCCCTCCCCTCATGTTCGTGAGGGGAGGGACTTCGGGTAAAAATGTAATCATATCCTTATTAACTAAAATGTTGACCCTATAGCTTCTATGCACCGGCCGTTCCCCTCCCAGACGGGAAGGAGCGGGAGGGTCTTATTTATTATGGCAACAATCAAACCTTTTAAGGGCTTGCGCCCACCTAAAGACCTTGTAGAACAAGTGGAGAGTCGTCCGTATGATGTTCTCGAGAGTGAAGAGGCACGCGCGGAGGCTGGCGACAATGAGAAGTCGCTCTACCACATCATCAAACCCGAAATCAACTTCCCCGTGGGCACCAGCGAGTACGACCCGCGTGTCTATGAGGAGGCTGCACGCCAGTTCCAGATGTTCCAGGACAAGGGATGGCTCGTGCAGGACAAGGATGAACACTACTATATCTATGCCCAGACCATGAACGGCAAGACCCAGTATGGATTGGTCATCGGGGCATACGTTGAGGACTATATGAACGGCGTCATCAAGAAACATGAACTCACACGCCGCGACAAGGAAGAGGACCGCATGAAGCACGTTCGGGTGAACAACGCCAACCTCGAGCCTGTCTTCTTTGCCTATCCTGACAACGCTGTGCTCAACGAGCTCCTTATGCGCTATGCTGCCACGACACCTGAGTATGACTTCATTGCCCCCATTGACGGCTTCCGCCATCAGTTCTGGGTGGTCAGTGACGCTGCCGACATTGCCACCATCACCGAGGAGTTCCGCAAGATGCCGTCGCTATACATCGCCGATGGGCACCATCGCTCTGCCGCCGCTGCCCTCGTGGGCGCCGAGAAGGCCAAGCAGAACCCCAACCACCGTGGCGACGAGGAGTACAACTACTTCATGGCTGTGGCTTTCCAGGCTTCGCAGCTTACCATCCTCGACTACAACCGCGTGCTCAAGGACCTCAACGGACTCTCCAGCGAGCAGTTCTTAGATGCCGTGCGCACCCACTTCACCGTGGAGGACAAAGGCACGGACATCTACAAGCCTCAGCACCTGCATGAGTTCTCCCTCTATCTCGACGGCCACTGGTTTGCCCTCAATGCCAAGCCTGGCACCTATGATGAGAACGACCCCATCGGCGTGCTTGATGTGGACATCTCCTCCCGCCTCATCCTCGAGGACATCCTGCAGCTGGGCGACCTGCGCAGCAGCAAGCGCATTGACTTCGTTGGTGGACTGCGCGGACTGGGTGAGCTCAAGCGTCGTGTGGACAGTGGCGAGATGCGTGCAGCCCTGGCACTCTATCCCGTCAGCATGCAGCAGATCATGGACATTGCCGATAGCGGAAAGATCATGCCGCCGAAGGCCACATGGTTCGAACCCAAGCTGAGAAGCGGACTGGTGGTACATAAACTATCATGACAGATACTTTTCTAACCATCGCCTCTCCCTCCCAAGGCACCTATACGGAAAAGCGGAGCAAGTTTCTTGCTTTCGCTTTTCCGGTTTCTACTGTGGAGGAAATCAAGGCTCTGATAGAGGAGTACCAGAAGAAATACTATGATGCACGTCATGCGTGCTACGCCTATATGCTTGGTCACGAACGACTTGTTTTTCGGGCCAATGATAATGGCGAACCCAGCGGAACGGCGGGTAAGCCCATCCTCGGGCAGATAAACTCCAATGAACTGACGGACATACTCATCATCGTCGTACGCTACTTTGGTGGTGTCAAGTTGGGCACCAGCGGCCTCATTCAAGCTTACAAAGCGGCAGCTGCCGAGGCCATAGCGGCAGCTACCATCATTCAGAAGACCGTGGACGAGCAGATATGCATCTCTTTCGAGTATCCGCTCATGAATCAGGTCATGCGCATCGTCAAGGAGGAGTCGCCCACCATCGTCTCACAATCCTTTGAGGGTGACTGCCTCATGACACTTTCCATCCGTGCATCGCTCATGCCCCGGTTGCATCAGCGTCTGGACAAGGTGGATGGAGTGACCATCACCTCTTGTACGTGCTGTAGATGACCTGTATGCTCAGCGGCTTTGCGCCACCCACCAGACGTGCGCTGGTGAGTGAGAAATTGTGTGTTACACTGGTTTGGGTGGTTACATTTGAGTTGGATGTGTTGCTGGTGACCACCACGGGCGTGACTACCACCTTATTCCAGTCAGGATGTTTTTCGTTCCATTGTTGCGATGTCAGTCCGTCGCGCTTCATGCCAATCAGTTTCTCGCGGTGCAGCATGGAAATGAGCACCGACAGGTTGTTGAAGCTATAGGTGTTGTAGTTCTGGTCGAAGGACGTCGTGTAGCTCGTCTCGCCATCAGACACCTGTCGGTTCATGAAGAAGCTGTTGAGCTGCTGTTTGCGCACCAGCAACAGTGTCTGTGGCATCGGCAGTACGTTCTCCTCCTGCGTCGAACTGTTCAGTCGTGTCAGGATCAGTCGGGCACGGTTGATGGAGTCACCCTCGTGGTTGAGGAAGATTTCGTCCACGGGCAGCGTCAGTTCCGTGGCCACGGCAGCAGGCGATTTCACATAGGTGTAGGGCAGGGAAGTGTCCAGCAGCGGTGTGAGGTCGCTGTTCTGAATGTTCGTGCTCTGGATGACTTCGGGCGTGGCGGAGAAGCGCGAGATGGCTTCGTAGATGGTATCTTTCTCAGCATCGCGGTAGCGGAAATAGACGTTCAGGGCTGCCACGTCCAGCTCCAGCATCGTTCCTGTGCCACTCTGGAGCTTGAAGTATAGTCCCGGGCATACGTGATGGATGAATTGCCAGGAGTTGAGGAACCACTCAGGGTGCTCGCTGGCAGCGCGCAGAATACGGGTGCCGAAGCTCTTGGGCAGGCGCACGCGTACGTTATCATAATGTGTGGTGCTCGTGCGCTCGGACTCCGACAGCGTGTAGTCTGATGGAGTGAAGGTCTTGGTGCACAGCGGAGTAGCTCCTTCGGGTAGGTATTTGCTGATGTCTATGTCTGAGTAGTACGTCTGATCCTCCCTCAGGATGTTGTTGGGATCGAGTTCGAAGACCTGAATCTTCATGGGGTTAGTGCCCGAGCCGTAGTAGTTGGAGTAGTAGATGCGCACATCTGCCGAGTCAGCCTCCAGTTCGCCAGCCTCGTTCTTGATAATCAGGTTGTCGGCGGGCAAGGCGTAGTTCTCGATGGAATAGAACTGCGACAGAAACTCTGCACGAATACTCGTCTCTGTCTCGGGGTCGTACACCTCGCCCAAGTAACTTTTGTTGCTGTTGGCCACCACGGAGTCGAGCAATATGGAACGTGAACGTACACTGTAGGCCCCTTCCGAAGATGTGATGATATCTGCGCTGTCGGTGATGCCTAATGACCCCGTGTCTTCGTCGCAGCCGGTGCAGAGAGCTGCGAGTATGGTGCAAGCCATGAAGGCTAATCTATAATTCATTTTTCTATTCTTTATTTTCTTTTTGTCTAGATGTCGAAATGTCGAAATGTCGAAATGTCGAAATCTGTAAATCTGTAAATTCAAAAGTCCTTCGTCGGTTCCTCCACCTTTCCTTCGCTCCACACGTCGTCGAAGAAGTTGACAACGTCGGTGCCATTGCTGCGGTCGGTGATGTCCACGGGACCAAAGACGGGCAGTCCGTGCTTTTCGGCATAGTGATGCAGCTCTTCGTCGTAGGTGCCGGGGGTGAACATCACTCCGTCGGAGTAGTCCAGTGCCAGATGGTAGAGGTCACGCATGGACAGGTTCTGCGGATAGGGATTCAGCTCATCGCCCTTCATGTTCTTGAAGATGATGTTTGCCCGGAACTGGTCGGTGGTCTTCAGTTTCAGCTCTTCGCCGCCGGGAGTGAAGATGATGCGGCTGTCGCGGAACGAAGGCTCTTCGCGGTAGCATGTCTTGATGAATAGCGGGGCGATGGTGGATATCCATCCCTGACAGTGGATGATGTCCGGCACCCAGCGCAGCTTCTTCACGGTTTCCAGCACGCCGCGGGCGTAGAAGATAGCGCGCTCGCCGTTGTCGGGATATTCCACACCCTCTTCGTCGCAGGCTTCCTGACGTTTCATGAAATAGTCATCGTTGTCGATGAAGTACACCTGCATACGTGCCGACGGGATTGAGGCCACCTTTAGGATGAGCAGATGGTCCGTGCCGTCGATGATAAGATTCATGCCCGAGAGTCGGATTACTTCATGCAGTTGGCTTCTGCGTTCGTTGATGGCTCCCCATTTGGGCATGAAGGTGCGTATCTCGCGTCCCTTTTCCTGAACGAACTGTGGAACCCTTCGACCCAGCAACGAGAGTTCGGCTTCGTCGATGTAGGGGAAAATTTCTTGAGTGATAAAAAGGACTTTCTTCGTCTTCATGAGTCATGAAATGTTGTAATTTCAATGCAAAGATATATAAAAAATCCCGTAAAAAAGCAATGAAGAAGTGAAGAAAGTCTTCAAAAGTACCTTTTTTTGCGATTTATTTGCATTTTCTCTTCTTTGTTTGCAGAATTATGTGTTATTTTGCGCCGCTTTTCAGACAAAACACCGATAGATTAGATATCAAAATCGTAAAATGAAAGTAATAAACACTATTCAGGCACTACGTCAGGATTTGGCTGCCGCCCGTGCCGAAGGTAAGACCATAGGTCTGGTTCCCACCATGGGAGCCTTGCATGAGGGACACGCATCGCTCGTGCGTCGCAGCGTGAAGGAGAATGATGTCACCGTCGTCAGCATTTTTCTCAACCCCACGCAGTTCAATGATAAAAGCGATCTCGAGCGCTATCCCCGTACCCTTGAGGCCGACTGCGCCCTGCTGGAGCAGTGCGGAGCCACCATCGCCTTTGCGCCCAGTGTGGAAGAGGTATATCCCGAACCGGACACTCGCCAGTTCTCTTATCCTCCCACAGATAGCGTGATGGAGGGAGCTCATCGCCCCGGTCACTTCAATGGTGTCTGTCAGGTCGTATCCAAGCTCTTCTCCTTCGTGGAGCCCGACCGCGCCTACTTCGGCGAGAAGGACTTCCAGCAGATTGTCGTCATCCGCCGTATGGTTGATGACCTCGGCTTCAAGCTCCAGATTGTGCCCTGCCCCGTGGTGCGCGAGCGCAGCGGACTCGCGATGTCCAGCCGCAACACCCTGCTCACTCCCGAGGAACGTCTCACGGCAGCTCGCATCTACAGCATCCTCGAAGAGAGCAAGGACTATGCCGTGGATCACGAAGTCGAGGAAGTGCGCGAGCGCGTCGTACGTCGTATCAATGAGGTGCCTGGACTTGAAGTGGAATACTACAGCATCGTCGATGGCAACACACTCGCCGACGTTCACTCCTGGGACGACTCCCAGAGCATCGTGGGGTGCATCACCGTCTATTGCGGTCCGAAACCCATCCGACTCATAGACCACATCCGCTACAAGTAACCAAAACTACGGAAAGACATGATGATAGAAGTCCTGAAATCCAAGATCCATTGTGCCACGGTCACCGAGGCCAACCTCCACTACATGGGCAGCATCACCATCGACGAGGACCTGATGGATGCTGCCGGACTCATCGCCGGAGAGCGTGTCTATATCGTCAACAATATGAATGGCGAGCGTTTCGACACCTATATTATTAAAGGCGCGCGCGCGAGTGGCTGCATTTGCCTCAACGGAGCCGCCGCCCGCAAGGTGCAGGTCGGCGACGTCGTCATCATCATGGCCTATGCCCACATGGACTTTGAGGAGGCCAAGCACTTCCAGCCACGCGTCATCTTCCCCACAGCCGACAACCGCCTCGTCTGATGCTCGCTCGCAGATATTCATCCTGCAAATGAAAAAGATTTGTATCTGTGGAGGTGGAGCCCTGGGGCATGTCTGCACCGGTGTGATTGGCTCGCAAGAGGATGTCGAACTTAATATCCTCACTGGGCATCCAGAGCGTTGGCAGTCGTCAATAACGGTCACCGATAAGGCAGGGAAGCACTATGTGGCGAACATCAATCGGGTATCCTCAAAGCCCGAGGAAGTCGTCAGGAATCAGGATATTATTCTGATTTGCCTGCCAGGGTATCTGATAGAGAAAACACTGCGCGATATCCGCCCCTATGTCGGTGATGCTGCCGTGGGAACGGTCGTGTCGAGTACTGGCTTCTTCTTCTTTGCCCACGATGTGCTGGGGGCTGATGCCAAGTTGTTCGGCTTCCAGCGTGTCCCGTTCATCTCCCGGGTGGCAGAATACGGACACGCGGCCAATCTCCTGGGCTATAAGTCCAGTCTGGCAGCTGTGCTGGAGAACATTGAACCGCGGGATACTTTCCGCGAGGAATTAGAGCGCTTGTTCATGACGCCCGTTTCGTTGCTCGACAGTTTCTATGAAGTGGCCTTGAGCAATAGTAATCCGATTCTGCATACGGGGAGGCTCTACACCTTGTTCTGTGGGCGCGAGGACGACGTCTTTGACCACAATATCCTGTTCTACGAGGAATGGACGGACGAGGCCTCGCAGATGTTGATAGATATGGATGCGGAGTTCTTCCAGTTGCTGGATAAATTAGGCGTGCATAGCCTGCCGACCTTGCTCGACTATTACGAGAGCACCGATGCGCCGTCGCTGACAAGGAAAATATCCTCCATCCCCGCCTTCCAAGGTATCACAAGCCCTATGCGGCCCGTAGCCGGGGGATGGAAGGTCGATTTCAGCAGCCGTTATTTCACAGAGGATTTCCCATTTGGTCTTCGCTGGATAAAAGAGCTGGCTCAGAACCATAAGATCATGACTCCCACTATAGACAAAGTCTATGAGTGGTTAGGCACTCCTCTCGCTCTTTTGGGTTCTGTCAGAATTGGTTGAGGTGGCTGGTGTCGATGTTCGTAGCAACGCCGCCGCGATCTATCTCTACCTTGTCTGCTGTGCCGCTCAGGTTGATCTTCGAGGCTCCATCGCAGTTGGACTGAACACTTGCGCAGTCGAGGCGGGCATCGAGCTTAGAGGCTCCTGTGCACCACGTACGCAGAGCATTGCCTTTGAAGTTGACCTCGCCTTTGCTGGCGCCTGAGAAGCCTACTTGCAACAACTCGCAGTCCTTGGCTGAGAGGGTGAGTTTGGAAGCGCCATTGACATTGAAGGTGGCTTTTTCTTTGACCACGAAGGATGGATGTGTAGCCTTGCTGGCGCCGCTCAGGTGGGTGGCCCCTTTTTCGGCAGTCAGCTTCCGGATGTCAACCTGGCTGGAACCGCTCATGCTGGCCTCGTATTCCTTGCAGGCGACGCTGTCCACATGTACTTCTGAACAGCCACTGATACTCATCTTCAGACTTCGGCTCTCAATGCTATTGGCTTTCAGCTTTGAAACACCTTCAAGTCGTACATACAAGAAATCGGGCATCATTGCCGTCGTCTCGAAGGTCGAGACGCCGCTGAGCAGAATGTTCTCCAGACATGGGGCGGTCAGATGGAGGATAAAGTTATGCTTGCCGTCAGGACGGTCTTTCTGCTTGAGGTTGTTGAATTTCTTGCTGCGCTTGGCGCTTACCTTCAGTTGGCCGCCCGTAGCCGTGACCTCCATCTCATCGAGCAGATCGGCACGACCCGTCAGTTTGACGCTGTAGGCGTTGCCTTGAGTATAGACCACCTTCACGACATTGCTGACATCGAGGATGGTAAAGTCTTGAAGGTCATACGTGCGCGTCGAAAATACACTCCCTTTCGCAGCAGATGCTCCAGTTGAAGTGCTGAGCGTGCGCAAAGCCGTCGAAGGAGTCTTGGCAATGGCACATGAAAGGCTCGCGATTGTCGCGATTGCTGTAACTAAAAGAACAAATTTCTTCATGTCTATTTTTGATTTTAATTGTTTGTCATTTATTTACTTGTCTTTCATCCTGATGACGATGGTCACTTTGCCATCGCGGGCCTGCATAGGGCTCTGGCCGGTATACTGGAGCATGTAGATGCGGTTCCGCTGCTCGCCCTCTACGGCAAGAATCAAGGTGTGACGCTCACCGTCTTCCACTTTATGCGTGTAGCGGCCTGTTTCGCGTTCTGCCTCAAAGCTATCCTTGCACTTGCTGATGTCAATGCCTTTCGTGAGTTCTCGCACTTTCACTACGCGTGTGACCTCACGAGTGCCGGGGTCGCGCTCCACGACGCTTGTGTATTTGCTCCTGCCGAGTGTGCTCTCGTTGTCAACAAAGCGGTCGATGCGGTTCTGAGCCGTAGCCGCCAGTGTCGCAAATGCGAACGTCAGCAGTATCAGTAGTCTCTGTTTCATCACGATATCTGTTTTTTTACGTTACATTATGATCAATTGCTCTTCTATTCGTTCAGCATCCTTTCCAGCAAGTTCTGCAGCTCCGTGTCGTCAGCAGCTTGCATAATCTCCTGTTCGGCCTCTTGGGCAACATCAGCCTTCGGGATGCCTGCCTCTGCGATATCGGCCATCGTCAAAGCTTCGCGTATGTCAGCACGGATGGCATGCAGATTGTCCAGACGTTGGCCCTCCACTTCAACGAAACTCCCTTCATAGCGAGCCAATTCCCGGCGTTCGGTCAGGCGGGGAAGCAGGATGAGCCCAACCGCTAAGACTGCCGCTGCTGCCGCCACAGGCCACCAGCGGACGATGAACGAATGCTTTTTCTCTTCAGGGCTCGCATTCGGTGCTTTCGCTTGTTCGCGTACGACTGCCATGATCCGCTCGGACATTCCGTCGGGCAGTTTCATTCGGCCTTGCTCGCGTTGGAGGGCCATCCGCAGAGCCTTGTCGTGGGTGCTGTTATTGTCAGTCATTGTTTTCATTGGGCGTTTTTGATGAGAAGGGATAAACGTTTGCGGGCTCGGTAGAGGCGGGTCGTGACGTTGGTCACTGTTGTTCCCAGCACATAGGCAATCTCGCGAGTCGAGCGCTCTTCAAGATAGAACAGGGTGATGGCCGTTCGGTCGTCGGGCGCGAGGTGCGTCAGCGCTTCTTCCAATTGTGCTATGCGCGTCTCCGTGACTTCGTTGAGGGTGCGGTCTGCTTCCTCGTCCGTGATGCTGTCGGCCAGTCGCTCGTCTATGGGCAGGGCCACACTTCGTCGTCGGCGCAGATGCATCAGCGCTGCGTTGTAGGCGATACGGTAAAGCCAGCTCCCGAAGTCGGCTTCTTCGCGATAGTCGCTGAGGTGTGTATAAGCTTGGACAAAAGTCTCTTGCACCAGGTCTTCGGCCTCAACATTGTTGCCTACGAGTCGCACCACAAGACCATAGACCTTGGCCTCATAGCGTTCTAGCAAGTATGCGAAGGCATTCACATCGCCGCCGACGACTTGCTGGATGACTCTCGTATCGTCTGTCTTTGCCATTCTATCCTTTAGATGCACATGTTTGACTTTTGTCACACCGCAGAAGCAAAAAAAGGGTAAAAAATAGCAGTTGACCCATTGAACGGGGAAGACACCCCTACGGGACGGGTCAACTGCTTGTTAAGTAGGTGAACGAAATTAGTTATATGTATTTTATGTTCTATGATAGATATAGTTAAATAATTTTGTTTACCTACTTAATATTCTGCCTTCCTGGAGCTGTTTGTCAGGCGAGTCGGTGCTCGCAGCTCGGTTCAGCGATGGATCTTAGCCAGTCCTCCTTCGGAGGTTTCCTTGTAGAGGGAGGGGAGGTCGTGGCCCGTCTGCTTCATGACACGGACGATGCGGTCGAAACTGACGCGGTGTTGTCCGTCGGAGAGTGAGGCGTAGAAGTTGGCGTCCAGGGCACGGGCGGCGGCGAAGGCGTTGCGCTCGATGCAGGGAATCTGTACGAGGCCGCACACGGGGTCGCAGGTCATACCGAGGTGATGCTCCAGTCCCATCTCTGCGGCGTACTCAATTTGTGCCACGCTGCCTCCAAAGAGCTGACAGGCAGCGCCGGATGCCATGGCACATGCCACTCCTACTTCGCCCTGGCACCCGACATCGGCTCCGCTGATGCTGGCGTTGTGCTTGACGAGGTTGCCGATGAGCCCGGCGGTGGCCAGGGCATGCAGGATGCGTTCCTCGGAGAAGGTGTGGTTGCGGGAGAGGTGGTAGAGCACGGCGGGCAATACGCCACAGCTGCCGCAGGTGGGGGCGGTGACGATGCGTCCGCCGGATGCGTTCTCCTCGCTGACGGCAAGGGCGTAGGCGTAAACGAGGCCATCGCTTTGGAGGTTGGACTTGTAGCCCTTGGCCTTGACGTAGTAAACGGGGGCCTTGCGCTGGAGTCCGAGGGGACCGGGGAGCACGCCTTCGTGGTTGATGCCGCGCTCCACGGCTTCCTGCATGACTTGCCACACCTCGCGCAGATAGTCCCAGATGGCAGGTCCCTCGCAGCGTTCCACATATTCCCAGAAGGTGCGCCCGCTCTGCTGGCACCAGGCGATGATGTCTTCCATGGTGTTCAGGTCATAGAGAGGCGCGGGGGAGACGTTGGCGGTGGCCGTAGGGGCATACCCCCGTGTATGCCCGTCGAATACCACCCCCGGAGAAGAGACGGGATGCGCAGGATGGGAGGAGGAGCCGGAGGGGGCCGTAGGGGCATACCCCCGTGTATGCCCGTCGAATACCACCCCCGGAGAGGAGACGGGATGCGCAGGATGGGAGGAGGAACCGGAGGGGACGGGCGTGGGTTTCCCTTCTCCCTCGGAGAGTGCTCCGCCTCCGATGCTGTACACTGTCCATGGGTCGCTGAGGGTGCCGTCGGCCTGTAGCACGGCGAACTTCATCCCGTTGGGGTGAAAGGGAAGGAAGGTGCGGGGTTCCCAGTGGAGGGTGACGGGACCTTGAGGCTCAAGCACGCCGAGGATGGCGACATCGGTCATGTGACCCTTGCCGGTGGCGGCCAGGGAGCCGTAGAGGGTGACATCGAAGGCTCTGGCTTCCGGGTGGCGCTGGAGGTATATCTGGGCGGCGGCTTGCGGGCCCATGGTGTGGCTGCTGGAGGGGCCGATGCCGATCCGATAGAGTTCGCGTAGGGATTCCATTATTCAGATGAGGTACTGGCTGCTGATGCTCTGGTTGTCCTCAACTCGACGAATGGTCTCGGCGATGAGGTCAGCAATGGTGATCTGCTTGACCTTGGCGCAGCGGTTGGTGTATGGAATACTGTCCGTGAAGACCATTTCCTCGAGCTGGCTGTCCTGCACGCGCTCGCTGGCCGGACCGCTCATGACGCAATGGCTGGCGATGGCGCGCACGCTGTGTGCTCCATTTTCCTTCATGAGGTCTGCGGCCTTGGTGATGGTGCCTGCCGTATCGACGATGTCGTCCACGAGCACGACGTCGGCATCTGTGACGTCGCCGATGATCTGCATCGAAGCGACCTCATTGGGACGACGACGTGTCTTGTTGCAGAGCACGAGGGGACAACCGAGGAACTTGCTGTAGGCACTGGCGCGCTTGCTGCCGCCCACGTCGGGAGTGGCGATGACGAGGTTGGGGAGGTTGAGGCTCTGGATGTAGGGGAGCATGACGCTGGAGGCATAGAGGTGGTCAACAGGAACATCGAAGAAACCCTGCTCCTGGTCGGCGTGGAGGTCCATGGTAATCAGACGGTTGATGCCGGCCACGCTGAGCATGTCGGCCACGAGCTTGGCACCGATGGCCACACGGGGCTTGTCCTTGCGGTCCTGACGAGCCCATCCGAAGTAGGGGATGACGGCGTTGATGGTGCGTGCGCTGGCGCGCTTGGCAGCGTCGATCATCAGCAGGAGCTCCATGAGGTTGTCGCTCTTGGGGAAGGTGCTCTGCACGAGGAAGACGTCGCGACCGCGAATGGATTCTTCGTAGCTGACCGTGAATTCGCCGTCGGCGAAGTGGGTGATGTTGATGTTGCCCATCTCAATTCCGAGGCTGGCGCAGATTTTCTCTGTCAGATAGCGGGTGGCAGTGCCCGAGAAGACGAGGAAGTTGTTCATTTTCGTTTACGCGGCTTGTGGCCGCAATTAGAGGTTTATATGTACGGTCTGGGACCGTCGTTGATTGTTATTTGAATAAATGCTTAACGATAGGCGTCATCCCGCAGCCTTGCGGAGCTTGCGGAAATGGGTGATGATATCCTTGAAGTCGAGTCCGGAGTGGATGTTGAATCGTGTCCAGAGGTCGCCGAGTACCACCGCTCCTCCGAATCCGTAGTCAGCCAGTTGAGGCAGGGTCTCGGCGTTGATTCCGCCTGCTGCCATGACCTTGCGGTCGATGAGTCCGGCGCGCGTGGCGTCGTAGAGCTGCTGATGGGTGTAGGCGGCATGTCGTTCGGGATAGGTGATGCTGTCGAAAACGGGTGAGAGGAACACGTAGTCCATCCCCTCGCGCTGTGTGCGCAGCTCTTCAATACTGTGCAGGGAGCGGCTGAGTTGCCCGTGGTAGTTGCGGGGTGGGGTGGGGTGCTGCGGCGAGAGGTGTATGCCGCGCAGCTGAAATTCCTCTTTGAGGTAGAAGTGCTGGTGCACGACGACGCGGCCCAGCCATTCGTCGGGCAGTAGTGTGAGCAGCCGTTCGCTGTAGATGGGCTCGCTGCCCGGTTTGCGCAGGTGCAGCAAGTCCAGTCCTTCTTCGAACAGGGCCTTGATGATTTTGTCTTCTTCTATGAAGAAGTCTGATGTTGACAGGAGGATTAGTTTCATGTCACGTTGTTAGGGGGTGTTATTTCTTGCTGAGCATGAGCCGCACGGCGGTCTCGAGCTGTATGTCGGTTCCGTGGAGCAGGTCGCCGGGCTGGCTGATGACGAGGTGATCGGGCTGTAGTTGCTGGTTCTCGAGGTAGTGTCCCCGGCGATCTTTCATTCCTACTTGCGGGATGCCGAAGACGATGTCGTCGATGGTCTCCCACCAGACGGCCGTCATCGTTCCGGGCACGGGCGCTCCGATGAGCTCTCCGATTCCCAGTTCATGGTAGAGCCATGGTGTGCCGTGGGCGTTGCTGTAGCAGTCCTCGCAGATGAGCATGCAGGAGGGCTTGGTCCAGCGGTTGTAGGGATCGTCGCCGATGTACTGTCCGCGCGGAGTGTACTGTGCCACGGCCACTCCGGAGAGCAGCTCGCAGACGTCGTTGTGCAGCCATCCGCCGCCGTTGTGGCGCACGTCCACGATGACGGCCTGGCGCTGGCGGTTCTTGTCGGAGAGCAGTCGGCGGTAGAGCTCGTGGAAACTCTCGCCGTTCATCTTCTCAATATGGACGTAGGCCAATCGGCCTTTGGAGAGACTGTCCACAAGGCGCTCGTTGCGCTCCACCCATCGGCGGTAGAGTCCCGAGCTGTAGTTGGCGGCCAAGCGCACATTGTAGTCCTTGGAGTTGCCCTTGGTGTCCTGGATGGTCAGGCGGGTGTAGCGGTCGGTCTTGCCGCTGAGCAGGGGATAGTAGTCCTCGCCCTGACGGATGGGTTGGCCGTCGATGTGGGTGATGACGGAGCCTGCGCCGACACCTTTCTGGCGCGTGAGGGGTGAGCCGGGGATGAGCTCGAGGATGCGCAGTCCGTCGCCTCGGTACTCGTCGTCGAGGAATGCTCCCAGGTCGGCTGTCGTCAGGGTGTTGCCTGTGCCGTTGTTAGGACGATAGCGGCATCCGGTGTGGGAGACGTTGAGCTCGCCGAGCATTTCTGAACAGAGTTCTGCGAAGTCGCGTGTGTTGCCCACGTGAGGCAGCTGACGGGCGTAGCGCTCGTGGAGCATCTGCCAGTCGGCTCCGTTCATCTCCGGGTCATAGAGTTTCTCGTGGGTCTGGTGCCAGATATGCTCAAAGGTTTGCTGGCGCCAACCGGCCGGATAGTCGTTGTGGAAGGCCTCGAATTCGATGTCGGAAATCTTGCCTTCTTCGATCTCCAGTTTCTTGATGCGACCGCCTGTGGCATAGTAGGCTGTCTTGCCGTCGGCATCGAGGTCGAAGGCGGTGAAGCTGACGCCCTGTGCCTTGATGGTGGTGCTTCCTTTCTCGAGGTCGCGCTCCCAGAGGGCAACGCCACTGGGATAGTTGGGGGCAACGTAGTACAGCTTGGTGCCTTCCTTGTTGAGCACGGCGTCACCGATGCTGCCGCTGGAGGGGGTCAGCCTGACGGTGCGCAGGTCCAGGTCGCGGAAGTCCAGCTCTGGGTTGGCTTCCTTGATGCTGTCTGCCTTGTGCTCTTCTTTCTCGCGTTTTTCTTTCTCGGCCTTTTCCTTCTCGTCCGCCTTGCGTTTCTGGGCGTCGGTCATCTTCTCACGCTTCTTCTCGGCCTTTTCCTTGTCTTTCTTTTCCTGTTCCTCCTTGGCCTTCTTCTCTTGGTCCTTGCGTTCCTTCTCAGCCTCGTCGAATCGTTCGCGTTCCTCCTTGTTCATGCAGAATCGTTCGTAGGATTCGGTGTTGAGGAAGGTGATGTAGAGGTCGCGTTGCGCACCCCATGAACCATGGCTGCGATAGCCGGCGCGGTCGCTCTGGAAGAGGATGGCCTTGCCGCCGAGGGTCCATCGGGGATTTCCTTCGGAGTAGCCGGAATTGGTGAGGTTGATGATTTCACCCTGTCCGTCGGCGGGGATGAGGGCGATGTCATTGCAGTTCCATCCGCCCGTGCCGAGGTATTCAGAGAGCAGGTATTTGGAGTTTGGGCTCCAGGCGAAGGACTGGTCGCCGTCGCTGTAGGAGTACTGGAAGCGACCGGGCATAACGGCTCTGATTTCCTTCGTCTTAACGTCGAGCACGCAGAGCTCCTGACGGCCTCGGAGGAAAGCTATCTTCTTGCCGTCCGGGGAGTATTGGGGCTCGAAGCAGGTCTGGTCTTCGGGCGTGAGGCGTTCCTCGGGGGTGAGTTCTGTGGCGTAGGTGAAGAGTTTCTCGTCCTTCTGCTTGATACTGACTCGGTAGAGTGCCCATCGGCCGTCGCGCTCGCTGTCATAGACGATGCTGCGTCCGTCCTCGGAGAAGGTGACGTGGCGCTCGCGTGAGGGGGAGTCGGTGATGCGGATGGTGGTCTTGTAGTCCAGGCTGGTGACATAGACGTCGCCGCCCAGCACGAAGGCGATTTCCTTGCCCTTGGGCGAGTGGCATACCTGAGTGGCTCCTCCGCTGAAGACGAAGTGCAGGGCTTGCTTCTCGTTGCTGTCGGCGGTGATGCTGATTTTCACTTTCTTGGGCGATGCACCGGCCTTCATCGTGTAGAGTTCGCCGTCCCACGAGAAGCAGAGTGTGCCATCCTGCGCTGCGGTGAGGTAGCGCACGGGCATCTCGCTGAAATCCGTCAGGCGGCGTGCCTTCTCAGAGCCGTCCAGCTTCTGGCACCAGACGTTGAAGGTACCGTTGGCCTCCGAGAGCCAGTACAGGGTCTGCGTCTGTTCGACATAGACGGGGCAGCGGTCCTCGCTGGGGGTCTGCGTGAGCTGTTGATAGCTGGCGTGGGGCGCGGGCCGTGACTTGCGGTCGGCGGTGGTGTGCTGCGCGAAGGTCAGTTGCCAGAGGTCACGGGCGATGCTGCTGGTGTGGTGCTTGCGCATCGGGTCTTCGTAGCCCTTGATGGCATCGTAGATGAGTGATCCGCCAGGGCCGATGGTGACGTTTCCGGCCGAGACGTCCGACACCCGTTGGGGACGGCTTCCTGCGCGCGTGCGTACTTTATAAAGATGTGAATAGCCCGAGGGGTACTGCATGTCTTCTGGTGTGGCCAGTCCGTAGGCCGTGAACAGCAGTTCGTCCTCATCGAGGAAGACGAGGGGCCATTCTGAGCCGGAGTGGGTGGTCAGACGGGTGATCTCGCCGCCGGCAGCTTCCATGAGGTAGAGGTCCATACTGCCTTCGCGTTCGCTGGCGAAAGCGATGTGCTTACCCGAAGGTGACCAAACGGGGTGCCCGTCCCAGGCTGCGTTGGAAGTTAGTTGGCGGGCTTGACCGCCGGAGGCAGGGACGGTGAAGAGGTCGCCCTTGTAGGTGAAGCAGATGGTCTGACCATCGGGCGAGATGGCAGCAGAGCGGAGCCACAAAGGAGCAGACTCTCCCCCCGCCCTCCCTTGTAGGGAGGGAGCGATTACTAATACACTTGTAATAGCTATTTTAAGCAAAAAATGTTGAATTGCTTTCATATAGAAAAATGCTTTGAACTTGTTTGGTAACCACTCCCTCCCTTACAGGGAGGGCGGGGGGTGGGTCTTTTTTCTGTCTTCTTAATACCCGAATATCTCTTCCAGGCTGACCCGCTTGATGGGTCCCACCTGCAGCAGTCCGGGCAGGTCCAGCTCCTTCTCGTTGCCGAGAATCATGTAGCGGCGGGGCTTGCGGGCCATGCGTTCGTTGGCGAAGCGGACGATGTCCTCGAGCTTGAGGTTGGGGAGCTCGCGGTAGATGCGTTCGTTGATGTCATAGTCCACACCACGCTCCTGGGCGGCCATCCACGCATTGAGGACGCTGAAGCGGGTGGTGCGTTGGGCGGCCAGCTGCTTCTGCAGGCTCTGGCGGGCGATCTCGAAGGCACTCTGGCTCTGGGGCAGGGAGTCGAGGATTTCATTGAAGGTGCGGATGCAGTCCATCATCTTGTCGTTCTGCGAGATGATGTAGGTGTAGCTCGTCTCGGGGTGTCCCTTGCGGCTCGGTGCCTGGTTGTAGTAGGCACGTGCGCTGTAGGCCAGTCCGCGGCTCTCACGCAGTTCCTGGAACACGATACCGTTCATTCCGGCACCGAAGTATTCGTTGAAGAGGGCCGCAGTCGGCATCTCCTCTACATTCCAGGGACGCTCCTCGTTGTTGAAGGCAATCATGTAGATATTCTTTGCATCGTAGGGTGCCAGCAGGATTTCTGTCTCGGGAGTGGGCTGTTCCATGTATTCTTCGAAGGCGAGAGGTGCCTTCAGCTCAGCCGGCAGGCGGTGCTTGTTGGTCAGGAGGGTCGATAGGTCGGCCATGGAACGGGGACCATAGTAGAGCACGCTGTGCTCGTAGCTGGAGAGACCGTGGATGAGGTCCACCAGATCCTGAGGATTGGTCTGTGCCAGTTCGGCAGCGGTCATGACGTCGCGCTCGCTGTTGCGAGGACCGTAGGTGCCGTAGGCGCGGAGATAGTCGAAGCAGTTTTGCTGCTGCAGCTTGGCATCGGCCTGGGCCTTGGCAACGTTGGCCACGTAGGCGGCATAAGCGGTGCTGTCCACCTGAGCGTTCTTGAGGAAGTCCTCTGCCAGTTCCAGCGCAGCGTCGATGTTCTCATCCAGTCCCGAGATGGTGACGGTAGTCCGATAGGGACCTACGCCGACGTAGCAGTTGCAAGCCAGTCCGTAGAAGCGCTGCTGGATTTGCTCGGCCGTGAGGGTGTCTGTGCCTAACAGGGACAGATAGTCGCTGGCTGCGTCCAGACGCTTGTCGGCAGCAGAGCCGAAGGGGAAGTGGAAGACGAGGTAGAAGATGCCGTTCTCGGTGTTCTGCTTGTAGATCAGTGGCAATTTGTGCTCCGGAGCATCGTCTGTCTTGGAAGTCCAGTTCCCTACGGTGAGGTCCTTCTGGAAGTCCACGAACCGGGGCTGGATGGGTTCCACTTCGGTGTCCTGGATCTCCTTGACGAAGGCGCTCATCTGGTCGCGGTTGGCAGGGATGGCGGTGATCTCGGGCTTTTCGATCTTCTTGATGTTGGGGTCCTCGGCCTGACGCTTGAACACGGTGACGTAGTTGTCCTTCAGGTGGCGCTGGGCGAAACCGACGAGGTCTTCCTTGGTGAGGGATGCGATGCGGTCGATGCGCTCCACGGCGTCCTTCCACTCGATGCCGTTGACGAAGGCGTCCTGGAACATCGATGTGCGAGCGCTGTTGTGCTCCAGCTGACGCATCTGGTTGAGCTTCATGTTGTTGATGATGGCTGGCAGGAGGTCGTCGGGGAAGTTGCCGCTCTTGAGCTTCTCGACTTCAGAGAGCAGCAGGTCGCGGGCTTCTTCCAGCGACTGGCCGGGACGCGGATTGCCGGCCATGAAGAACAGGCTGTAGTCTGCCAGCTGGTAGTCGCCGGCGCCGGCTCCGAGCATGAGCATCTTCTGGTTGATGTCGAGGTCCAGAAGTCCGGCTCTTCCGTTGCTGAGCACCTGGCTGAGCAGCGACAGGGTGTCGCAGGCGCGGTCCTTGGCACCGGGGAACTGCCAGCCGATGTAGAGGTTCTCGGCCTCCAGACCCACCACGGTGGTGTCCACGGGCTGGGTGATGGCTGCCACGGGGGCATATTCGGGCTGGTGGCAATCGGGATTGGGCTGCCAGTCGCCGAAGTATTTTTCCAGGATGGCGATGGTCTTCTCCGGGTCGAGGTCGCCGGCCATGCAGATGGCGACGTTGTTCGGGCAGTAGTAGTTCTTGAAGTAGTTCTTGATGTTCGTGATGCTGGGGTTCTTCAGGTGGTCCTGCGTGCCGATGGTGGTCTGCGTGCCGTAGGGGTGGGTGGGGAAGAGCTTGTAGAGCAGTGCGTTGATCATCTTCTCGCTGTCCTCGCTGAGGTGCAGGTTGTACTCCTCATAGACGGCTTCCAGCTCCGTGTGGAATCCTCGGATGACCATGTTCTGGAAGCGGTCGGCTTGGATGCGTGCCCAGTTCTCCACCTCGTTGGAGGGGATGTTCTCTACGTAGCAGGTGATGTCGAAGCTGGTGAAGGCGTTGGTGCCGTCAGAACCGATGAGGGCCATCAGCTTGTCGTACTCGTTGGGGATGTTGTACTTGGCAGCGAGCTGGCTGACGCTGTCAATCTCGTGGTAGGCTTGCTTGCGGGCTGCGGGGTCCGTCAGCTGGCGGTAGGCCTCGAAGCGTTGTTCGATCTCATCGAGCAGGGGAGCCTCGGCGGTGCTGTCGCTGGTGCCGAATTGCTTGGTTCCCTTGAACATTAGGTGTTCAAGGTAGTGGGCCAGACCGGTGGTCTCGGCAGGATCGTTGCGCGAACCGGTCTTCACGGCGATGTTTGCCTGGATGCGCGGTTCGTCCTTGTTGACGGAGAGGAAGACCTTCAGGCCGTTCTTCAGCGTGTAGATACGGGTCTGCATGGGGTCGCCCTTCACGGTTTCATAGTCCTGCTTGTCGCAGCTATTTAGCGTGAGGAGTGCGATGGTTGCGAGGGCAACCAGTTTGGTGAGGTGTTTCATAATGGTTGTTCTTTTTGGCGTGAATTTGTATGTACGGATCTGTGAAGTTGGAGTTTATGGGGGTTATCTGATGACTACTTTGCGTCCTCCGATGAGATAGACGCCGTGCTTCAGGGGCGCTCCCGCAGCAGGGCTGTCAGCTATCCGGCGTCCGTTGAGGTCGAAGATGCCGTTGCTCCGTTGTGCTTTGTCGGTCTCGGGCTGGAGGCCGATCTCGCGGACGCCTGTCTCGGTGAATTCCATCGCCTGGATGGTGACCTGGCCGAGGACGAAGTCTGCGTTCTTGGTGGCGTCGGCGTAGAAAACGATGACGTATTCTCCCGTCTCGGTAATGTCGAATTCGAAGACCTGCTGGTTGAACCTGGCGAACTTACCCGCCGCGTCACCACCAATATTGACGGTGGGGGTGAAGGTCTCGGCTGCGACTTCCTGACCCTTGCCATCCTGAATGGAGAGGATCACCGGAGCGAACTCGGGCTGGTCCCAGTTGCAGACCTTATATTTTATAGCGTAGTGGCCGGCGTGCAGGGTGAGGGTGGAGCGGGCGTTGTCGTCGCCGAACTTGGCCCAGGCAGATCTGGCTCGGCCCGAGGCGTTCTGTACCAGCAGTCCGTACTCGAAGGCGCGGACCGAATTGGTGAAATGCAGGATGCGCGCGCCGCTGGTGTAAACGGTGCCGCCTCCGGCGCGCTTGGTCGAGCCATTGCTCACGTACCAGTCCTGGGGCACCACTCCCTCGCTGGAGAAGTGCTGGTGCAGGTTGTACGATCCTTTCGATGCCACACAGTTCACCAGACATGTAGCCTGGGCGGTCTTGTCCTTGTTGTCGGTCACTTCCGCACGGAGGTTGTGCTTGCCGCTCTTGGGAGCCGTGAGCGTGGCAGAATAGGGGCTGGCGGTCCGGGATTCCAGCAACGTCTTGCCGTCGTAGAAGTCGATCTTGGCCACCTTGCCGTTGGGGGCTTTGGCACTGGTGCGGATGGTGACATCCGGGAAGGTTGCCTCTCCCTGGGGGGCCATGCAGAGGAGGGTGGTCTCGCCGGCCGGCTGAGTAATCCTCACATGGGGCATATTGCGATAGAAGCGCTTGCAGAAATTCCAGATGAGATGGCGGTTCAGGTCCATAGGCCAGTGACCGCCGTTGTTGTATGAGTAGAGCCATACCTCGCCTCCGTTCGGACCTCCGCTCCATTTCTCCAGGTCTCCGTTGTACCAGCTGCTGCTGATGGGCTTGTAGCCTGTGGTCTTGGAGTAGTTGGGGTGCTTGTCGTGTTTGGCGTAGTTCTCGATGTAGTCGTGGATGCCATATTGCTCATACCCGAAGACATCGTCGCCGTAGGCTATGCACTCCAGCAGGTTCACGGGTTTCTTGCAGTTGTTCCAGGGTTGTTCCGAGAACTGGATGCCGCTGGTAGGGGCGAAGGCGGCTATCTTGTCCTGCATGTTGGCTATGCAGTGGTGGATTAACATCGAACCCATCGAGAAGCCTGACCAATAGACACGATCCGTGTCGATGTCGTAGCGGCTGGCCATCTCGTCGATGGTCTTGCTGACGAAGGTCTGGTCGTTCGTGCCACCGATATCCCAGGTGTTGCCGTTGCTGCGCAGGTAGGTGATCACGAACTTGGCGGTGTCAATCATCTCGTACATCTTATCGGCACCGTACTGGTACTCGGGACTTTGGTTCATGCCGTGTGTGACGATGAACAAGGGGGACTTGGCAGGCAGTGAACTGGGTACGTAAACCACCATGTTCCGCTGCTGGCCGTTCACGCTGATGTTGATCTCCTGTTTCTTATAGGCCGTAGCCTGCAGCACCAGAAGAAGGCTTGCGAGTGAAAGCAATGTACGTTTCATGACAGGAAGTAGTTAAGTTCGTTTTTTTTATAGCTCGCGCTGCCGCACGAAGCAGTCGCTGAATTTCTCGTCGATGTGGAGTAGGGGAGTGGCAAAGAGTCCGAAGACGGCGCTGCCGCTGCCCGTCATGGCGGCGTAGCTCGCACCGAGGTCCAGCAGTCGGTCTTTGATGGCGGCAATCTCAGGATGCTGCGGGAACACGCTCTGTTCGAAGTCGTTGTGCATCAGCGATTGCCATTCCGAGACGGGACGGCGGGCGATGTCCTCCAGCGAGAGCAGCGGTTCCTGCGGAGTCACGGAGGCATAGGCCTCGCGCGTGCTCACCTGCGAGTCGGGCTTCACCAGCACCAGATGCCACCCGCTGAGGTCCAGGTCGATGGGGGTGAGCTCGTTGCCGATCCCGGTGGCAAAGCAGGGACGGTTGAGCACGAAGAAGGGGCAGTCGGCACCCAGGGTGCTCAGGCGTTGCATCAGCTCCTCGTCCGTCAGCCCCAGTTGGAACTTCTCGTTGATGAGCTGCAGGACGAAGGCTGCGTCCGCCGAACCGCCTCCCAGACCGGCACCTGCGGGGATGTGTTTGTAGAGGTACACATCCAGGGCCGGCAACTCGAAGTCCGCTTCCAGCAGACGGATGGCGCGCAGCACCAGGTTCTGCTCCGGGTCTCCCTCCAAGGGAGTTCCGGCCAGACGCAGGCGATGGCGGCTGGGGCCCGTGGTACTTCCGGAAGGCTCCTCCGTGAGCTCCTGAACCTCCAGCGCGTCCTGCAAGGGGATGGGGTAGAAGATGGTTTCCAGATCGTGGTAGCCGTCCGGACGGCGCCGGACGATGTTCAGACCGAGATTGATTTTGGCGTTTGGGTAAACAATCATTATAAGAGGATATATAGGCGCGGAATTTCAATACCGCGTTGCAAAGGTAACGAAAACTTGCGGAAAGTGGAGCGCAAAAACCTAAAATGTGCTTCGGGAATGTGCTGCGGGGCGATTTTTATGCCTTTTCTTTGGTCTCTTGGCTGAAAATACCTATTTTTGTGCCCTCTTATATACATAAAACGACATTTAATCACCTTTAAGGAAGCTTTTATGAAAAAGATATTCTGGGCCCTGTCCCTGCTACTCCTGTCGGCTGCCGCCTGGGCAGTTCCTGTCCAGCGTGTGCGCTTGAAAGTCCGCCTCATCGACGGCACGGAAATCTACGTGACCACCCACGGCGATGAACACTACAGCTGGTTGGAGACGGACGACGGGGATGTGGTAGAGCCTGCAGCAGGCTTCGCAGGACGCTACACTCGCGTGCAGGCATCCGACCAGCAGGCTGCACTGGCCTCGGCAGCTCGTGTGGCGGCGCGCCGAATAGGCTCACACGCCACGGCTCCCCTGCCTTCCACAGGTCGGCCCAAGGTGCCCGTCGTGCTGTTGAATTTCCAGGATTCTGTGTTCCACGTCGGCAACACACCGGAGGAGGTCCGACAGTACTACGATCTCTTCTGCAACGGCACACGCGACGGGCATCGCTACACCGGCCACGGAAGCTATGGCAGCATCGCCGACTATTTCCTCGGACAGAGCGACTCCCTCTTCCAGCCGGAGTTTGTCATCATCGGTCCTGTGCAGCTGAGTCATCCCGTAAGCTACTACGGTGAGAACAACGGCACCTCCAAGGATCGTCGCTACAGCGAGCTCACCAAGGAGGCCGTCACCAAGGCTACGGCCATGTATGATGGTGACTGGTCTGACTTCGACAACAAGAAGAAGGGAGGCGGAAACGTGGACCTCGTCTTCTTCATCTATGCCGGGTGCGGCGAGAATACCTACCAGACGAATACAAACCTCATCTGGCCCAAGGAGAACGTCCAGACCACGACCACCACGATGGACGACGGCACGGTGTTGCGCTTCGGAGCCAGCGCCAGCTGCTGCGAGAATTACGTCTCGAAGCTGGCGGAGGACGGCACACCCTTGCGGTGCTTGCCGGATGGGGTGGGAGTGATGTGCCACGAACTCAGTCATGCACTCGGACTGCCCGACTTGTACGACACGGAGGGCACTTCCTTCGGAATGGATGTATGGAGCCTCATGGACTATGGGTGCTACATGATCAACGGCCACGCACCCGTGGCCTACACCGCCTACGAGCGCGATTTCTTGGGATGGCGCAGCTTGCAGGAACTGACCGAACCTGGTGTCTATACACTCGACCCCATAGCTACCCCGGAGGGTGTAGGGATGAAAATCACCAACCCGGAGAACCCCAACGAATACTACATCCTGGAGGCACGCCTGGCAGTCAACTGGGATCATAACCTCGCAAAATACGGCAAGGGACTGCAGGTCACACACGTGGACTACCTGAGCTCTGCATGGACCGGCAACCGCGTGAATACCAATGCCAACCACCAGCGCATGACCATCATCGCGGCCAACAACAACTACCACGGCAGCTACTACTCCGTCGAAGAACGCCTGAAGGCATGGAAGGGAAATCTCTACCCCTACATCGTCCGGGATGAAGCGGGATCCGTGGTCCTCTGCAACGACTCCCTGACTGCCAACTCCACACCGGCCGCCAAGGTCTTCACCAAGTCGGGAATCATGCCCCACACGCTGAGCCGGATTGCCCTCTCGGAGGACGGAATGCAGGTCAGCTTCCTCTTCGACGGCGAACACTACGATGCCATCCACGAACTCTTCGAGAGTGCTTCTGCCGACAAGGCGCTCGGCGAATGGCACGACCTCAGCGGACGACGTCTGGCAGCTCCCGCACGCCCGGGTGTTTACGTCCGCGGAGGACGGAAGGTCGTGGTGACGAAGTGACATATTTAATTGAAGTGACACATTTAATTATAATAGTAGAAAATAATCGTACAATACAGACTGGATGAAAAGGCTGAGTTTGATTCTATTCTTGCTGTCGCTGACGTCGGCGGCAATGGCTGTTCCAGCCCGTCGTGTGAGCAAGACAGTATGCTTGACCGATGGTTCTGTCGTGACAGTCCAGCTTCGTGGTGACGAGGCTTTTCATTATTGGGCAACGCCAGATGGAATCCCTATGCGAGAGCTGGAGAATGGCTGCTGGGAGAAGAACCCTGCCGATGTCCGAACTCTTCATCAGAGCAGGCTCGAGCAGCGGAATGCCATCAGGCAGAGTCGCGCTGCCAAGGTGCAGAAAGCCATGCACGCCGCACGCGCTCCTTACCTCTCGACGGAGAATTCCATCAAGAAAGGTTTGCTGATATTGGTGAATTTCAAGGACAAGGAAATGGCCTCCGGCGAGAAAACCAACGAGGTATTCAATCAGATGCTAAATGCCACCGGCAACCCCTATGGCAAGAACTATGGCAGCGTGCGTGAGTACTTCCGCTCCCAGAGCTACGGTAAGTTCGACATCGAGTTTGACGTGGTGGGCCCTGTCACGGTCTCCCGCGAGATGAAATATTATGGCGAGAACATAAACGGCAAGGAGGGGGATGACAAACGCCCGTATGAGATGGTGCGGGAGGCATGCCTGCTCGTGGACGACCTCGTGGACTTCTCCGACTACGACTGGGACGGCGATGGAGAGGTGGAGAATATCTACGTCACCTACGCCGGCTATGCGGAGGCGGCTGGTGCACCGGCAGACTGCATCTGGCCTCACCAGTGGTACCTCTCGGGGGTGGGAAAGGCGCTCCAGCTGGATGGCGTAACCATCGACACCTACGCCTGCGGAGCTGAACTCTCAGGTTCCAAGGGAACGACCATCGAGGGCATCGGCGTGATGTGCCACGAGTACAGCCACTGCCTCGGACTGCCGGATTTCTACGACACCGAAGGATCCAACTTCGGGATGGATTGCTGGAGCATCCTGGACTATGGATGCTACAACGGCGATGGCTACCGACCGGCGGGCTACACAGCCTACGAGCGATATTTCTGCGGATGGCTGGAACCCGTGGAACTGACGGACGGTTGCTTCGTCCAGAACATGAAGAATATCGAACACTATCCCGAGGCATACGTCATTTACAACGATAAGCAACGCGCGGAGTACTACCTCCTGGCCAATCACCAACAGGTGGACTGGGACGCTGATGCCTACGGCCACGGACTGATGATCCTGCACGTAGATTTCAACGAGTGGTCGTGGTACAACAATGTCGTGAACACCATCGCCAGCCGACAGCGCATGACCATCATTCCGGCAGACGACAACCTGACGATGACGTCACTGGCCACCGACCTGTGGCCCAGCCGTCGGAGCAAAACCGAGCTCACCGACAGCTCCACGCCCGCTGCCACGCTCTACAACGCCAACACGGATGGCAAGAAGTTCATGCACAAGCCCATCACCAAGATTCGCGAGAGCAACGGAGCCATAAGCTTCACCTTCAAGGGTGGGGGATACTACATGGATGTCAGCGAGGTGCGCAACGCCGCCACCGCCGCGCCGTCTGCTGTCTATGACCTCTCGGGACGGCGTGTACAGCGCCCTCTGCGACCCGGCTTCTACGTGGTCGATGGACGCAAGGTTTACATGAAATAGATTACATACTTATATATATAATTAAGGTATAATGAGTCAGCATTTAGTTATCATGGCAGGAGGCGTCGGCAGTCGTTTCTGGCCGATGAGCACTCCCCAGCGTCCGAAGCAGTTCATCGACATCCTCGGGTGCGGACGCACACTGCTGCAATTAACGTTCGACCGCTTTGCGGGAATCTGTCCCAACGAGAACATTTGGGTGGTGACCAGTGCTGCCTACGCACAGCTGGTGCGCCAGCAGTTGCCCGAAATTCCCGGTTCGAATATCCTGCTCGAACCGTGCAGGCGCAACACCGCGCCATGCATCGCCTACGTCAGTTGGCGCATCAAATCGCAGGATCCGGAGGCCGACATCGTTGTCTCGCCGTCCGACCATGTGGTCCTCAACCAGCAGGAATTCCAGCGCGTGGTCACCTCTGCGCTGAACTTCACCGCCGAGACCGATGCCATCGTCACCTTGGGAATGAAGCCCACACGCCCCGAGACGGGCTACGGCTACATTCAGGCGGACCTCTCTGTCGCCTGCGCACGCAATCGCGAGATCTATCAGGTGGACGCCTTCCACGAGAAACCTGACCTCGAGAAGGCAAAAAGCTACATCGCGCAGAAGAATTTCTTCTGGAACAGCGGTCTCTTCGTCTTCCGCGTGGGCACCATCATCAACGCCCTCCGGATCTATGCTCCCGAGATATCGGAGATTTTCGAGAACCTGTTGCCTGTCTATGGCACCGACCGGGAGCAGCAGGCCATCGACGAGCGCTTCCCGGACTGCCCCAGCGTGAGCATCGACTACGCCGTCATGGAGAAGGCCGATGAGATCTACGTCTTCCCGGCAGACTTCGGATGGAGCGACCTCGGAACGTGGGGATCGCTGCGCGAGCAGTCGCCACGCGACATCCAGGGCAACGCCGTCATCGGGCAGAAGGTGACGCTCTACGAATCGCGCAACTGCATCATACATGCGGCAGACGAGCGCAGGGTGGTCGTGCAGGGATTGGACGGTTACATCGTGGCCGAGAAGGACAACACCCTGCTGATCTGCCGACTCGCCGACGAGCAGCTGATTCGTCAGTTTGCCGAAGAGAAATAAAACAGCAGCTCTTGCTGCGTTGCCGAGCTTCATCCCGTCTTGTTCATGCGCAAACTCCTTTCTTTACCGCCCAGCCTCGTGCCTCATTTCCATGAGGTGTCGGGCCTTTCGCGTGTTGAATACTTCTGTACATCCGATCCTGTGGGGCATCGCGTGGGTTCCGGGGGCGGAACGGTCCACCTGCTGCGCGCGGCTGCTGCCGATGCCGGTTTCCATTTCCAGACCTCGCCCACCGAGCGTTGCATCATTCTTCATGCAGGGGGTCAGAGCCGTCGCCTGCCTGCCTATGCGTCGGTGGGCAAGATCCTGACTCCCATGCCTCCCTTGGGTGGCGAACCGTTCGGCAAGTGCCTGCTGGAACTGCAACTCCCTCTCTTGGAACGTATCATGGCCCAGGCGCCGGATGCCCTGCGCTGCCTCATCGTCTCCGGCGATGTGTGTATCTCGGCTGCCGATGCCCTGCCTCCGATTCCCGAGGCGGATGTCGTGTGCTACGGCATTCCGGCATCACCCGAGCGACTGAGCCACCATGGCGTCTATGCCATGCCTAAGAGCCATCCCCTGAACCTCGACTTCATGCTTCAGAAACCATCGCTGGAGGAGCAGGCCCGGAAGGCTGACTCCCACAACCTCCTCCTCGATGTGGGACTATGGCTGCTCAGCGAGCGGGCGTTGCGTCTGTTGGAGAAGAAGAGCACCGACGCTCAAGGCGCCATTCATTCCTATGACCTCTACGGGCAGTTCGGCACGGCACTGGGGATGCACCCCACGGCTCCCGACGCTGATCTCAGCGACCTCTCGGTGGTGATTCTCCCTCTGCCCGAGGGGCGCTTCCTCCACTTCGGCACCAGCCGTGACCTGCTGACTTCCACCGTACTGCTGACGTCTCAGCCCAATCCTGATCTGCACTGGGTGGAGAACAGCGATGTCACCTCCTGGACGCTCTCGCGCGAAAACATCGTTACCGGTGTTCCCGCCAATAGCTGGCCCATCTGCTTACGTCGGGGACAATGTGTCGATATGACGCCCCTGACTGCAGACGTGAACACGCTGCCTGATTCTTCTTCTTCGAAGGATGACTCGGCCCCCTGTCGGTCGGCTTCGTCCGGAGGCGGTTTTGCCTTGCGTCCCTATGGCTTCGATGATGCCTTCCGTGGGCCGTTGGACTCGGATGAAACGTCCTACCTGGGCATCCCCATGCCTCGCTGGCTGCGTGCCCACGCCCTGATGTCGTCGGAGATAGAGGGTGCAGGGGATATGCAGAGCGCTCGCCTGTTCCCCGTACTGACGGACGAGGTCCAGATGTGCCGCCTGTTGCAATGGATGCTTTCCGAGACTCCTGACCCGGCTCTCAAGCAGGAGTACTTGTCGTGCCGCCGTCTCTCGGCCGACGAGATTTCCAACAAGGCCGACCTGTGTGCCCTGACGGCGCAGCGCATGGCCCGACGTCGGTCCTCCTTCCATTCTGAGGTCGCCTTCGCACAGCTCCGCCAACAGCTCTTCGACCTCAATCCGCTGCCGCTGATGCAGCCCGACCTCGCCGGACTCGACAGACCTGTGCAGGGCTCTGCACCGCTGCGCATCGACATCTCCGGCGGTTGGACGGACACCCCTCCGGCCTGTTACTACTACGGGGGCGCGGTGGTGAACTTCGCTTTCGACATCGACGGGCAGGCGCCCATCCGTTGTACCATACGTCCCCTGAGTGCGCCCCTGATTCGCCTTCGCTCCATCGACCTGCAGGCCGAGGAGGAGGTCACCACGTGGACGCAGCTCTCGGACTTTGCCCACTTAGGCTCGCCCTTCACAATCTCCAAGGCGGCCCTCGCGCTGGCTGGCTGGCTGCCTCGTTTTGCGGCTGTCCGCCATGCCTCGTTGCAACATCAGTTGTGCGGACGTGGCTTCGAGGTGATCACCGAGAGCCGTGTGCCGGCCGGCAGCGGACTGGGAACCAGCAGCATACTCGCGGCAACAGTGCTCGGAACGGTTTCCCAGGCCTTTGGACTCGGTTGGTCACGCGAGGAGGTGTGCCATCGCACCCTCGTGCTCGAACAGATGCTCACCGCTGGCGGAGGATGGCAAGACCAATGGGGTGGGGTACTGCCGGCGGCAAAACTGCTCTCTACCAGCAGCGGCACAGACCAGCGCCCTCAGGTACGCCCGTTGTGCGACCTCCTGTGGACGCATCCTCATCTGGCACCCTGCCACCTGCTTTACTTCACCGGCATCACCCGCACGGCTCGCCAGATCCTGGGCGAGATTGTCAAGGAGATGTTCCTGCGTGTGCCTGCGCAGCGCGCACAGCTCGAGACCATGCGCAGGCGGGCAACAGAGATGGCGGCCTTCGTCGATGAGTGTGCTTCGCTCTCATCTGCAGACAACAGCGCCCTGGACCTCGCCCTGGAGCACTATGGTCACCTCGTGGCGCAGAACTGGGACGACAACCAGCGGCTGGACGCCGGATGCAATCCTCCCGCCGTGCGTGCCATCATCGGGCGCGTCAGTCACCTCTGCCACGGACTGAAACTGCCCGGAGCCGGAGGGGGTGGTTTCATCTATATGGTAGCAAAAAATACGAAGGCGGCAGGGGAGATCCGTCGGATACTGACGGACAATCCACCCGCGCCTTCGGCACGTTTCTATGAGATGTCGCTCTCCTCTGGAGGACTTACTTTTTCCAGCGACGACCCAGCTTGAACACGCTGCGCAGGGCCACGATGGCACTGACGCCTAACTGAATGCCGCGATAGATGCTCATTCCGTTCTGAAACAGGTTGGCAGCGCTGTCCCAGCGGTTCTTGGCTTCGGGCTGCGGAGAGAGCAGCGCGTTGGCCGTGTCCTTCATGTCACGCTGGTAGTCGTCTAACTGCTCGCGCAGATGGCTCTTCTCCATCGCTATGCCTTCCTGGCTGGGAACGACAAGCGAGGTGGCCAGCAGGCTCACCAGGAACCGGGTGGTGGGAGCTACGATCCAACTCACACGGTTGGCATAGACCACGAAGGCCAGCAGCAACAGCAGACCGGCAATGATGCAGAAGCCTAAGGTTGTGCTGTCCAGCAGAGCGCCAAGCCAGAACGCCAGGGCGAAGCTGCCGAAGAGCAACACCAGCGACCCCACTAAGATCAGGATGAGCACCAAGGCAATCCTCGACAGCAGGCGCGTGAGCACCTCTGCCGTGTGCAGACCCAGATACTTCTTCTGGAGATTCCAGTACTGGCGCCCCTCTTCCAAGAGGGCTTCCATCTGCGAGGTCATCTGTTCGTTGGCGAACAACATGGCGATTATGCTTCCTCGCCGGTGGCGGCGGCATTGGCGATTTCCTCGCTGATGTCACTCACCAGGGCGTCCATATCCTTCTTGTTGAGCTTGATGCCGCGCTTGCGCAGGGCTTCGGCGATGCGCTCGCGGGTGTCACTGCCTTTTTCAGGAGCCAGCAGCAGGCCGGCAACAGAACCGATGGCTACGCCACCGAGGAATGTGATAAAATAATTCAGTGCTTTCATAATCTTTTTGAGTTTGATGAGTTGTTTTGTGCAATTTCTTGCGTTTTGCGTTTGCAAAGTTAGGACTTTTCTTCCGTTTTCAGCCTTTTTTGAGCGTTTTTTTTAGGAATATGCTTATAAATGAGCAATTTTAACGTTTTTTTTATCACTAAGTGCTTTGAGAAATAATCTTTTGTTGTATATTTGCACCGAAATTATTTCATAAACCATCAAATAAGGAGTAAAAAACATGAAAAATTATTTCGTTATGGGTGCCGCAATATGTGTGGCTCTTTCCATGGTTTCCTGCAAGAGCAGTGAAAGTGCTTACAAGAAGGCTTACGAGAAGTCTCAGCAGAATCAACCCTCCACGACTCAGGTCGTGCAGCAGCCGGTTGTACAGCAGCCCACCACCGTGGCTCCTGTCCAGACGGTGACCACCACGCCCGTGCAGACCAATGAGAACACCCGCAGCGAGAACCTCACACTGGTGAGTGGCGCTGGACTCAAGAGCTTCAGCGTCGTCGTCGGCAGCTTCAGCATTCAGGCTAATGCCGAGAATCTCCAGAAAAAACTCAATGGCGCTGGCTATGCGGCTCAGATTGCCATGAACCCGCAAGGCATGTATCGCGTCATCGCATCGACCTTCGATGACCTCAATGGGGCTGTACAGAGCCGCAACACACTTCGCGCTCAGTATCCCGACGCTTGGCTGCTGCGCAAGTAATCGCGCTCAGTATCCCGACGCTTGGCTGCTGCGCAAGTAATCATCCAAAATCAAGAATTTCTTTTTGGTAAAGTGAATATATGTAAGATTTTCGAGCAGGGGCAGGCTGTGAAGCTAGCCCCTGTTTTCTTCAAACCCTCGACCTCTGGTCGCTTGACACTTCAAGCGCTCGAGCTTGCTCGCTTGACACTTCAAGAACACCTTCTGATATTGATGAAGACAAAAACATAATATTGATAAAGACAAAAACATAAAAAACACCAGTTGGAAAGGTGGGCACTACGTGCCTCGATGCAGTAGCGTTCGTTGAGCGCC
>ONJJ01000050.1 GCA_900318115.1 uncultured Prevotellaceae bacterium | reverse complement strand
CACGGGCGACATCCGCTGGCGGCACTCCGAGGGCAAGATGTACGATTTCGAAACATTGAACGCCTTCGACTACCGTTACGGCCTCTCCGCCCGCTACACCCTGCCACGCCTGAACACCACGCTCTCAGCCGACGGTAACATGTACTCCCGTCGAGGCTATGGCAGCAGCGAACTGAACACCGACGACTTCGTACTGAACGCCTCCATCAGCCAGCCGTTCCTCAAAGGCAAACTCATCGCCCGCATCGAAGCCTTCGACCTGCTGCATCAGCTCAGCAACACCCAATACTCCGTCAACGCCCAGGGCCGCACCGAAACGTGGTACCGCTCCCTGCCGCACTACGTCATGGCTCACCTTGTGTATCACTGGAACCGTAACCCAAAGAAAGGAAAATAGAAAATACTTGATTTCAATAAAGTAAGCAGTTAGTAAATGTAATTTATGCAAAGACCTATAGGCACATCGACCCGCTGCGTCGTGAGACGCAACGGGCTATTCTTGTGTTGAAGAGGGGCCAATGGCAACATTGGTATTCTTCTCGATTTTGTCAAAAACAGCCCATTATTCCTCTCGGTTTTATCATAAAAGCACCATTTATTCCTCTCGATTTTATCAAATAATTGCAAAAAAGCTTGGTCGTTCATCAAAAATAGCGTACCTTTGCAGTCGAAAAAGGCAATGATAATCATTATCATAACTAAAGACGCGTATGTACATAGAAAGGTTTATTGATGCACTACTCTTGGAGTGGAAGAACAGCAGCAGCCTGAAACCACTGTTGCTGCGAGGTGCGCGACAGGTCGGTAAGTCATGGGCCGTCAAGCATCTCGGAGAATCGTTCACCTACTATCTTGAGGTCAACTTTGAGAAGCGCCCGGATATCAAGGATGTGTTCGAGCGGGTACATGAAGTGCACGATCTGGCAAACAACTTGAGCTTGTTATACAATGTGCCGGTGGTGGCTGGCCAGACCCTGCTGTTCCTCGATGAAGTCCAGGACTGCCCCGCTGCCATCAAGAGTCTGTGGGCGTTTAAGGAAGACTTCCCAGAGCTGCATGTGGTGGCAGCAGGGTCGTTGTTGGAATTTGCCTTGCAGGACTTGCCCTCCTTCGGCGTGGGGCGGATACGCTCGTTATTTGTCTATCCCTTCTCCTTCGACGAATTCCTCGTGGCCGAGGGCAAGTCGTCTTGGGTGGAAGCCAAGCAGCAAGCCGACAACGAGAGACCTTTGCTCACGCCTTTACACAACGGCCTCGTCCAGCACTATCGCACCTTCCTGATGGTGGGTGGAATGCCTGCCAGTGTGGCGGCCTGGGTGACGACACACGACTATCGCAATTGTCAGACGGAACTCGATGATATACAGCTGACCTATTACGACGACTTCAAGAAGTATGCCAAGAAGGTCGACCCCACGTTGCTCAGAAATACGTTGCAAAGCGTCATCCTACAAATAGGAAACAAATTCACTTACAGCAAGGTAGATGGCTCTTACCGTGCAGAAGAGGTAAAGAAAGCCCTGAAGCTGTTGTCTGATGCAGGCATCGTCAAGCGTGTCAGTCATACTGCGGCTAATGGCCTGCCGCTGGGGGCAGAAGTCAACGAGAAGTTCCGAAAATACATTTATCTCGACAGTGCTCTGCTGCTGCGCATACTTGATATGGATTTAGGTGGCGCACGCCAGCTGACAGATTTGATTGTGGCTGGCACAGCCGAGGACTTGGTGAACAAAGGCGGATTGGCAGAAATGGTGCTGGGTTGGGAACTTATTAAATACAACAACCCTCGTTCGCAACACGACCTCTATTATTGGGAAAATACAGCCGATGGCACTCGTTCGGAGGTTGATTACATCATCGCCCGTGATATGAAAGTACTGCCCATAGAGTGCAAATCCGGCACGAGCGGCAAGATGAAGAGTCTGCACCTGTTCATGCATAACAAGCATCTGACAGACGCCATCCGTTGTTCGCTGGAGAACTTCGCTCTGTTAGAGAGTTGTGATAAAAAGGCTGATGATACCGTCCGCCGCATTCAGATTCTACCGCTCTATGCCATCTCAAATCTGTTCCAAAAACAAATATAAGGATGAAGAAGATTATATTACCCGTTATCCTCGCTTTCATTATTCTTGAAGGATATACACAGAACACTACGAATGAAGGAGGCTCAGATGATAAGGAGCGCTCGGTCTTTGGCGCGTGGGTGATGAAGAGTGAGACGGCACCCGACGGCAGGGTGGCAGAATCCATCTACACCGGCTACACTCGCTGCAAGATTTTCGATGCCGACAGCACCTACTACAGCGTACAGCTGCATGCCGTGGGCGACGAGATGATGATTATTGCACATGAGATGGGGCGGTATCATCTCAACGACTCGCTCTACATGGAGCGTGACCGTGTGATGCCCTTCGAGTGGGTGGATGACACCACTTTCATCACCACTTTCGAGGGTTACCAAGAGCTGATGGTTCGTTCGTCCACGATGACGGAGGAACGCATGGAAGAGATCCGCGAACTGGTGAGGCAGCACCCCAATGATGGGAATTCGCCAGTGAAGCATTTCGTACTGTCCACCACCGAACGTAAGCTGAAGGCAAAGAACCGCGTGTTCCTATATATTATTGTTGGTATGTGCCTCGTGGCGGCAGGGGTTGCGGTGTATGTGTGGCAGTTGCTGAAACGCAAGCGCGAGGTGGAGCGTAAGCTGGCAGAGATTGAAGAGGAACACACGCTGCGCCCGGCCTTGGTAGCCGATGCGATGAAACAGGTGGAAGCCGCTTTCTTCCAGTCGGACTATTATTTGGCATTGCGCCGACGAATTGAGGCGGGCGATAACATCAAGCCTGATGAATGGAAAGAACTGGAGCAGCACCTGAAAGCCATCTATCCCCGTTTCATCAGCAGCCTCTACGGACTTTATAACCTCTCGCCAACGGAGTATCAGGTCTGCCTACTCACCAAGATCCGCAGCACGCCCAAGGAGATGGCCGATGTGCTCTGCAAGGACAAGAGCACCATCAGCTCCATCCGCAAGCGACTCTACAAGAAGGTCTTTGGCAAGGACGGAAGCGGAAAGGAATGGGATGAGTTCATCCTTTCATTATAAACAAGTTAAAGAGGGTTTGCAAACTATTTGCAAACTCTTTTTATATGATCATATGCAAATGCCAACTACTTGCCAACCCAGAAAGTTGTATAGTTTGGATGGAACGCTGTACTTTTGTAGCCGTAATCTTAAAATCCATTCGAAAATGAAAAAGCTATTGACTATTCTGTGTGCCATGCTGCTGACGGTGTCAGCGCAGGCAAAGGATAAGGTGCTTGACCGCCCGGCGTTCCGCTCATCGAGCAACAGCCTTTATCCCGCCAAGGTTGAACTGAAGAAGAAAGAGACGGTCGTTCACTTTCATATTGATTGTAGCCATTGGCGTGAGTGGAGCATGGACGGCGCGCGGTTGGAATGCAACGGACAAACGTTGGCTTACCAAACAGGGCGCATCATCACGCACGAAGGCCGTCGCGTGTTGGCCGACGATGTATTCGAGCTAGGCAAGACGTATGGCCCAAACGCACAGCAGGACTCGCTCATCCTCACCTTCGCCCCGTTGCCCAAGGGAGCCAAGGCTTTCGACTACATTGAGAGCGGCCTTGAGGGAGGGTGGCATATCCGGGGCATCCGGCTGGACGGCAAGCAGTACGGTTCCATCTTCCCCGCCTACCAACCGCCTGTGGATGACGGGCAACCATTGAAGCCCCTCATTCCGACTTACGGCAAGGCGACGGCCACGGTGACTTCGCACGGCGGAAAGGGCTGTTCCTATTTTGGTCCGCCTGCCTGCGACCCCATTACGGGCAAATATGAAACCGAGACGCAATACCTCGATTCCGTCACCGTATTCTGCCATCCAGCCTATCTGCCCATGCGAGTTGTGTGGATCGGGCCCGACATCGACGCGAGCGGATATGGTGGCCAGTTCCCTTTGCTGCATGTGCCTGGTGAGACGCTGACATTGGACATCGATGCCTGTGCCTGTGCGGAACGAAGCCTCGGCTGCAAGGCAAACGTCGGTCCACACGACTACTACCGACTGGGCGGCACCTTGGCCGACCTGAATCAGGTGATACTGGATAATCAGGTACTGGCTCGAGTTCAAAGTAAGGAAGTGCCTGAATATCAAGACGGCGAGACCTTCGGCCAGTGGAGCGAACGTCTGTGGCAGCGCATCGACTCAATTAGGCAGTGTATACTGCAACGCCCCGACTACACCCGTCGGCAACGCGACTACGCTCAACTGCTGGCCGACCGCACCTACCTCAATATCCGCCAGAACTACGGGCTGGCCGTGGGCTACAAGATGCGCACTTTAGGTCTTAACGCCGACAGCGCTATTGCCCGTTTGAAAGAGACATATACCTTGGAAGATGCGCACGCCCGCGACCTACATCTCTTTCGCGACGGCACCACCTATTACGCCACCACCAGCACCAGTATCCTACCTTACCTCCGCGCCAACGGTCTCGACCACGGCGAGGTGTATGACTTCCTCGCTGCCTTTGACGAAGCCATCGCCCTCGGGCAGAAGATGAAGGAAGCCGAGGTGCAGACAGACAGTGCCATTGCCCGCATACATTCTTATTTCCAACCTGTGCTCCGCGCCTTCAACGACAGCACCCGCATCCTTGTGGAACGCTTGCGGCGCGAAGCCAAGGAACGTATGAGGCCTACGCCCGATGTGCCCGGCCACCAGCTCCTTCAGACCATCGCCGCCCAATACCCCGGCAAGGCCGTGTTCTTCGACCTCTGGGCCACCTGGTGCGGTCCCTGCATGAACGGTATTCAAGCGATGGAACCAATGAAGGCCACCCTGAAAGGCCGCGACGTAGTCTTCGTCTATATCACCAACGAGAGCAGCCCGTTAGACCAGTGGAGCGAGCAAGTGCTGCGTATCCCCGGCCAGCACTACCGCATCCCCAGTGCCCTGTGGTCGAAGATTCCCGGCCTCAATGGCATACCTCAATACTACCTCTACGACCGCTCGGGCCACCGAGTGTGGGAGCAGACGGGCTTCAGCAACGAGGTGTTAGAGGATATTAAACAAAAACTGAACAAAGTACTAAAGGATGAATAAAACCAATGAAAAAGATATTGACTATTCTGTGTGCCATGCTACTGACGATGTCGGCGCAGGCAAAGGATAAGGTGCTTGACCGCCCGGCTTTCGTTTCTACAGCCAGCGATCTGTGTCCGATTAAAGTGGTACTTACGAAGAAATCGACTATTGTGCATTTCCGTATGGATAGCGCTCATCGTCGGGCATGGAGCATGACGGGGGCACGGCTGGAGTGTAACGGACAGACTTTTGCTTACCAGCGTGGGCGCATCATCACACACGAGGGATTAGATGTGATGGCGGACGAGGCATTTGAACTGGGCAAGGAATATGCCCAAAATGCGCGGCAGGACCTACTCGTCCTCTATTTCGACCCGTTGCCCAAAGGAGCCAAAACCTTCGACTATGCGGAGGGTGATAAGGATCTCTCGTGGCGAGTTCGCGGCGTAAGGCTGGACAATCAGCTCTACCCGTCACTCCTGCCTCCTTATCAGCCGCGAGCAGATGATGGCGAACCACTGAAGCCGCTGACCCTGAAACACGGTGAGGCAACGGCCACCGTCACCGTGCACGGAGGAGGTAACATTTACTATGTCGGCGATCCCAGCCGCGACATCATCACGGGCAATTATGACAGCCGAAGTCAGTACCTCGACTCTACCTTAATTTACTGTCACCCTGCCTATACGGCAATATGCCCGTGGTTCACCTGTTGGAACGGGCTTGCCCAGATTGACCCCAGCGGGTTGAGCACCTACTTCCCGATGATCCTGATTCCGGGCGAGACGCTGACGCTCGAAGTGGATGGAACGGCCTGCGTGGCACGTGAACAGAACTTCGGCGCCGGCAAGCCCGACGCACACAGCTACTATCGGCTGGGCGGCACCCTCGGCGACCTTAATCAAGCGCTGTTGGAAAACCAGGGATTCTACAACTATGCTTATATGCCGGAGGTGCCCGTTTACGCCGAAGGACAGACCTTTGCGGAGTGGAGTGAACAGTGGTGGCAAAACCTTGACAGCCTGCGACAGAGCCTGATGCGCCGCAGCGACTACACCCGTCGGCAGAAGGAATTCCTCTCGCTGTGGGTGGATTATGCCTACGTGAACGGGCGGCACGACTATGCGAGGGTGATCGGCAAGAAAATGTACAACGGCAACCCCGAGGAAGCAATAGACAAGCTGAAGGCCACCTACACCTTGGAAGACCCGCACGCCCAAGATCTGCTCCTTTTCCGCGACGGCCGTTCCTTCTATCTGCCCCTCCAGTCGCACCTCGTGGATTATCTCGAAGCCAACGGCCTTGATCACGGCGAGGTATACGAGATGACTAAAGCCCTTGCCCACGCACAAGCCATCGCGAGCGAGATGAAACAGGCACGAGTGCAGACGGATAGCGTGCTGCAGACCGCCCATCCCTATTTCCAGCCCTTGCTCTGCGCTTTTAACGACAGTACCCGCGTCCTCGTAGAACGTCTGGAACGTGAGGCTAAGGAACGTATCATGCCCACGCCCGACGTGCCAGGCAGCGAGTTGTTGGAGTACATCGTCGCCCAGCATCCCGGCAAGGCTGTCTTCTTCGACCTATGGGCCACTTGGTGCGGTCCCTGCTGCAAGGGCATAAACACCATGGAACCGTTGAAGAAGCAGCTGAAGGGAAAAGATATCGTATTCATTTACATCACCGACGAGAGCAGCCCTCTGAACGAGTGGAATCCAATGATCCTGAATATTCCCGGTTTGCACTACCGCATACCCTCAGCCTTATGGCGGCAATTGCCTTGGCCATCCAAAGGCGGAGGAATCCCACAGTACTACCTCTACGACCGCACGGGCAAACGCGTATGGGAGACAATGGGATTCTCCGAGGAAGTGATGAAGTCCATTGAGACGGAGATAGAAAAAGCCTGCAAATAGAACCATTATCATAAAAAATGCTCATTTTAGTGAAAAAAAGTCCGAATGGGGGTTAGGAAAATGAAAGTTTGAGTGTTCTATAGGTAAAAGGTAAGGCAAATGGAAGTAACCTCCGACATTCCTCTGTTCTATGAGCAGCATCGCGAGTCGATGCTTCGGATGGCTCTGCGCCTGTTGGGCGATGAGGAAGAGGCACAAGATGTGGTGTCAGATGTCTTTGCACGGTTAATGGATAAACCCGACAATGCATTAGACACGACGGAAGGTGATGCGGGAATGTCCTCCTACCTCCTCTCTGCCGTGCGCAACCGCTGCCTGAACGTGCTCCGCCACAAGCGGCTTTCGGAGCGAGTGCATCGTCTGCTGCCCATCGGTGAAGATGTATCGGAGGAGCCTCAAGCTGATGAGTCTGCTGATCCGCTGGATGCGATGCTACAATTCATAGATACAGAATTGACTCCTCAGACACGCGATGTGGTACGGCTGCGCTTCCAACAGCAGATGACTTACCGCGAGATATCCACACACCTCGGTATCAGTGAGGTAGCGGTGTACAAGCATCTGGCGAAAGCCATCCGTAAACTCAAAGAACGATTCAACCCTTAATCCCCGACCAATATGGACAAACTGGAACTCTTGCTCGACATGATTGAGCAACCTGAGCGCTACTCCGAGCAGCAGATACTGGAATTGCTGGCCGATGAGGAAGTGCGCAAGCATTATGAAGTGATGGTACGGCTACGTGAAGCGTATGACATGGAAGGCAAAAGTGAAAGAGAGGAAAGTGAGAGAATGAAAAATGAAAAATATAAGTTACTTTTCATTCGCAAAATTGCCGCCGTGTTCATCGCCACAGCCTTCCTCGGCGGTCTGGCCTTCGCCGCCTACCACTTCCTATCGCCAAGGACGGAAAATCAGTCGGCGGAAGTGACCGCTCCCTCCCTGATAGGGAGGGTAGGAGGAGAGTCTTCCCCCATCAGTTTCTCTGACATCCGCCTCGATAGCATCCTCAAAGTCGTGGCCGCCCACTACGGCAAGGCCGTCTGCTTCCGCGATTCCACAACTCGCGAACTGAGACTGAGCACGATGTGGGATTGTGAGGATTCGTTGGCAGTTTTCATCTCAACGCTCAATGAGTTCGACGGATTGAGGCTGAAGGACGAGGGGGATACTCTGTTTGTGGAATCTGAAACTGTGGAGGCAGACTGATGAAGCGCGTTATCCTATACCTTATTATATATATGCTCGTTGGCGCACGGGTCTCTGCGCAAGAATTGACATTCAAGAACGATTCCCTCCCTGCTGCTTTATCCGTCATTCGCGACTCGCAAACTGAATACGCCATTCATTTCATTCATAATGATTTGGAACATTTGCGCGTCTCAGCACGGGTCAAGACGAAGGACGTACGCAAAGCCGTGGAGCGTGTGTGTAAGGGGCAGCCGGTGAAAGTGAAAACGAAGGGGAAGCAGATCTTTGTGCAGTACAAGCTGGAGAAGGATTTCACGGGCAAGAAGATCCACCTTTCGGGCGAGGTGAGGGACGGTTTCCTGGATATGCCGCTGCCTCATGCCCGCATCTCCGTGTTCAAGGCCGACAGCACTCTGGTGGCCGATTCCCTGCGGATGGTTATCTTCTATAAAGGCAATATGCAACCCCATATGGCTGTATACGGCATTGATGTCAGCGCTGCCAAGCGCGAATATCTGGTGCGTGCGCAGATGGAAGGCTACGACGATGTGTGGCAGCGAGTCGCCATTACCGACCCCTCACAGGATGAAGTAGATGTGCCTGCACTGAAGATGCGCAAGAGTACCGCCAAGACCATGCGCGAACTGACCGTCACGGCCACGAAAATCAAGATGTACTACCGCGGCGATACGCTCATCTACGACGCCACGGCCTTCAAGATGCCCGATGGCTCCATGCTCGACGACCTCATCCGCCAGCTGCCGGGCGTAACCATGAATGCCGACGGCGAGATATTTGTCAACGGCCGTAAGGTCGATGAACTGCTCCTCGGCTCCCGCTCGTTCTTCGGCGGCAACAAGAAAGTGCTGCTTGAGAACCTGCCATACTACACCGTCAGGCACCTGAAGGTCTATGAGAAGCAGACCGACCGCAGCGAGGCTCTTGGCTACGACGTAGATCCCCGTCGCTACGTGATGGACGTGATTCTCAAAGATGAATACAATCAAGGATATATCGGTAATGTGGAAGCGGCAGGGGGAACAAACGAGCGATGGTTGGGGCGCGGTTTCCTGTTGGGCTTCACCGACAAGTTGAGGTTTACGCTGCTGGCCAATGCCAACAACGTCAACGAGAGCCGTCACATCGGACAGTCCGACCAGTGGAGTCCTGCCCGTCAGCCCCGTTCACTCCTCACCACCCGCAGCGTTGCCGGGGAACTGAACTATGAGGCCAAGAACGGGAAGAACAAGGAAATCAAAGAGACCTTCCGCGCCGAGTACACTTCCAGCACCGACGACCAGACCATCGCCCAACGCACTGAACGCTTCATCGAAGGCTGCTCGCCAACGTCCGTCACCGAGTCCTTCAACCGCGCCGGAAACCGCCGTTGGACGCTCAACAACCATCTGGTGTTACGTCTGCCCGCATGGATGGACATCTATGCCACTTTCGAACACACCCGCCGCGACGGTTCCTTCCATTCCGCCTTCGATGAGCAATCCGACAGCCTCTGCATCTCCCAGCGCACCGTGGGCATCAGCGAGGGCTCGAAGTGGAATGCCAAAATCGATGTCCAAGGCACCGTGAGGCCCGGTAAACAGAAGAGCCACATCGACTATTACGTTTCGGTGGCTCACGACAGCGACGAGGGCGAAAGTGCAACTCGCTTCCAAACCACGGCAGACTCTCCCCCCGCCCTCCCTGTTAGGGAGGGAGCAAAATGTACTGAAGGCAGCGTACTTTCATCCTCAAAGGTAATCGCTCCCTCCCTAACAGGGAGGGCGGGGGGAGAGTCCGTATCCTTAAATTCCTCTTCCCTCTTCAATCGCAACACTTGGGGCGCAGTGAACTTTGGCTACGGCCACGAGATTGCAAAAGACATACACCTCGGCTTCTCCGATATGCTCTACAACGGCCATAACCACACACGCGATTATCTGTATCATCCCGACACCCTTGTGCTTCCTTCCCAGCTCGATGCCCTCGAAGCCATCACCGACTACGCCAACTCATACGAGAGCCGCACCGACAACTGGCAGAACGACTTCACCATCCACCTGAGCAAGAGTTCCTATTACATGCACCCACAAGTGCACATGAAGGTAAACTACGACCGCTGGCGCTTGGAACTGAAGTTCCCCGTCTATAGCAACAAGCTGCACTATCAGCGCGGAAGGCTCGACACCCTCGCCCGTCAGACCATGTTCTTGCCCGAGCCCAAGTTCTGGTTCCGCCACTCGTGGAGAGGCGCGCTGCGCAACTTCCAAGCCCACGTCAGTTTCAGTCAACACACGCCTTTTCTCCTCGACCGCATCAACTTCCGCGATGACAGCCGTCCGCTCGTTGTCAAGCTCGGCAACTCCGACCTGAAATCGACCGCTGTCACGCACTTCGATGCCCGTTATTACGACGGCACGGGTCGCAACCAAGGCATGTATAACCTCTCCGCCTCCTTCGACTACCACCACCGCGACATCTCCCAGTCAGTCGCCTACAACCCCTCTACCGGAGTCTATACCTACAAGCCCATGAACATTAGCGGTGCCTACAAAGCCCACGCCGACTTCAGCACCGACCACAATATCGGCGAGAAGCGCTACTGGACGTGGCACGTCAACGCCGGAGCCGACTGGAACCATGCCAAGGATCATGCGCTGCTGGAGGGGCAGACAGAAAGCCAAGTGAACACAGTCAATACCCTCACCCTCAACAGCGGGGCCAACATCCGCTACAACTGCAAGACCCTCTACGTCCGCGCCGTGGCCAGTATTGACTGGCGGCACAGCGAAGGCCGGATGTACGATTTCTCCACCCTCAATGCCCTCGACTTCAGCTACGGCCTCGAAGCCAGCTACACCACACCTGCGCTATGGGGCACCAAGCTCGGAGGACTCACCCTTGCGGCTGACGGAAAGATGTACAGCCGTCGCGGTTATGGCACAGCCACCCTCAACCGCAACGATTTCGTCGTCAACGCCTCCATCAGCCAATCCATAGCAAAAGGCAAGCTCATCCTCCGCATCGAAGCCTTCGACATCCTCCACCAACTCTCTCCTACCGACTACCTCATCAACGCCCAGGGCCGCACCATCACCACCTACCGCTCCCTACCCCACTACCTCATGCTCCACGCCGTCTGGCACTTCAACAAGAATCCGAAAAGGAAGTAGTAAAATGTTGATTACTTGATTTCAACAAAGCAGTTAGTAAACTATGTAATTTGCGCAAAGTCCTATAGGCACACCGACCCCGCCACGTCGTGATGACGCAGCGGGGCTAATTATTAGGAAGGTGAAGAATGAAGAATAGAAGATACCTGAAAGTCATGAGGGGAACTCCCGGTCTTCACCCTTCATTCTTCAACACAATGTCGAGTTACTTCACCTCGATTCCCTGGACGTTATAGACACGGCCGTCGCGGACGATGTAGAGCTGCCCGTTCTGCAGGTACTTGCCGTTGTCGAGCGACTTGGCGGACTTCACGACGTCTATGGCATTCGGGGCATTCTCCGGGATAATCTTGACAGCGCGGATGTAGGCACCGGCCATTGCCTGAGCCCGTCTTGCCGGAGCGGAAGACGAGGAAGCGTGGAGGTAGATGACGACATGCGTGGGTTCGGCTACATCATAGGTGACCTTGGCCCAGCCCAGCGAAGCCTGGGTGATGCTGACAGTGCCCTGTCCTTCGATCATCATATTCAGTGTGTAGCCGGGCAACGTCATGCAATTGACCAGGATGCTGCCCTTGCCGGCAGGAATATCGAACGTCAGCGATCCAGGAAGCATGCTGACCCATGCGCTGGAACCTGGGATGAGGGTCTCCAGGGCAGCTGCCACCTGTTCGTCGGTCAGCGAAGTGGAGATCTCCAGCTGGCCAGTCTCCTCATTGTAGGAGTCGTTGGCCGAGGCACTGAAGACGACAGCAGAGTGGTCTGAAGCATCGGTCACATTGAACTCGATGGACGTCTCCTCGTCGTCGGGAACCGTCACGAGCACCTTGCCGATTTCCACCACCATGGCCTGAACCTTCTTGGCTTCGTCCGAGAAGAACTGGTGGACAGATTCGTCATAGAGAACTCCGGGAGTGAGGATGCCCACATTCTCGTCGCCCTTGACAAATTCGCTGCACTGGATGGCAAAGCCCTTCTCTCCCGTAGCCTCGGCGTACACATGAGCGGAGCTGGTGACGGTGAGTTCCTGAGCCAGCTTCATGGCCACTACGACACCTGTTGCCGTGACGTCGCACTCATGGAACTTGACGGCAAGAGCCTGAATGGCCCGTGCATCGTCGCCGTCGTTGGCGGTCAGCGCCAGCGTGCCGGTCTTCGTCTCGCTCAGGAAGACGACAGCTCCCTTTTCTGCGACGACACACCGATGGGCGTTCGTGATGGAGCAGTCGCCTGCAAGATTGATCATCAGCACCGGACCGGCCTCATCGACGATGACATCTTTCCGGAATTCAGCACTCATCACAGAGGCATCGAACACCCATCCGTTCAGGTTCAGTGTGCGTGTCTTCTGGTCGAAGGTCACCTTCTTCTGTCCATCACCTAGCACGTCGTCACAGTTCTGGGTGGTGACGTAGATGCCGCGCACCATAAGTCCGAGACTGGACACATGGACGAGATAGCTGGCAGTGGCGGCGCTGTAGCTCTCGGTCTCGAAGACTTCGCAGTAGATCGTGACATCGCCCGGTGCCTTGAAGGTCACCTCGCCGGTCGTTTCGTTGACTTCAGCCACCTTCTTATCGCTGCTGTACCATTTGCCGATGGCCACGTCATAGGGATTGACCAGCGTGGGCGGGGTGAACGGAACGCCCACCTCACCGCTGACTTCTGTCTGGGCGAACGAGAGTTTAGGATCCAATTTCGCCACACTGACGGTGTAATACCCCTGAGCAGAGAAGTGTGTTTCGGTCTCGTCGATGGTGGCAAAGATCTTGGTCGTTCCGCCTGCCAGGAGCGTCACCTGTCCCGTCTTCTCGTCCACGGCTACCACCTTGGGATTCTCGGCTGTCCAGTGGTCTATGGTCAGACCCAGGTCATCGGGAGTGATGACGGGAGTCGGTGCCACGAGCACATCGCCCACGGTTCCGGTGATCGTTGTCTGAGCAAAGCTGATGGTCACCTTCTGCATCTCCGGTGCCTCGCCGATTTCCACGACCTTCGACCTCACGGTGTTGCCCTCGTCGTCGAAGAATTCCTGTTTAGACTGATCAAAATGTACACCTGGTGTCAGAATGTGGAGGTCTTCGTTGGCAATCTGGAGTTTGCTGCACTTCAGGCCGGCATAGGCGTTTGTTCCCGTGGCTTCTGCGTAGATGTGGCTCTTTCCAGAGACGGTGAGTTCGCCGATTTTCATGCCCACCACCGATCCGATAGCTGTCACATCGCACTCATGTACCTTGACGGCACCCGCCTGAACGGCTATCGACTGGGTGGTCTCGTTGGCTGTCAGGGTCAGCGTACCGTCCTTGCTGTCGCTCATGAAGACGAGTGCTCCCGACATGGAGACGATGCAGGCATCGGCATTGCAGATGGCACATTCGCCCGTCGGGTTGATGGTGAGCGGTTCCTTGCTGTGGTTCCAGATGACATGGGTCCTGATGTTCGGATCACCGATGCCTGAGGCATCCAGCACCCATCCGTTCAGGTTCAACTTGCGCGAAGCCTTGTCGAAGGTCACCTTCTTCGAGCCGTCGCCCAGCACGTCGTCGGCGTTCAGGCTCGTCACCTCGATGCCCATCACCTGAAGACCGATGGTGGCGGAGTGGATGATATAGCTGGCCGTGGCGCCCTCGTAGATGTCGTTGCCGGTGAACTCGCAGAAGATGGAAGCGTCACCTACGCCCTTGATGGTCACCTCGCCTGTCGCCTCGTTGACTTCGGCCACGTTGGGGTTGCTGCTGTACCACTTATCTATGGGCACATTGCTGGGGTTAATCAGCGTAGGCGTGGTGAACGGCACATTCGGCTCGCCGTAGGCTATCTGCTCGCTGAACGACAGTTCAGGGGTGCGCTTCTTCACAGTGACCGTGTAGTAGCCCTGGGCGGCATAGTGCTCGTCCGTCTCATCGATCTGGGCATAGATACGGGTTGTTCCCACTGTATGGAACTTCACAGTACCGGTCTTCTCGTCCACAGAAGCCACCTCGGGCTTCTCAGACAGCCAACGGTCGATGGTCAGCATCTGAACATTCATCGGAGCCGTCATCTGCTCACCGGCGAAACCAGTGATCTCCGTCTGGTAGAAATTGATGTAGACACTCTGCTTGGGTTCCTCCACCGTGAGTTCATAGGAGATGGACACACCCTTCCAGTTCACAGTGCCGGGCCATGTGGCTGTAATCGTCGTCTTGCCGTAGCTGACGGGCGTCACACCACGAGGCGAGACAGTAGCCACATCGGTATTCGACGAAGAGTACTCAATCTGCTGGAAGCCAATCCTCGATTCCCGCATATAGGGCTGGTTGTAGGCGTTCATGCCCACGTCCATTACTCTTATATCGGGATCCGGTGCGTAGAAATTATGGCTCCCGTCAGGGTACCAGATGAGTCTGGCTTTGGTAATGGGCTCATCACCCTGTACCCATTGCGCCGTGGGAACGGCTTGCTCCACCGTGTAGTGGATGATGTGGTTGGTGGAAGGGCCGTCGAGGTTGATGACGCCATTATCGCCTTCAGAAAAACCCGTCTCAGTGTAAGTCACGTCGGCAGTACCGACACCCACAATGAGCACGGCGCTATAGCCATTTTCGTTGTAGGTCCTCACTACCGACTGATCCGTAGAGCTGATGGCGGTGACATAGCTCTTCGTATTGGGGCACTTGCCGAACTCGCCTACTTTCACGGTTGCCCAAACCTCAAAGGCTGTCCGGTCAGGCGACTGGCCGGGGAACATATCGGGGGTGAAATCATCTGCCTTGGCACTTTGTGGAAGGATGACCATCGCCGACAGTAGCATGACTGCCAATCGTTTTAAAGAAAATAGCTTAATTTCCATAGTCTTCTTCACTTTTAAAGGTTATTACTATATTTATTTCTCACATTATTATATTCAAGTTTCGCAAGTAAATAACGCCCTGAAAGGGCAGCGATATGTCAGCCCAGGGCATCGCCCTGGGTATGCGGACAAATGTGAATTTCGCCCTGTA
>ONJJ01000009.1 GCA_900318115.1 uncultured Prevotellaceae bacterium | reverse complement strand
CATCTTTTTTACAAAAAAATGTGAATTATTCGCGCATGTTCCTTATTATATGGAGAATTTTGGTTAGCTTTGTTCTCAAATAAAGCGTGAAAAGGGGGAGAATTGCCCCGTTTTGACCCATATAACTAAGAATATGTATAGCATCGAAGACATCGCAGAATATATCGTAGCACTCATCGCTGCATTTGCCCGCCGCTTTTCCATGACCGAAACAGAGGCGTATCAGTATCTCCATCGCTATGGTGCTATCTCCGTTGCTCACGAATACTATGACGTAATGCATACCCAGTCCTTAAACGACATGGTGGAGAGTATGGCTTCATACTGCCGTAGGAAAGGAGGTCAGCTATGATAAAGCTCTATCAGGATTTGAACTTCGTAAATCGATTGATGCAATAGATTCCGTTATCAAGAGTTTAATAAACAGTTAGCAGAATATAGTCATGCAGAACAAGAAGTCGATACGTTTTTATAAGGACCACGAAGTGCGGGCCATCTGGGACGATGCTCAAAATAAGTGGTGGTTCTCTGTGCTTGATGTCGTTGGAGCCATAAACGAACAGGATGACTACCAGAAAACCCGTAACTATTGGAAGTACCTCAAAGCGAAGTTGAGGAAGGAAAACAGTGAGTTGGTTAGTGCCACTATCCAACTGAAATTCCGTGCTGCTGATGGGAAGTTATACAACACGGATTCGCTTGATGCAGAAGGAATCGCCAATCTGGCAAAAGCGATCCATAATGATAGTGCGATGAACTTCCTTGACTGGTTCGTATATAGCGACAACACTATTGACGGACAGAGCAAGAAAAAAGCTTATACACTCTTGGAGAGTGGACTGCTCGACGACATGAAACCAGGCACAGTGAAAAGCCTGCAACAAATACACGCTTTCCTGTTTGGTGGGCTATATGATTTTGCTGGCAAGATACGCACCAAGACCATTTCGAAAGGGAACACCATTTTCTGCCTGGCCGAGCACCTGCACCAATATCTACAAACGGTAGAAGGAATGCCGGATGGCACCTTCGATGAAATTGTGGACAAGTATATAGAAATGAACATGGCCCACCCGTTCATGGAGGGCAATGGTCGTTCAACACGCATCTGGCTCGACCTGATGCTGAAGAAAAGACTCGGGCTCTGCATCGATTGGAGTAAGATAGGCAAACGCGACTATCTCAATGCCATGATAGAAAGCGAGATGGACGGCAGCAAGATACGAGAGTTGCTGCATCAAGCCCTTACCGACAAGATTGATGACCGCGAGACATTTATGAAAGGCATCGATTACTCATACTATTACGAGCAAGAGGAATAGAACTGATAGAAACAAAAGGTCACGTTAATTAAGTTACCTTTTGGAAGTCTACACAAAAGGCATCACAAAAGGGTGATTTAGCATCACAAAACGCATCACAAAAGGATGGTGAAACTACACAAAAGACTACACAAAAGACTACACAAAAGACTACACAAAAGGAAGTCGCTAAACTGTTAGAAAACAGAGGAATAGAATTAAGTGAAAATCAATTTAGTGTTCTTTTGCAACTTGCAGTGCATCCTAACTTTACACGAAAAGATTTATTAAAAATTTTCACTGACTTAACCTCAGACGGAATGCAATATATTATTGGGCGATTGCAGGAGCTCGGCCTACTGCGCCGTGAGGGTGGCCGAAAGAATGGTCGTTGGGTAGTGATGCTTGACAGTAACGAAACCGAGAAAGGAGAATAGAGACTATGGCGAAACAAGAGATAACACTGAAAGGACTGGATGGCCACGAAGACCATCTGGTATATGATGTTGCCGACGGGCAAATTCAAGCCCGAATACGAGGGGCAGATGTTACTATATCTGAGGTATCTGAACCAGAACGAAAGGAAGCAGTGGGAAGAATCGCCCATCGGTCTTATTCTGTGCTCAGAGGGGAATACGGAACACGTTGAATATCTCATGTTGGATGAGAATAGTCCCATAAAAGTAGCTCAATATTACACCCTTCGGCCGCCCGCTAAAGTGCGTTACGGCGTACTTCAATGCTCTCTTTCCGCGTTCACTTCTAACATAGTTGAAGTGGACGCGGTTTTTTATTTTTGTCTGATGTCTGAATAATCCTCTCTGTATGGCTACTTTTGATACTATAAAAGCTTCTTCATAGCCTTTTTAGGCAGTTTCAAGGGCCAAAACTCATCTTTTCTACAAAAAAATGTGAATTATTCGCGCATGTTCCTTATTATATGGAGAATTTTGGTTAGCTTTGTTCTCGAATCTGGGAAAAAAATGGCTTTTTCGCTTGATTCACGCCCCGATTGTCTGTGAAAATTTACGCAAGATGACAATGATAGAAACATTATACAACGAGTGGAAATCACTCCAACCGCTTAGAGAAGAAGACGCAAGCCGTCTTCGCCAGAAATTCATGCTGGAGTTCAACTACAACAGCAATCATTTAGAAGGCAATACGCTCACTTATGGTCAGACCGAATTGCTGTTGCTCTTTGGAAAGGTTGTGGATTCTGCTAACATGAAAGACTTGGAGGACATGAAGGCAAGCAATGTGGGACTGAAGATGATGGAAGAACAAGCCACATCTGAATACCCCTTGACAGAAACCTTCATACGTCAATTACACAAGACTATTCTTAGGGAGGACTATGAGGTATATAGGAACCTACCCGGTGGACAGTCGTATTCATACACCGTTCATGCCGGCATTTATAAGACACGTCCCAACAGCGTCATTACCCAAACTGGCGAACGGTTTGAATATGCCTCACCTGAAGAAACACCATCACTGATGACCGACCTCATTGACTGGTATCGGGAAGCAGAAGAATCTAAACGTTATTCATTGGCGGAGTTGTGCGCTTTGTTCCACTATCGCTATATCCGCATACATCCTTTCGAGGATGGTAACGGACGAATCGCACGTTTGTTGGTTAACTTCATCCTTGCCCGACATGACTATCCCATGATTGTAGTAAAGAGTGCCGACAAGGAAAACTATCTCAACGCACTTTCTGCCTGTGATGGTTTTGTCGGAACAACACCATTGGATGGGGCTCATGCTGTAGCAGATCAGATTAGACCCTTCGTCACATACATTGAGGAGTGCATGGTACGAGCCTTGCAAACCTGTATTCGTGCTGCCAAAGGTGAGAGTATCGAAGAAGAGGATGACTTCATGAAGGAGTTACGGATTCGTGAAAGACTGAAGAAACAGGAAATCGCTGCTGAACAATCCCAACGGCGTTATCATTCAGAAGAAGTTTGGAATGTCTTGGAATTGGTGTTTTTCCCTATTGCAGTCGAACTGAGGAAAGCTTTGGAGCAGGCCAATACAGTTTTCAACTTCCGTTCTTTCATGCCTGGCCGTATTACCATTTCCAAGATAGAAAATAAATACGCAGCTAGTACAATTACGGAAGTGGTCAACCGCAATACAAAAGATGAGAGAATCCAGGAGTTTGTCAGTGAAGCAAGATCTGCATGGTATGAGTGCCAAGCCTTCGATCCTCAGACGCCCAAGCCCTTCATCGTGTCAATTGAGAAGGAGTTCTATGTGCGTTTCTTCGATGACCATTATTTTGTTGATGGTATATTGAATAAGAATTTTGCATACGGAACATATCCTACTGAGAAAGAACGACAATATATTGTATCTCAATTTAAAGAGGACATCCTTAATAAGCTAAAGTAATTCAACATCGTGGAATATGACAAAATACAATATCAGATTGGTTAAATCATCTATACGCCCGTTGAGATTGAGGCGGAAAACATGCATGAAGCACTCAAGAAGGCTTTCGCCATAATGCCAGATACAGACTAGGATCACGGCGATTGCAAATACACCGTTGATTTCAGACCCGAGAACTATGATAAATAACCAATCAGTGAAAGTCATTCAAGGGCATAGCATAGGCCAAGCTTATATCTTCAGAGATGGCTCAGAAATGGTCCTCGATAGTTAACAGATACAAATATATGCCAGTAGATAAACAAGTAATGTTGCGGTATCAGGTCCTGAACAAATGCTTCAGGAACAGATATAGGGAATACACCATCGACGACCTCGTTGATGAGTGCAACAAAGCATTGCGTAAAATTGACAAGCCTGATGTGTCTAAGCGCACCATTCAGAACGACATCAATATCTTGGAAGCGGATTAGATGAAGAAACATAATGAATCAGAAATATCACCATATATGAACAAGGAAGAAAACGAATTGAAAAAACCACGAATGGTGGTCTCTCATGATATTCATTTAGATGATGACTATGCCGTGTGGATAGCGGATGTCAAGCATCGCTATCGCTCGGCACAAGTAAAGGCGGCCTTTAAAGTAAATGCAGAGAAGCTGCTGTTCAACTGGCAACTGGGGCGCGACTTGGTGAAGAAGAAAGCCGAAGAACGCTGGGGAGCGGGCGTGGTTGAGCAGGTGAGCCTTGACTTGCAGCGGGAGTTTCCTGGTGAAAAGGGGTTCTCAACACCCAACCTCTGGTTTATGAAAAAATGGTATCTCTTCTATTCAAGTGAAGATTCTCAACAAAAACTCCAACAAGCTGTTGGGGAAATGCAAATACCCATAAATCAGATAGATAAAAAACTCTACCAAGTTGGTGGAGAAATCGATTCCCAAAAACTCTACCAGGCTGGTAGAGAATTACCTTTGCCTTTCGCATTGGTCCCATGGCGACATCATGTTGAGATTATCACCAAGTGTATCGTGAGCGTATGCGTATGTTACAAAAAGAGCTGAGTGAGACAAAACGCCTGATGAAGAAAAGGGGCTCAAAAGACGATAATCCTGAGGTATGAAGAAAACCTGCATAGTAAAAGAGTAATTTTGCAAACGAAAAGAAAACAATAGATAAATGGCAAAGAAAACGATAAAACCAACGAAACCGATGGAGGAAGCCTTGTGGGAGGCTTGTAACAAACTGCGTGGCTCGATAGAACCATCGGAATATAAACATGTGGTGCTGAGCCCGGAATCTTTCAAAGAGAAAATCAAAAATCAAATAGAAATAGCCGCAGGGCTATATACTGAATAACATCATGAGTACTGAACAGATACAACAGCAGACAAGCATAAACGTACAGGAAAAGGCGAATCTCATCTGGGCCATCGCTGATAAACTGGTGGGCATTTACAAGCCGCACGAGTACGGCAACGTGATTCTGCCCATGTGTGTCATCAAGCGTTTCGAGGACACGCTGCTGCCCACGAAGGAGGCGGTGCTGAAGCGCAATGCCGAGCTGGATGCTGCACATATCGAGGTGAAGACGGGCTTCCTGTGCAAGACCGCTGGGCAGAGTTTTTATAATCTCAGCCCCTTCACCTTCCAGACGCTGCTGGCAGATGCCGACAACATACGGGACAATTTCGAATCGTATCTAAACAACTTTTCGGAGAATGTCATCGACATCATCCATCGCATGGACTTCCTGAAGGAGATCGAGAAGATGGACAAGAACGGTGTCCTCTACCTGGTCATCAAGGAGTTCACTACGGAGAAGGCCTACCTCGGTGCCGACAAGGTGAGTTCCGTGGATATGGGCTACATCTTCGAGGAGCTGGTACGCAAGTTCTCTGAGAGCTACGACGAACAGGCGGGAGCGCACTTCACCGCACGCGACATCATCTATCTGATGGCGGACCTACTCGTGGGCGAGGACGAGGAACGTCTGGAGGAGGAAGGTGTCACGGCCACTATCTATGATATGGCGATGGGCACCAGTCAGATGCTGGGATGCCTCACCGACCGCCTTATGGAGATTGACCCCGATGCCGAGGTCACAAGCTACGGACAGGAACTGAACGAACAGACCTTTGCCATCGCTAAGGCTGACACTATCATCAAGGGTGGTAATGCCGACAACATGCGGTTGGGCGACACATTAGGCAGTGACCAGTTCGAGGGTTACACTTTCGACTATATTATCTCCAATCCTCCCTTCGGCATCGAGTGGAAGACCTCGAAGGCGGCAGTGGAGGCCGAACATAAACGTGGTGGTGCAGGACGTTTCGAACCAGGTTTGCCTGCCGTGGGCGACGGACAGATGCTGTTTCTGCTCAATGGCGTGGCCAAGCTTAAGGACACGGGACGAATGGCTATCATTCAGAACGGTTCCAGCCTCTTCAAGGGTGATGCAGGCAGCGGCGAAAGCAATATCCGTGGCTACCTGCTGGAGCACGACTGGTTGGAGGCCATCGTGCAGCTGCCCAACGACCTCTTCTATAACACGGGCATCGCCACGTACATCTGGATTGTTACGAAAAACAAATCAGATGAACGCATCGGACAGGTGCAGCTCATCGATGCTTCCAAGTGCTTTGAGAAGCGTCGCAAGCCGCTGGGCAACAAGCGTGTGGAACTGACTACCGCCTGCCGCGAACTCATCATGCAGGCGTATCATGCTTTCACGGATGATACGTTCACCACTACGCTGGCCGACGGCACAGAGATTAGCGTAGAGAGCCGCGTGAAGCCCAACGATTACTTCAAGTTCTCCAAGGTGGTCATCAACCGTCCGCAGCGCAACGAGGCGGGCGACATCGTCTTGGACAAGAAAGGCAAGCCGGTCATCGACAAGGCGCTGAAGGATACGGAAATCATCCCCTGGCTCACGGACATCAACGCCTATCTTGAAGAGAACGTGCGGCCCTATGCCCCTGACTTCATGATGAGTCCCGCAGACACAAAGATTGGCTACGAGATTCCCTTCACCCGCGAGTTCTACCGCTATACACCTCTGCGTCCCAGTGCCGACATCTTTCAGGAACTGAAAGAGCTGGAGCAGCAGGAGAGTGAACTGATGGAGAAACTGTTGCACTAATCACATAAATAAGGAAGTCATGAGCGACATTATAATGATAAACGAACAAGACTATACCGAAATACTGCAACGCGCCGTTGCACTTATTGAAGAGGCACGCTCGAACGTCGCACGTCACGTGTCGGTAGCTGTAAGCAACACCTACTGGAACATCGGAAAGTTGCTACACGAGAAGAAGCTGGAAAGTAAGCATGGTAGCCAGGTAGTCAGACGGCTTTCAGTGGACTTGAAACAACGCTATCCAAAGATGGGAATGTCGCCACGTAACTTGTGGTATATGAAGACTTTCTTCGAGCGATATGAAACGGCAGACGCAAAAGTGCAACGCGCCGTTGCACTTTTGCCTTGGTCGCACAATGTGTTGATTCTCAGTAAAGACCTGTCGGATTCTGCTACGCTATATTATGCTGGTGAGACTGTGGCTAAAGGTTGGAACCGCGACCTCTTGCTTAATGCCATCAAGCTGAAGATGTATGAGTCCGATCATCCCAAACAGATTGACAATAATTTCGAGTCCTCACTGCCTGCAACTCAGGCGATGTATGCCAATGAGGTGTTCCATAGCGGATATAATCTTGGTTTTCTTGGCGTGACAGAGCCTATACTGGAATTTGAACTGGAACAACGCTTGGTTGAGAAAATAAAACTATTCCTGTTGGAACTTGGCAAAGGGTTTACCTTCATAGGTAATCAGCACACGTTGGAATTCAACGGTAAAGAAAGTCGCGTGGATATGCTCTTCTTCCACCGAGGATTACGGTGTCTCGTTGCCATTGATTTGAAAATCGGGAAATTCATTCCTGAATATGCAGGTAAGATGAACTATTACCTTTCCTTACTCGACCGCATAGAACGACAAGAGGGCGAGAATCCTTCCATTGGCATCATACTGTGTGCAGAGAAAGACCACCTTGATGTGGAATTAGCCCTCGAAGGAATGACTAAACCGATAGGGGTGGCTGACTATCAGCTCATCATCCCAAAAGAGGAGTTGCAAAGGGCTATTACAACAGAAATCCAGTCTTTTGAGGAAGAAAAAGCCAAAAGGACTTCTCTTAAAGGAGATAATATGGAGGACGAACTATGATGGAAAGACAATATAAAGAAAGTGGCATTGAGTGGATTGGGAGGATTCCGAAGGAGTGGGAAACTTGCCAGTTGAAAAGGCTGTTGTCATTTCGAAATGGTCAAGATTATAAGCTTGTTGAAAGTGAAACAGGCTATCCCGTATATGGGTCAGGAGGCATCTTTGTTCATGCAAGTGAATATCTTTATGATGGTGAAGCTGTTCTTTTTGGTCGAAAGGGAACTATAGACAGGCCTATATATGTCAATGAAAAGTTTTGGACGGTAGATACAATGTATTATGCTATCCCATTATCAACTGGGGATGGAAAGTTTGTCTATTATCTCGGCACTCTACTGCCTTTTAATAAATATCAAACCTCTACTGCCTTACCAAGTATGACACAGACTATACTTGGTGATATGAAAGTAATCCTTCCCCCTCTCTCCGAACAGCAGCGCATTGCCTCCTATTTGGATAAAAAGTGTGGGGAGATAGATGAGTTGATAGCCTTGCAGGAGAAGATGATTGTGCAGCTCACGGAATATAAGCAGGCGGTCATCACAGAAGCGGTCACCAAAGGACTCGACCCCAATGCCAAACTTGTCCCGTCAGGGATTGAGTGGATTGGAGAGGTGCCAGAGGGGTGGAAAAAAACTAGGATAAAAAGTGTCATCAAATTACTAACCGATTATGATGCTAATGGCTCTTTTGCTGACATCTCTAAGAATTGTAAAATAAATACAGGAGAGCCATATGCATGGATGGTGAGAGCGACAGATTTGGAAAACAAAAGATATGGTATAATAGAAGGTAATAATTATTGTGATTTTGAAACCTATAAATATTTATCAAAGTCCTCATTGCATGAGAATGATATCTTAATAGCAAAAAGAGGAGATATTGGTAAATCTTATTTGGTACCAAAATGTGATTCACCTATGACACTCGCTCCAAATACATATTTATTGTTGACCAAAATAGATTTAATTTATAATCGATATTTCTTCTATTACCTACAATCTAGGGGCGGCATTGAAAATTTAAAGATTCTCAATAAATCAACCACACTAGGTGCTTTATACAAAGATGATGTAAAAGCAATGCACATTCCCCTCCCTCCACTCCCCGAGCAACACTCCATCGCCTCCTACCTCGACACCAAGTGTTCAGAGATAGATTCCCTCATCGCCTTGAAGCGTCAGAAGATAGAATCCTTGAACGCATATAAGAAAAGCGTCATCTATGAGGCCGTAACGGGCAAAACAACTATTGAATAAAAAAATGCACTATGATAGAGAACGACCTGAAGGAAAAGAACTTTGAAGCGGCCATCGAGCAATGGCTGGTCAATGAAGGTGGATATGTCAAAGGGAATCAAGATACCTATGACAAGGAGCGGGCTATCGACCTGCCCACACTCATCCGCTTCATCGACCAGACGCAGCATAAGAAATGGGAACTGTTCTGCCGCAAGCATGGGGCGAATGCTGAAAGCCGACTGTACAACGACTTCCAGGATGCAGTATCACGATGGGGGCTTGTCTATGTCCTGCGTCATGGCATTGATGACCTGGGCATCAACCTGAAGTTGTGCTATTTCCTGCCCTCCAGCGAACTGAACATCGACTTGATGGAGAAGTACCGGCAGAACATCCTGACCGAGACACGCCAGTTCTTCTACTCCACAGAGAACCGCAACAGCATCGACATGGTGCTGTCGCTGAACGGCATACCCATCGTGGCCCTGGAGCTGAAGAACCAGCTGACGGGACAGAGCGTGGAGGACTCGCGGGAGCAATGGCTGAACAACCGCGACCCGCAGGAACTGCTCTTCCACTTCGACACACGCATCTTAGCTTACTTCGGCGTGGATCTCTACGAGGCCATCATGGCCACGGAGCTGAAGGGCGATAAGACGTACTTCATGCCCTACAACCAGGGCTCCAACGGAGCTGGCAACGTAGGTGGTGCAGGCAATCCCGCCAGTGAGGATGGTGATTTCGTCACGAGCTATCTCTGGAAGCGGGTGCTGCAGCGCGATATGCTGCTGGCCATCCTTCAACGCTATATCTCCCGTCAGGAAGAGGAGAAGATAACACTGGTGCGCGACAAGAAAGGACGCATCCGCGAGGAGAAGAAGAAGAGCGTGAAGCTCATCTTCCCTCGCTACCATCAGTTGGATGTGGTGGAACGGCTGGTGGCAGACACGCAGCGTGATGGCAGTGGGCATAACTACCTCATCCAGCACTCGGCAGGCAGCGGCAAGTCGAACTCCATTGCCTGGCTGACCTATCAGCTGAATGCGCTGCATGATGAAGCCCAGAAGCCTATCTTCGATGGCGTGTTTGTGATTACCGACCGCCGTGTGCTGAATACGCAGCTGCAGAACACCATCCTTGGCTTCGACCACAAGGAAGGACAGATAACGACAGTCACAGACAAGGATCCGTCCTCGAAACTGAAGGATGCCATCAACGACGGTGACCGCATCGTCATCTGCACCCTTCATCGCTTCCCTATTATATATAAAGAGGTGACATCACGAGCTGGAAAGCACTATGCCGTCATCGTGGACGAGGCGCATAGCAGTCAGAGCGGAAAGGCAGCAGAGAAGGTGAAGGCGGCACTGGCCGACACCGAAGAGGCATTGCGCGAGATGGCGGAGATTGAAGAGAAGACGGAGGAACAGCTGGAGAAAGAACGCGACTTGATGCTGGAGGACCTGTTGGCACAGGGACAGCATCAGAACCTCTCTTTCTACGCCTTCACAGCCACACCCAAGCCCAAGACGCTGCAGACCTTCGGCAAACTTGTGAAACAGGGTGATACGCCCGAGAAGTCAATCTATGCACCATACCACATCTATTCGATGTTGCAGGCCATAGAGGAGGGCTTCATCAAGGATGTGCTGCTGCAATATACGCCCTACAGCGTGACGTATGAAATCAGCAAGAAGATACAGGATGATCCGGAATACGAAGAGAAACCAGCCACCCGTGCCGTGAAGGCGTTTCACGACAACCACCAGCACGTCATCAATCAGAAGGTGGAAATCATCGTGGAGAAGTTCCGCGAAGTGACGCTGCACGCCATGCAGGGACAGGCAAAGGCAATGGTGGTCACGGCAAGCCGTGTCCATGCCCTCCGCTACTTCATGCAGATCAAGCGTTACTGCGAGGAGAAGGGTTACACGGATGTCCGGCCAATGGTGGCATTCTCGGGCAAGGTGGAATGGAACGGCGAAGAATATACCGAAACGAAACTGAACTCCACCGATGGGATGCACATCAGCGAGGAACGACTGCCGCTGTACTTCGCATCGGATATGTACAATATGCTCGTGGTGGCTGACAAATACCAGACGGGCTTCGACGAGCCGCTGCTGCACACCATGTTCGTGGATAAGAAGCTGAAGAACGTGAAGGCGGTGCAGACACTGAGCCGACTGAACCGCGCCCATCCGCTGAAGGAGGATACCTATATCCTGGACTTCGTGAACGCGCCAGGCGACATCAAGACGGCCTTTGAACCATTCTACACCAGCACGGAGCTGATTCGCCCAGTGGATGTGAACGGGGTGTATAACTTCCGCAACGACATCGCGATGTATAACCTCTGGAGCATCAACGATGAAGAACGCTGCTACAAGATTCTCAGCGAAGAGACGGAACCGAACAAACGGCTTGGGGCGCTGAGCAATGTGATGAAGCCTGTGGTGGAACGCATCGAGCAACTGGAAGAGGAAGAGCACTTTAAAGTGCGCTCGCTCATCAAGAACTTCATCCGCTTCTATGCGTATATGGCGCAGGTGGAACGCACCTACGACCGCGTGCTGTATAAGACTTACCGCTTCTGTGAGGTGCTGTATAAGCTGATACCCAAAACTCCGCACGAAAAGCCAGACCTCAACCAGAAACTGAAGCTGGTGAACTCCAGCATCAAGGCGAAAGACACCATCAGCATCAGCCTTGAAAAGGACAAAGGGGATGTGAAGGGTGAGAACACCAAGGCGGGCAGCAAGCCGGATGAGCCACGCGACCTGCTCTCGAACATCATTGACAAAGTGAACATGATGTTCAAGGGGAAGTTCACCAAGGAGGATGAAGTTATCATGGAGGCTATCTATGATAAGCTGTCACAACCCAAGACCCTGAAGAAACTGCAGAAGCAAGCCAAGAACAACGACCAGCGGCAGTTCGCAGAGAGTATCTTCCCGGAGATCTTCGGCTCGGCAGCTGAAGACTGCTATGCCGATGCGAACGATGCCTATGCCCGTCTGTTCCAAAACAAGGAACTGTACCAGGCGATGATGACGGTGATGGGAGAAACGCTGTACGCGAAATTCCGCACGGACGAGGAACTGCAGTTCAACCCAGAACGCTTCAAGGAAGCTGTCGTAAAGATGATGGAGGCAGAACTGCCCGAATGGAAGCGTAAGTACCGCCCATACGCTGAGATTGCCAAATACCTTGTCGATATCATTGCTGCACCGACCAATGAGAATATGGACGGTGCCAACGATGTGCTGCAGAACGCCTTCAACCGCCTTTATTGCAGCAAGCGCAAGGTGGCTCTCATCGATAAGAAGCAGCACTTCCGCAGCCTCGTGATGCTCTTCGAGGTGTTCCTGAAGAAACTCTACTTCCTCGAAAAAGGTGAAGAGATGCTGAACACCAGGCAGGGTGCTTACGATCCAACCAAGACCACCTTCAAGGATGCCGTGTGGCATACGCCTTGTCTGAAGGCGCTGCTGCATCCAGTATCGGATGAGCAGAAACTGTTCGGACAGTACCTTGAAATGGTGACGACCTGGCGCAACGACAACTCTCATTTGGCACCTGCGGCCAAGGAGGCTGATTTTGATGTCAGCATAAAAATCATCACGCTGCTGTATCTGTATGTGGTAGCTCAGAACATCACTGACCTCGAAATAGCAGGTTTCAGCATAGGCGAATACCCTGTTGTCCTCACCTCCGTTGAAGACGACCAGGAGCTCCGCAACCTCATTTATACGCGCCTGCAATACGCTCCCGACACCTCAGACACTGACCTCCAGCACGAGGCAATGACTCAATTCGGCGAACGCTATCCCGCCATGAAACTCATGGACTGGAAACGCATCATCGAAGAATATACCCCCATGATACGCGAAGCTGCCAAGCAGCCAAGGGCAAGTGTGGTGGAGATGCAGCAGCGGCAGTATGGAATGGCTGCAGAAAGTGAAACGAAATACAATACAAATCATTAAAGAATTATATCCATTAGCAAGTCTTTATAGAATTATGACTATCAAAGAATTTACAGAATCAGCGATTAAAGCTTATCTGGAGAAGGGTGGTTCCGTGAATCCTCATATCACGCTCGATATTTTCCAACTCATTGAAACTAATGAAGGGCTGCTACTCGATTATATGGCTCTGAAGAAGCATTATAAAGAGGTCAATCCTACGATTGGCAAAACAATACGCCAGTACTTTGACCTCCGAAATGACAAAATGATACCAGTAGCTGGCCAATGTAATTTGATCAAGAGCTATATGCGCTTTCATAAAAATAAGTAATCACTGTCAAAAGGTATGTTAGGAGCTATTATAGGTGACATCGTTGGAAGCCGTTGGGAGTTCAACCCAACAAATGACTACAATTTTGAGTGGCTGTCAAAGGAAAACGGCTTCACAGACGATACTATCTGTACGGTAGCGGTGGCTGATGCGCTACTTCATGGCCGGGGGTTCGGAGAGAGTATTCACGACTGGTGCAACCGCTACCCTCACCCCATGGGAGGATATGGTGGGCGTTTCGCTCAATGGGTACATAGCAAGAATCCCCAACCATACCATAGCTTCGGTAATGGTGCTGCCATGAGGGTAAGCCCTGTGGCATACTGGTTTGATACCGAGGCCGGAATCCTGGATGCGGCTGCGGCAACAGCTCTGCCTTCACACAACCATCCGGAAGGTGTCAAGGGGGCACAGACGGTGGCACTGGCTATTTTCAAGGCAATGCAATTTAATAGCCGCCGCTATCAAGAAGCAGCCATGCATATTGAGGAGATTTTGGACGCTTGCGTGCAGTTCTCAGGCTATGATATCAATATGCCCAGGGTTGCTGTGATGAATCGGTTTGACGAGACCTGTCAGGGTACCGTGCCGGTGGCGCTGAAAATTATCAGCATGAGTGCCAACTTCGTAGATGCCGTGAGATTGGCCGTGAGTCTCGGCGCTGATGCCGACACGCTGGGTGCAATCGTCGGTAGTATCGCCGAGGCGATCTGGGGCATTCCGTTGAGGCTGCGACATCAGATAGAAACATATCTTCCCGAAGAAATGGGACTAGTAGTCAAAGAGTTCGAGATGCAACGTCCCGCCTTGAAGAAATTGCTCATTGATACGACCTTCTCAGACTCTGTTTTCAGTGAAGCGAGCTGGGACGTGCTCTATGACATTGACGGAGAATTGGCAGCAGAGAAGGCTAAGAGGGAATGCGGTGATGAAAAGGAAGCTAAAAGAAGAATGATGGCTGAAAGGGCAAAGGCACGAGAAAACTGGTAAAAACTATGTCATATACGTATAAATATCCAAGGCCTGCAGTGACAGCTGACTGTGTGGTCATTGCAAATGAGATGCAGCCAAAGGTGCTGCTGGTTGAATGAGGAAATGAACCATTCAAGGGGTGCTGGGCTATTCCCGGAGGATTCATGAATATGGATGAAACCGCCGAGCAGTGTGCCATACGCGAATTGAAGGAAGAGACCGGACTTGAAGTGGAAGTCGTTCGTCAGATCGGGACATACTCCAAGGTGGACCGTGACCCTCGGGGACGCACTATCACCGTGGCGTATCTTGCTGTAATAGATACGGAAGAGGATGTGAGAGGACAGGATGATGCAGCCCAGGCAAAATGGTTCCCAATCTCTGATTTGCCTCCTTTGGCCTTTGATCATCAAGACATTCTAAAGAATGCCATAGAAATGTACAATCGTTAATTAATAATGTAATTCTCTATTTATACCGAACTCACGTTAAAATAAAGAGCAAATGAGCAAGAATGAACAAGGCAATTTGCACCTGAATTCGTGTAATCCGAATAAAATCTCCGCCGCTCACTACCAATAATTCGATTAATTCATTTAATCCGTTGTTTTTAATTCGGCACACGCTTGAAGACATCCTAGACCTGCATGTGCGTTTTGAGAAGATTCATCCTTTTCAGGATGGCAACGGCCGTGTGGGGCGACTCATCATGTTCAAGGAGTGTCTGCGCAGTGGAATAGTTCCATTTATTATCACCGACGAACTGAAAATGTTCTATTACCGGGGGCTACGTGAATGGGGACATGTGGACGGCTACCTGACCGACACCTGTCTGACGGCGCAAGACCAGTATAGGGCTGCACTCGACTATTTCAGGATTATTTGTGATTAAGCAGACTTTCAATACACAGCTTAAGAAATCTTCTATAGAAATAGCAAGGGTGGCAAGGTTCTTGAAATTCTGTTTTGAAAGTTCAATATCCTGACCACAGCTGGCGCGAGTACTGGCGGAAGAGTTCGTCCCAGCGGGTGACGGTGGCTGAGAAGAAGTCGCGGGTGTAGCCGTCGAGGAAGGTCTTTTGTTCTTCCTTGTTCGGCAGCGACTGCCACGTCTGTTCCACGAACGGCAGTTCGCGTCGTCCTTTCTCGAGGAAGTATTTGCGCGCGGCATCCATGGCCGGACGGCAGGTGCCCCAGCGGACGGTGGCCAGACGGTTGGCCTGGCGGAAGTGCCAGAGCGCTGCGTCATCGCGCAGGCGGTGCTGTCCGCAGACGCCCAGCATCATCGGCAAGGCCGTGTTGCCGGAGAAGATGGGGAAGCGGGGCGACTGACCGGGGTTGTCGAGGCACACCCATGCCACACCGCCAACCTCGTCGGGCAGCCAGGAGCGGAGCTGGATAATCGTGCTGTAGGCGCACCACGAGACGCTGACCGTGCGGATGTTCTGCATCGTTGAGTCATTCAGCAGTCGGCCGTAGAGCGCAATCTCGTCCGGACGCATCCAGGGGTTGGTGACCATGGCCCGTCCCTTCGCCTTCGACTGGGCGGCCAGGCTGTCGATGCGGCATGAGAGGCTCTGCTCCGTGCCCTCGTAGTACGACGCGAGCAGTTCTGCCACGCGCTCCACACTCACTAATGAGTCGGGGCGCACGCTCACCGGCAGCTCCTCCAAGTCCGCGGTGAACCCCTTGGAGGGCGCCAGCTGCTGCATGATATAAAGTTCGCGCACGGAATAGTTCTTGGGTTCCTTGGCGTAGTTGCCGCCACTGTAGGCCTTCCAGAACGAGAACTCCTCCTTGCCGTCCCAGAGCTTCAGCTTCCGCGCCACGTCGAAGACGTTCTCCGATGCCATGAAGTGGTCGGGGTCGGAGAGGTCCAGCCGTCCGATGCGGCTGATGTTGGCACTCACGGCAATCTCGTCGTCGGGGATGCGTTGTGCGGCCCAGACGCCGCCCACTTTCTTGGGTCCTTCGCCCTGCACCTCAAAGATCCATACCTCATTGGGGTCGGCAATGGTCAGGCATTCGCCAGAGTCGCCGTAGCCATATTCCTTGATCAACTGTCCCATCAGCCGTATGGCCTCGCGAGCCGTGGTGCAGCGTTCCAGGGCCACGCGTGCCAGTTCTTCGATCATGAACATGCCGGCCTTGTTCTGCAGCGTGTCGCGACCTCCGTAGGTGGTCTCGCCGATACCCAGCTGGTGCTCGTTCAGGCAGGGGTAGGCGGTGCTGAGGTAACGGTAGGTGTGGTGTGCCTGCGGTATCTGTCCGCGCTCCTTCACTCCCGTGCGGTCGGTGGTGTGCTCGGTGTGCATGGTGCCTTCGTAGATGCTCATGAGCGTGTCCCGCGGATAGTCCTGGGCGGGCACCATGCTCATCCAGGTGCGGTACCATGAGTCGCAGGTGTGGCTGGTGATGACACTGCCGTCTGTGGAAGCCCGCTTACCCACCATGATGCTGGTGCAGGCGTCGCGGTCGATATCATCTGCCCGGCCGGCGGCCGAGAGCAGCAGAAGAAGCAGGGGGAGGAAGAAGAGTCTTTTCATAACGTAGGCGTTTTTTTGTTCTGGGTGCAAAGGTACGAATAAAATCCTAAACTCCACTTGAAAGTTGGCACGTCCAGTTAGACTTTAACGCAGATTAACAGAACGCACGTACTCTTTTTTATGTGAAAACAGGCTGATGAATTAATAGGTCTTGCCCCTCCGAGCCATGTTCAGGGCGTGCTTGACCATATTTCATCCTTTTTAGACCGATAAGTACGGTTGTTTGCAGAAAAATGTGCGTACCTTTGCGGCAGAAAACCGATGAAACAACAAAAAAAGGAAAGATATGAAGCGCATTTTTCTTTCATTGACCCTGCTGACGGGCTTGGCTCAACTGCCCACGAGCAGTTCGCCGATCATGACGTGTCGGGCTCAGACGAGCGTGGCCGTGGTGGAGCGCCCCGAACTGGGCAGCGCTGCCTACCGTGCACCCCTGCACGGTGGCTACCTGCGCAAGTTGCCCGTGGGGCAGGTGCAGCCGCGAGGTTGGCTGCGCGAGTTCCTGAACCGCCAGCGCGCAGGGCTGAATGGGCAGTTAGGGACGGTCAGCGACTGGTTGGACAAGAACGGCAACCAGTGGCTGAGCGACACGGGCAGCCACGGATGGGAGGAGGTGCCTTACTGGCTGCGTGGCTACGCGTCGCTGGCTTACGTGCTGGACGACGAGGCCATGAAGCGCGAGGCACAGGTGTGGTTCGACGCCGTGATGACTCACCTGAAACCCAACGGCGAGCTGGGACCCAGCGGCACTGACGGAAACCCCGAGACGCCTGACCTCTGGGCGAAGATGCCTATGCTGTGGGCTCTGCAGACGTACTACGAGGCTTCGGGCGACGAGCGCGTGCTTCAGGCCATGACCCGCTACTTCAAGTGGGAACTGACTATCCCCGACGAACATTTCCTGAAGGGGCTGTGGCAGGCCAAGCGCGGCGGCGACAACGAGTGGAGCGTGGTATGGCTGTACAACCAGACGGGTGACGAGACGATTCTGCCCCTCATCAGCAAGCTGCACCGCTGCGGCGTGGACTGGACGATGAAGGACGACCTGCCGAACTGGCACGGCGTGAACGTGGCGCAGGGCTTTCGCGAACCCGCCACCACCTACGTGCTGACGGGCGAAAGCCGCCTGCTCGATGCTGCCTACGAGAACTTCAGCACCATGCGCCGCCGCTATGGTCAGGTGCCGGGCGGCATGTACGGCGCCGATGAGAACGCGCGAGCCGGGTACTTCGACCCGCGACAGGGCACCGAGACGTGTGCCTTGGTGGAGCAGATGGCATCGGACGAGATCCTGATGGGGCTGACGGGCGACCCCTTCTGGGCTGACCACTGCGAGGACGTGGCGCTGAACTCCTACGCGGCAGCCCTGATGCCTGATATGCGCTCGCTGCGCTACCTGACAGCACCGAACATGGCTGTCAGCGACGAACGGCTGCACGGTCCCAGCATCGACAATAACCTGCGAGGAATGCTCTCCATGAGCCCCTTCAGCAGCCGTTGCTGCCAGCACAACCATGGAATGGGGTGGCCGTACTACGCCGAGCACCTGGTGATGGCCACGGCCGACGGCGGGCTGGCGACCATGTTGTACGCCGCCAGCGAGACTCGTGCCCACGTGGCCGACGGACAGGAAGTGGTGCTCACGGAGGAGACGCACTATCCCTTCGAGGAGCAGGTGGCACTGACGCTGCACACTGCGTCTGCCGTCCGTTTCCCCCTTTATCTCCGCATTCCCGCTTGGGCCGAGGGCGCAGAGGTCTGCGTGAATGATGACCCCGTGGGCACGACGGCCAGCGCCGGCTGCTACGTCCGCCTCCTGCGGGAGTGGCAGGACGGAGACCGCGTCCGCCTGACACTGCCCATGCGGGTGAGTTCCCGCGTCTGGGCGCAGAACAAGAATAGTGTCAGCGTGAACTACGGTCCGCTGACGCTCTCGCTGAAGATTGACACCGAGGTGGAGCAGCACGACAGCCGCGACCCGCAATTCAACCAGGACGACTCCCACTGGCAGCAGGGTGTGGACGCCGCGCTCTGGCCGTGCTACGTGCTGAAGCCCAGGAGCGATTGGAACTATGCACTGAAGGTGGACGAGAGCCACCTGCCCGTGGGCTTGACCATGAAGCGCAAGGCGTGGCCCGCCGATGACTTCCCCTTCACGCTGGAGAGCGTGCCCCTGGAGTTCCGGGCCATGGGACGGCAGATTCCCTCGTGGGGACTGGATGCCACGGGAATGACCGACGTCCTGCCTGACGAGTCCGCACCCAGGAGCGAGAAGGAGACGGCGCTGACGCTGGTGCCGATGGGTGCTGCACGCCTGCGCATAGCGGCCTTTCCGACTTGTTTGAATGATGACCGTAAGTAATGACTAATGAGTTGATAAGAATCTTCATGTTAAACCAAAACTTTCCTATACGATGATGAGACGAAACATTTTGTTATTCCTGCTGCTCACATCGGCCTTCGGGGCCTCTGCTGCCGACCGCCTGACTGCCTATGTCAACCCGCTGCTGGGCACCGCCACGCTGTGGGAACCGGAGGACTTGGGCTACGTCCGCACCTGGAAGCAACGCACGTGGGGCGCCGAGGTGTTTCCCGGCAGTTCGCTGCCGAATGCCATGGTGCAGTGTACGCCGGCCACGATGTACCACAGCGGTGCCGGCTACCAGTATGAGGATCCGACAATCCTGGGCTTCGGCCACACAGCCAAAGGTCACTGGGGCGGACTGCACGTGCCCCTGCTGCCGGCTACGGGTCGCTTCTCGGCTTCGGACTATGCCTCGGCCTACAGCCACACAAATGAGAGTGCGCATCCGGGCTACTACCAAGTCTTTCTGGAGCGTTATCACGTCAACGCGGAGCTGACCTCCACACTACGCTGTGCCGTACACCGCTACACCTTCCGCGCCGAGGACGAGAAACACCTGCTGGCGGACATGACGCACTCGAACAACGACGTCCGCGACTGGAGCATCCAGCGCGAGGACGACCACGCCTTCTCCGGCACGCAGAACGGCGAGGGGCGCATTTACTTCTACGCCCGCACGAACTATGCCATCCGCAATGTCTGGCAGCGGCAGGAGCGGGGCGTCATCACGGACATTACCTTCCGCGACAGCCGCGGCGAGGAACCGCTGGTGGTGAAAGTGGGGTTCTCCTTCGTCAGCGTGGACAACGCCCGGATGAACCTCGAGGCGGAAGTGGGCGAGAAGGACTTCGACCAAGTGCGCGCCGAGGCTGATGCCATCTGGGAGCGTGAGCTGCAGAAGATTCAGGTCGAGGGTGGCACCGAGCGGCAGCGTGGACTGTTCTACAGCACACTCTATCGCTCGCTGCTGTGGCCCAGCCTGCGCAGCGACGTCAACGGCGAGTACCGCGACGCCCGCGACCGGGTGGTGAAGGCGGACTTCGACTACTACACGGACCCCTCGTTCTGGGACGACTATCGCAACAAGGATATCCTGCTGGGACTGCTGCGGCCGGAGGTGATGGCAGACGTCATCAGCAGCTGCATCGACCGCGGCGAGAAGCGCGGAGGATACTTCCCGACGTTCTTCCACGGAGACCATGGTTCGGCCGTGGTGGCGGGCAACTGGCTGCGCGGCGTGCGGGGCTTCGACCTGCGGAGGGCCTACACCTTATTATATAATAATGCCTTCCGGCCGGGTAGGGGAGGACGACCTTACCTGGACGAGTATCTGCGCCAAGGATGGATTGCGGAGAAGGACACCACGGACGTGCCGACCTGGGACGAATACAAGGCGGCGGTGACGAAGACCGTGGAGTATGCCTACGACGATTATGCCACGGCCCTCATTGCCCGCGAGCTGGGCGAGAAGCAGACGGAGAAGGATCTGCTGCGGCGCTCCATGAACTACAAGACGCTGTTCGACCGCCAGACGGGCTTCTGGCGCGGAAAGATTGCCGACGGCACGTGGATTAAGGACTTCAAGCCCTACTATCCCTACTACGCCTACCAGTACCGCGAAGCTAATGCCTGGAACTCCCTGTTCTTTGCTCCCCACGACCCCGAAGGGGCGGTGGCGCTCTACGGCAGCAAGCGTGCCGCCGAACGCAAGCTGGACTCTTTGTTCACCGAGCCTTGGCGCGGATATGAGGCCCACAACATGACGGGTTTCATCGGCAACTACTGCCACGGCAACCAGCCGGGGCACAGCCTTCCGTACGTGTATTACTTCGTTGATCGTCAGGAGAAAGGACAGACTATCCTCGACAGTCTCTTGAACCATTACTACGATATGGGGCGCGAGCATCTGGCCTACGCGGGGATGGATGATGCGGGCGAGATGTCGTCATGGTATGTACTGAACGCCTTGGGCCTGTACACCTACTCGCCCGCCGATCCGGAGTACATTGTCGCAGTGCCCCTGTTTCCAGAAGCGCGCATCACCTTCGCCGACGGTCATGTGACGACGATTCGTCGTGAGGGGCATGGACGGCGCATCACCCGCATCAGCCTCGATGGCCGTCGCCAGAAAGGGTGGTTCGTGGCGGACAAGGATCTGAAGCGCTGTCGGACGATGACGGTAAGAGTAAGAGAATAAAAGAATAAGAGAATAAAAGAATAAGAGAATAAGAGAAAAGAGAAAAGAGAAGAAAAGAAAAAATTTAGAGGAAAGAGGAAAGAAAAAAAGAGCGAGCGGCGCCGTAGTGTGGCAGGCCGCTCGTTCTGTTTCATTTCATGTCTTCCTCGGCTTTCATGTCGATTTCTTCGCCCTTGGGGGTGTAGAACTCGTACTGGAGGAAGGCGAGTCGTTGGTTGGGGATGACGCGTACGCCGAAGCCGTACTTCATCTGCCAGCGGCGCTTCAGCGAGACAAAGCCCTGGTTGATGTAGGCGGCTACGTAGGGGTGGACGTGTAGGACAAAGGAGCGAATCTGAAGGTGATTCACGAGTTGGTCAATCTTTTGCTCCAGAAGGTCGGTGAAGAGGAAGCTGGACTTGATGGTGCCCTTGCCCATGCAGGTGGGGCAGGTCTCATCTACGTGTACTTCCATGACGGGTCGCACGCGCTGGCGTGTGATTTGCATCAATCCGAATTTGCTCAGGGGCAGGATGTTGTGGCGGGCCCGGTCGCGCTTCATATTCTCTACCATGCGTTCGTAGAGTTTCTGTCGGTCCTCGGCGACGTTCATATCAATGAAGTCCACGACGATGATGCCTCCCATATCTCGCAGTCGCAACTGGCGTGCGAGTTCGTCGGCAGCTCCGAGGTTGACTTCGAGGGCGTTAGCCTCTTGGCCGTCGGGGTTCTTGGCGCGGTTGCCACTATTGACGTCAACGACGTGGAGCGCCTCGGTGTGTTCGATGATGAGGTAGGCTCCATGCTTGTAGCTCACGGTCTTTCCGAAGGAGGTCTTGATTTGCCTGGTGACGTCGAAATTGTCGAAAATGGGCAGCTTGCCCTTGTAGAGCTTGACAATTTCCTGCATCTCGGGAGCGATGAGCTTGACGTAGTCCTTCACTTCGTCATAGACTTGCGGGTCGTTGATGTAGATGTTCTCGTAGGTCGGATTGAAGAGGTCGCGCAGCAGCGCTACGGTGCGGTTGGTCTCTTCGTAGCAGAGGCAAGGCAGGTCTTTGGCGGCGTGAGCGCGTGCGATGGCATCGTCCCATCGTTTGAGCAAAATCATCAGTTCCTGGTCGAGTTCCTGCACTTTCTTGCCTTCGGCGACGGTGCGCACGATGACTCCGAAATTCTTGGGCTTGATGCTCTGGATGATTTGCTTCAGGCGGGCGCGCTCGGCGCTGGACTTGATTTTGGAGCTGACGTTGACTTTGTCGGTGAAGGGCACGAGGACGAGGAATCGTCCAGGGAAGGTGATCTCGCAGGTGAGGCGGGGACCCTTGGTGGAAATGGGTTCCTTGACGATCTGCACCAGCAGCTCCTGTCCCAGCTGCAACACATTCTGCACGCTGCCCTCCTTGGGCAGTTCCGGCTGGATGGTCGCTTTCTGCATGGGGAAGATTTTCTTCTTGTCGCTGCCTACTTGCTTGAGGTACTTGGCAAAAGAGTTGTACTGAGGTCCTAAATCCAGATAATGCAGAAAAGCATCGCGTTCATGACCCACATTGACGAAGCACGCATTGAGCCCTGGCATGAGCTTGCGCACTTTGGCGAGATAGATGTTGCCGACGTTGAAGCTGGCTGCCTGTTCTTCTTCCTGATATTCCACGAGGCGCTTGTCCTCCGTCAGGGCGATGGCAATCTTCTTCGGCTGTACATCTACGATAACTTCACAGGTCATTTGGATTTATGGATTTACTGATTTGCAGGATTTCGATGTCTCGGTAGGGTCGGTGGGTCGGGATGTCATGGTTTCGAGATTCCGAGGTGTTGAGATTCCGATGTGCCGATGTTCCGAGCTGTCGAAATGAATTGATTTAAACAAGGAACAAACAGGTCCCGAAGTGCGGGTGGCTTGTTTGTTCCTCGTCGGTGACTCACTAAGTCCGAGGGACAGAGAGAGAGTCAAAGGCGGAGCAAGGGTTACTTGCTCTTATGTCTGTTCTTTCTCAGTCTCTTCTTACGCTTGTGAGTAGACATCTTGTGTCTTTTTTTCTTTTTTCCGCTTGGCATAGCTTATTGTTATTAAATTATGGTGAATAAAAAATATTTTGGTTCCGGAAGGGGGCGGATTGCCTATTACTTCACGGTCTCGAAGAAAATCTTGGCGGGCTTGAAGGCGGGGATGTTGTGCTCGGGGATGATCATCGTCGTGTTCTGGGTGATGTTGCGAGCAGTCTTGCGGGCGCGCTTCTTGAGAATGAAACTACCGAAGCCGCGGAGATAGACGTTTTCTTCCTTGCCGAGAGAGGCTTTCACCTGCTCCATGAATGATTCGACAACATTCAGCGTCGTATTTCTATCAACGCCGGTCTGCTTGCTGATAGCATTAACAATGTCTTGTTTTGTCATTTTTCTTAGATGTTTATTTTTAGGGTTAAAACTTTGCTTTTTCGTTTTTGGGCTTGCAAATGTACAACATTTCAGGCAGTTACCGAAATCTTTGGGCTCTTTTTTGCAAAAAAAGTACTTTTTATGTGTTTTTTTCACCCTTACGACCCCCTTTTTTGCTCAAAAAGACGTATTTTTGCAGCCATGAAAGCAGAAAGAACTTATTTTTCTCGCGTTCTGTTGGAGTGGTTCGGCACCCACGGCAGAGACCTCCCCTGGAGGCACACGCACGATGCCTATCTGATCTGGCTGAGCGAGATTATTTTGCAGCAGACGAGGGTGGAGCAAGGGCGCGGCTACTGGGAACGGTTTGTCCGCCGATGGCCCACAGTGGAGCTGCTGGCCAGCGCCACCGAGGACGAGGTGCTGCGGGAGTGGCAGGGGCTGGGTTACTACAGTCGGGCGCGCAACCTGCATGCTGCAGCGCAGCAGGTGGTGGCTGCGGGTGGTTTTCCACGGAGCGTGGAAGGGCTGTTGCGGCTGCGTGGCGTGGGTGCCTACACGGCAGCGGCCATCGCCTCGTTTGCCTTCGGAGTGCCGGCGGCGGTGGTGGATGGTAATGTGTACCGGGTGCTGTCGCGTTATTTCGGTATCGACGTGCCGATAGATTCCACTCAGGGGCACCGGTTGTTCGCTGCGCTGGCCGGGGAGATGATTCCTGCGGACAGACCGGCGGACTACAATGCGGCCATCATGGATTTTGGCGCGATGCAGTGTACCCCGACCAGTCCCGCCTGCGCGGAGTGCCCATTGGCGGAGTCGTGTGCGGCCAGGGGTGCCGGGCGCGTGGCAGAGTTGCCGGTGAAGCAGGGGCGCACGCGCGTGCAGGAGCGACGTCTCATATATATATATATAAGGTGTAAGGGGGAGGTGGCTATTCGCAAACGCGGTGCCGGAGATTTCTGGCAGGGGCTGTGGGAGCCGGTGCTGGTGGAGGAGCCTGCTGCAGCACAGGGCGGCAGTGATGTGGCAGAAGTGATGAAGGAGGCTGCGGTTGTGGCTAAGGATGTGGTTCACGTACTTTCACATCGCAGGTTGCTGTGTGACTTCTATTTGGCAGAGCCAAAAGAAAAGCCCGCCTTGCCGGCAGGCTATACCTGGGTGAAAGAGCAGGCGCTGGATGATTATGCCAAACCTCGGCTCATAGAGCGCCTTTTGGAGCGGCTGACCGCATGAAGCAGCGAAGTGCTGGCGGGTGGCGTGAGGGGACGAAGTACTTGCGGCGGGAGCAGTAGCGCGCGGAATTTACTTCGTGGAAACCGGCTCGGCGGCTTTCCCGACGATGACCTTAATCTTGACGATGCGGCGCTCGTCCATTTCCATGACTTCGAAGGTGAAGCGCCCGTGCTGGATGCGCTCGTGTTCCTGAGGAAACTCGCCCTTGATCTCCAGCAGCAGGCCTGCCAGCGTGTCGGCCTCACCGGCCACGTTGTCGAAGGCGTCCTCCGGCAACTGCATAATCTTACGGAAGTCGGAGAGCAACGTCTTGGCCTCAAAGACGTAGGTGTTCTGGTTCAGGCGCGTGAAGGTGCGCTCGTCCTCGTCGTACTCGTCGTTGATTTCGCCCACGATCTCCTCGATGATGTCCTCCATGGTCACCAGTCCGCTGGTGCCTCCGAACTCATCGACGACAATGGCGATGTGTACTTTCTGTGCCTGGAAGTCGCGCAGGAGGTCGTCGATCATCTTGGTCTCGGGAACGAAGGTGGCAGGGCGTACCAGCGTCTGCCAGCGGAAGTTGGCGGGTTTGCCGAGGTGGGGCAGGAGGTCCTTGATGTAAAGGATACCCTTGATGTTGTCCTCGTTGTCGGCGTAGATGGGGATGCGGGAATAGTTGTTCTCGACGATGCATTGTATAACTTCGGGGAAGGGGGTCTTGATGTCGAGTCCTACGATGTCCACACGGGGTGTCATGACCTCGCGCGCCATCTCCCCGCCGAAGCGGATAATGCCCTTGAGCATCTGTTGTTCGTCGGCTATCTCCTCCTTGTCCGTGAGCTCCAGTGCCTGTTCGAGGTCGTCCACGCTAAGTTGTTGATGAGCCATCTCCAGACGGCTGGTCAGTTTGGTGCTCTTCATGAGCAGGCTGCTGACGGGCCACCAGAGTTTCACCAGCACGCCATAGGCGGGAGCGCAGAAACGGGCCATACGCAGGGGGTGCTGTGCGGCAGCGATCTTGGGCATGATCTCGCCGAAGAGCAGCAGCAGGAAAGTCAGCACGACGGTCATCACCAGGAACTCCAGCACCTTGTTCCATCCGAAGTCCACGGTCTGGTTGAAGAAGAAGGTGAACAGCATGATGATTGCCACATTGACGAAATTGTTGCTGCAGAGGATGGTGGCCAGCAGGCGCTCGGAATCCTGCAGTAGCTGTAGCACGCGGCGGTCGGCGGACGTACGCCGTTCCTCCAGCTCATTCATGTCCGCCGGACTGAGTGAGAAGAATGCGATTTCGCTGCCACTGACAAAGGCGGAGCAGAGCAGTAGCAACAGGCCCAGTGCGAGGGCGATATATGCTCCGAGGGTGGGGGGCATCAGCGTGATGCCAGAGAAGAAATCGGCCACAGCCGATAAGTGATAGTCCATTTAGAGGGTGAGAAATATGAGGTATGAAGTGTGAACGGGGAACTTATGAGGCGGGAGTCTCGGACTTGGTCTTTGGGGTGAACATCTCCAGACGGTCGGCCCATATCTCCGTGATGTAGCGGGTGATGCCCTGGCGGTCGTCGTAGGAGCGTGTCTGGATCTTGCCTTCGATGTAGATGAGGTCTCCCTTGTGGACATATTTCTCGGCCAGTTCGCCGAGCTTGCGCCAGCAGATGACGTTGTGCCACTCGGTGCGCTCGGGCACTTCTGTGCCGTTCTGCAGAGTATAGCCGGGTTCGGTGGTTGCCAGACGCAGTTGAGCCACACAAACACCCTGATCGACATAGCGTACTTCGGGGTCCTTGCCCACATATCCGAGGAGGATAGCCTTATTGACAGTTGCCATATTCTTTTGTATTCCTTTGTGAAATTTCCCGCAAAGATACGACGAATATTTCAAACTATCTTCTTTTTGTGCAGATTATTTTATTTTTTTGCCTTTTTGCGAAGAATTATACCTTATTTATTTTGCGTAAGCGTCTTTTTTACGTATTTTTGCATCGCATTTTAGTGCAAATGCTCCTTCCCAAGAAGAAATAATCTCTCTCAACATTCATTTATGTCAACCTTTGTAATCTTCAAGTTGCTCGGTTCACTCGCCCTGTTGATGTTTGGTATGAAATCAATGAGCGAGGCATTGCAGAAAATGGCCGGACCGCAGTTGCGCCACGTCCTGGGTGCAATGACCACGAACCGCTTCACGGGTGTGCTGACTGGTACGCTGGTCACGGCCTCTGTGCAATCGTCCACCGCCACCACGGTGATGACCGTGTCGTTCGTGAATGCCGGTTTGCTGACTCTGGCCCAAGCCATCTCGGTCATTATGGGCGCTAATATCGGCACCACGCTGACGGCGTGGATCATGTCCGCCGGTATGTCGTTTGATATCACCGACATGGTGTACCCAGCTTTCTTCGCGGGCATCATCCTCATTTATATGAAGAAGTACCGCTACTTCGGCGACTTCCTCTATGGCCTGGCATTCCTGTTGCTGGGTCTGGGCACCCTACGTGCCACGGGCACGGAGATGCATCTGGGCGAGAACCAGGCCGTGCTGGACTTCTTTGCTTCCTTCGACCCCACATCGTTCCTCACCACGCTGGTGTTCCTGCTGCTGGGCGGCATCATGACCTTCTGCGTGCAGTCTTCGGCAGCGGTGATGGCTATCACGATGATTCTCTGCTCCAGCGGTGTACTTCCTATTTATCAGGGTATTGCGCTGGTGATGGGCGAGAATATCGGCACCACCATAACCTCGAATCTGGCAGCGCTCTCGGCCAACACGCAGGCGCGCCGCGCTGCCCTGTCGCACATGCTTTTCAACTTCTTCGGAGTGTTCTGGATGCTCTTTGTCTTCCGTCCTTTTATAGATGCTGTCTGTGGCTTTGTGGGCTACGACGTGGATATGACGAAGGAGAGTGCCGGTGTGGAGGCGTTCATGGACAACGCCGCCAAGTTGAGTTTCGTCCTGGCGGCCTTCCACACGTGTTTCAATGTCGTGAATACTTTCATCCTCATCTGGTTCATCCCGCAAATCGAAAAGTTGGTCTGCTGGATCATCCGTCCCAAGAAGGTTGACGAGGAAGAGGACTTCCGCCTGCATTTCATCACCTCGGGTATCATGAAGACTCCGGAACTCTCGGTGCTGGAGGCGCAGAAGGAGATTCAGGCTTTCTCCGATCGTATGCAACGTATGTTCGGTATGGTGCGCGAACTGCTGCAACTCTCTGCCACGTCAACGGGAAAGAAACGTGGCGATCAGGAAGAACAGTTCAACAAGCTCTTCACACGAATCGAGAAGTACGAAAGCATCTCGGACAACCTGGAACTCGAAATCGCCAACTACCTCGATCAGGTCAGCGATGCACATTTGTCCGATGACACCAAGGCCAAAATTCGTGCCATGCTGCGTGAGATTTCGGAACTGGAGAGTATCGGCGACAGCTGTTACAATATGGCCCGCACCATCAGCCGGAAGTACCGCGGCAAGGAGGACCACTTCAACGAGCAGCAGTACCATCGCCTCCAGCAGATGATGGTGCTGACGGACGATTCGCTCTCCCTCATGAACCAACTCATGGCTGGCCGCAAGGAGAATTTCGACATCAATCGCACCATCAATACCGAAAACGAGATCAACAATTTCCGCTCGCAGTTGAAGCAGCAGAATATTGTGGACGTGAACAACCACGAGTACACCTACGCCGTGGGCACGATCTATATGGACCTCGTCAACGAGTGCGAGAAGCTGGCGGACTATGTTGTCAACGTGGTCGAAGCCCGCATGGGTGTCCGCGTGCGCGACAACTGATTCATATAAAATCATCCATAACAAAATAGCGAGGGGCACACATCATTTTGTGTGCCCCTCGCTGTTGTCCTTCTTTCTTCGTTGGCGGGTTACTTGTAATCTTCGGGTCCGAAACTGGCTTCGAGTACCAGCGAGTCGGTACGTTCCGAGAGGTAGCGGTAGGTGAAGGTGAAGTCACGCTCCTTGTAGGCACGCAGGCTGAGGTTCTCGCGCAGGCTCTGGCGCATCTGCGCCGTGAACTCGTCCAGCACTTCTTGTGTCAGGAGTTCGGGGTTGTCGAAGTCGCCCGTCAGACGGTAGTGATAAGTGAAGCCTTGGGGCTCATCGGCGTAGGTCATGCTGTCCATGATGACGAACTGGTGCTCCATCCGTGGGCACTCACGTTCCGTGTATTCCCGCGCCTCGCGCCGGCAGCGGTCGGCGAAGGACTCGGTGCAGGCGGTCGTCGCTGTCGCTAAGGCGAGAGTGGCGAATGTAAGATGTAGGATGCTAGATGTGTGGCTGCGCATAGGTGTATCAATTTTCCCCCTTCAACTGCTGCAGGGCCCGCGTAAGCTGGTCGGGGCAGCTGGTGGGGCGAGCTCCGCAGGTGGTGCCTTTCAGGCGGTCGATGACTTCGTCCACCTTCATGCCGCGTACGAGCTGTGAGATGCCCTTCGTGTTGCCGTTGCAACCACCGTAGAAGGTGACGTTTTCGATGACGCCGTCCTTGGCCGTTACTTCGATGGCCTTGGAACAGGTGCCCTGACAAGTGTAGAGGGTGTGCTGTACACCCTCTGCACTTGGGTTTTGCTGGTTGATGATTTCCATTATTCAGGCAACTTCTTGATGTCGAGATAGAGTTCATCCAACTGCTTCTGTTCCAGACGGGCGGGGGCATCGAGCATGACGTCGCGTCCGCTGTTGTTCTTCGGGAAGGCGATGCAGTCGCGGATGCTGTCGAGGCCGGCGAAGAGGCTGACCCAGCGGTCGAGGCCGTAGGCGAGACCTCCGTGAGGGGGTGCGCCGTACTTGAAGGCGTTCATCAGGAAGCCGAACTGCTCCTGGGCGCGCTCCTCGGTGAAGCCCAGGATGCGGAACATCTTGTCCTGCAGCTCCGGGTCGTGGATACGGATGCTGCCGCCGCCCACTTCCACGCCGTTGCACACCATGTCGTAGGCGTCGGCGCGCACGGCGGCGGGGTCGGTGTCGAGGAGAGGGATGTCCTCATCCTTCGGGTGTGTGAAGGGGTGGTGGGTGGCCATCAGTCGGCCTTCCTCCTCGCTCCACTCGAACATCGGGAAGTCGATGACCCAGAGCAGCGAGAACTTATTCTTGTCGCGCAGACCCATGCGGGCACCCATCTCCAGACGGAGCTCGCAGAGCTGCTTGCGGGTCTTCATGGCATCGTCACCACTGAGGATGAGGATGAGGTCGCCGGGCTGGGCGCTCATGGCTTCCTTCAGGGCGTTGAGTACCTCGGGACCGTAGAACTTGTCCACGCTGGACTTCACCGAGCCGTCCTCCTGCACGCGGGCGTAAACGAGGCCCTTGGCGCCAATCTGCGGACGCTTGACGAAATCCGTCAGCTGGTCCAGCTGCTTGCGCGTATAGACGGCCTGGCCTGTGGCGCAGATACCGCCGATGTACTTGGCCTCGTCGAAGACGCTGAAGCCGGGAGCCTTGGCGAAGACGTCCTTCAGCTCCACGAACGTCATGCCGAAGCGGGTGTCGGGCTTGTCGCTGCCGTAGTATTTCATGGCGTCGGCCCACGTCATGCGGGGGAAGGCGCCCTCCAACTCGATGCCGCGCAGTTCGCGGAAGAGGTGTTTGGCCATGCCCTCGAAGGTCTGCAGGATGTCCTCCTGCGTGACGAAACTCATCTCGCAGTCAATCTGCGTGAACTCGGGCTGGCGGTCGGCGCGCAGGTCTTCGTCGCGGAAACACTTCACGATCTGGAAGTAGCGATCCATGCCGCTGACCATCAGCAACTGCTTCAGCGTCTGCGGGCTCTGGGGAAGGGCATAGAACTGGCCGGGGTTCATGCGCGAGGGCACCACGAAGTCGCGTGCACCTTCGGGCGTGCTGCCGATGAGCATGGGCGTCTCTATCTCCAGGAAACCGAGGCTGTCCAGATAACGGCGTACTTCCATCGTCATCTTGTGGCGCAGCTCCAGGTTGCGGCGCACGGGTGTGCGGCGCAGGTCGAGGTAGCGATATTTCATGCGCAGGTCGTCGCCGCCGTCGCTCTGGTCCTCGATGGTGAAGGGTGGGGTGACGGAGGCGTTCAGCACCTTCAGCTCGGAAGCGATGATCTCGATGTCGCCCGTGGGCAGGTTTTTGTTCTTGTTGGAGCGCTCGCCGACGGTGCCCGTCACCTGAATGACGTATTCACGTCCCAGCTTGTTGGCCTGGTCGCAGAGCTCCTGATTTGCAGCCTCCTCAAACACGATTTGAGTGATGCCATAGCGGTCGCGCATGTCCACGAAGGTCATGCCGCCCATCTTGCGGGTGCGCTGCACCCATCCGGCCAGGGTGACGGTCTGGCCGACGTTGGCGAGTCGCAGCTCGCCGCACGTATTTGTCCTGTACATATTTTTAGTTTAGAGTTTTTAGTTTAGACTTTCGAGTATAAGGAACACGGGCCGTAGGGCCGTAGTTATTGAATTCGGCCGCAAAGTTACATTTTATTTTTGACTTTCTGACATAAAACACCTTTTTTCTTGCTAAAAGAGGTAGTATGTGAAAAAAAAGAGGGCTACGTAGTGTGTTTGCGTTCAAAAAATTGTATCTTTGCACTCAAAATCGTTAACATAAATAGTAACTGACTAATGAAACACATCCTTTCATCCCTTTCCCTGGCGGCCTGTCTGCTCTGCTGCAATGCGGTTGCAGCCACCCCGCTTTCTCCCGCCGTCCCGAACCCCGCAGCGGCTCCAGCCCCGAAGCCTGGCAGCTTCCGTGTGGGCGACAAGACGTTCCTGCTCAATGGCAAGCCCTTCGTGGTCAAGGCCGCCGAGGTACACTATCCCCGCATTCCTCGCGAGTACTGGGAGCAGCGCATACAGATGTGCAAGGCCCTCGGTATGAACACGCTGTGCATCTACGTCTTCTGGAACTTCCACGAGCCGCAGATGGACAACTTCCTCTTCACCGGTCAAAATGACGTGGCTGCTTTCTGCCGACTGGCTCAGAAGAATGGCATGTACGTCATCGTGCGCCCCGGTCCTTACGCCTGTGCCGAATGGGAGATGGGCGGTCTGCCCTGGTGGCTGCTCAAGAAAAAGGACATACGCCTTCGCGAGCAGGATCCGTTCTTCATGGAGCGCGCCGAGAAGTTCGAGACGAAGCTGGCAGAGCAGCTGCGTGACCTCACCATCCAGAAAGGCGGTCCCATCATCATGGTGCAGGTGGAGAACGAATATGGCTCCTATGGCGAGGACAAGCCTTACATGAGCGCCATGCGCGACATTATTCGCAAAGCATGGCAAGCCCCTGACCTCACGCTCTTCCAGTGCGACTGGAGTTCCAATTTCACCAAGAACGGCCTTGATGACCTCACATGGACGATGAATTTCGGTACCGGTGCCAACATCGACAACGAGTTCAAGAAACTCGGACAGCTGCGTCCCAACTCTCCCAAGATGTGCTCTGAGTTCTGGAGCGGATGGTTCGACAAATGGGGCGGTCGCCACGAGACACGTGGTGCCGAAGCTATGGTTGATGGCATCGCTCAGATGCTGGAGCGCGGCATCAGTTTCTCGCTTTACATGACCCACGGAGGCACCAGTTGGGGCCATTGGGCAGGCGCCAACAGCCCCGGCTTTGCCCCCGACGTGACCAGCTACGACTACGACGCGCCCATCAACGAGGCAGGTCAGACCACAGACAAGTTCTGGAAACTGCGCAAGGCGATGGAGAAGTACAGCGGCGACTGGGACCCCGTGGCACAGAAGTGGGTGGGCAGCCGGAAGTTACCCGCCGTGCCGAAGGAATATCCGACCATCGCCATTCCCAAGTTCGAGCTGACCGAGTTCGCACCGCTCTATAACGGTTTCGACTACAAATACACGTGGTGGGATCATGAAGCTGAAGCACATGGTAATCTCCCGAAGACTTTTGAAGAGCTCGATATGGGTTGGGGCTGCGTACTTTACACCACGCGTCTGCCTGAGATCAACGACGTACAGGTGAAGGGCGTCACGCCCATCGACAAGTGGCTTTGCACCCTTAACCTCGATGCCCACGACTACGCACAGGTGTTCATCGATGGCAAGTTCATCGGCAAGCTCGACCGCGTGAAGAGCGAGAAGACACTTGCCCTGCCAGCCATCAAGCAGGGTCAGGAACTGCAGATCCTCGTCGAAGGTATGGGTCGCATCAACTTCGGTCGCGCCATCAAGGACTTCAAAGGTATCATCGGAAGCCCCACCATCAAAGCTATACTCCGTTCGCATCTCGGCGGCGTTGACGAGACGATAGTCACCTTCACGCCCAACAAGTGGGAATGTATGCGTATTCCCGATGACTATGATGTGGCGGTCAAAGCGCTGGAGGAGCAGAAGACCAAGCCTACGACAGTCGAAAAGTTAAACGTACCTGTCATTGGACGCGGTTTTCGTTATGCTAAGGAGAGCGAAGACCTCATCTTCGGACGCGGCTACTACCGCGGCTTCTTCAACCTCTCCAAGACGGGCGACACCTTCCTTAACCTCGAGAACTGGGGCAAGGGACAGGTCTATGTTAATGGCCATGCCATCGGTCGCCACTGGTATATCGGTCCGCAGCAGACACTGTATGTGCCTGGCTGCTGGCTGAAGAAGGGACAGAACGAGGTCATCGTCCTCGACATCATGGGACCGCGCGGCGAGAAGACCATCGAAGGCTTGCAGAAGCCCATCATCGACAAGCTGAACCTCGACCGCCCGCAGACGCACCGCCTCGAAGGTCAGACCATCGACCTCAGCGGCGAGAAGCCCGTGAAGGAAGGTGAGTTCGCCCCCGGCAACGGCTGGCAGGAAGTGAAGTTCGACCAACCCGTCAGCGGCCGCTACGTCTGCATCGAAGCTCTCAACAGCCACATGAACCGCGAGTACTGCTGCATCGCCGAATGGTATATGCTCGGCGCCGACGGCACACGCCTCTCGCGCGAACCTTGGCAGGTGGCCTACTGTGACGACGAGGACATCGAATCCGGCAACAAGACCGCCGACAAGATCTTCGACCTGCAGGAATCCACCTACTGGAGCACCAACCGCGGCGTGCAGTACCCCCACCACCTCGTCATCGACCTCGGTCAGGACCAGACCTTCACAGGCTTCCAATACCTGCCGCGCGTAGAAGCCGGGGCTCCAGAGAGCATCAAGCACTACCGTATCTACGTCAAGAGCAGCCTCTTCAAAGGACTCTGACCTCTCACCCAGCCAAGCTTCACTCTGCAAGAGGGAGCGTCCTCCGCATCTCTCTCTTGCAGAGCGAAGTTTAACTCAAATCGGTCCTTAGATCGCTGTTCATATTTCTCATGGACTTTCGGTCTTTAGGCCGATTTGTGGTTTTTATTTGATTAAACCTGCCTTTTCTCTTTCCTCTTTATATGGACATTTCTCTTTTTCTTCGCATCCTCACAGCCGCCCTTTTGGGTGGTGTTATCGGCCTGGAACGTGGCTATCGCGCTAAGGAGGCCGGCTTCCGCACTCATTTCCTCGTGGCGATGGGTTCGGCGTTGTTCATGGTCCTATCTGCCCACGGCTTCGATGGAGTACTCGTCTCGGAGAACCATCGTCTGGATGTTTCGCGCATCGCTGCACAAGTGGTCTCCGGTATCGGTTTCATCGGTGCCGGTACCATCATCTTCCAGAAGCAGGCGGTGCACGGACTGACCACGGCTGCGGGTTTGTGGGTGACAGCGGCCATCGGCATGGCAGCTGGAGCAGGACTCTATTTGTTGGCCACCCTGACCACTGTGCTGGTGCTCATCGGCTTGGAGGCTTTCAATTCCCTCTTGCCACACATAGGTCATCGTAACCTCTTGATTACCTTGTCCACGCAGGAGCGAGGACGAGTGCAGCAACTGCTGGATCGGCTGAAGGCAGAAGGAGTGGGCATCGCCAACTTTTCGCTCAGCGAGCAACGCCCTTCAGGAGCCAGCCTCCAGCCCACCGCACCCTCAGAAACACGCTACGTAGTGAAGATGGAACTGAAGACCACTCGAAAGAAATACAGCGAACACATCTTCAATCTCATCATGGGATTTGATGGAATCGACATCGAAAGTGTTGAATAAGTGAATCTCCATCGCGTTCGAACTGTTGTTCTATCGTGGCTGCCCCGTTGTTCTATCGTGGCTGAACCGTTCTTCCATTGCCATCGTATCTTTGATCAATTGCTATCGAGCCATCATTCCACCGTGGCCGAATGATCGTTCCACCGTGGCCGAATGATCGTTCCACCACGGCCGAATGATGAATAAAGGCTGATAGATGCCAAGTAGATGGCTGATGGAGGCCAGGCAAAAAGATGATGGAAGCCGGGTCAGTCCTTGGGGGATTTCTTCATGCTCTTATATACAAGGAAGGCGATGAGGCCAAGGAAGAGAAGGATCATGGCGATGCCGAGTTCATGGCTGTACTCGTTTACTTTGTCCATGAGTTGGTCCTCGGGCACTACGCTCTGCAGGCTGTAGCCGATGGCGGCAAGGATGATGTTCCAGAGGCCGGCACCGATGGTGGTGTAGAGAATGAAGTGGGAAAGGCGCATCTTGGCCAAACCTGCGGGGATGGATATGAGGTGACGGATACCGGGAACGAGGCGCCCGATGAGGGTGCCGGCGGCGCCGTGGTCGTTGAAGTATTGTTCTGTCTTCTGCACTTTCTGCTCATTGAGCAGGCACATGTGGCCGAAAGTGCTGTTGGCAAAGGCATAGATAATGGGGCGACCGAGGTATCGGGCAGCGGTGTAGTTGATGAGGGCTCCGAGGTTGGCTCCGAGGGTGGCGCAGAGGACAACGAGGATGACGTTGAGGTCGCTGCCATCGGCGGCTGCGCGATAGGCTGCGGGAGGAACCACGAGTTCACTGGGAATGGGGATGACGGTGCTCTCAAGTGTCATCAGGAAGGTGATGGTCCAGTAGTTGAGGTGCTCGATGCACCAGGTGATGAAGGAGGACAACATGTGATGTATTAACGATTTATAGATTTGACTATTGGAAATTAAGCGATTAAACGCTTTGACGATTTAATGTCTGGTTCAGACGAATTTCTTGCGGAACTCGGTCTTGGGTGAGAGGCGGTGGGCAAGCCAGGCGCTGAAGTTCCAAAAGGGTAGTTGGAGGGTGAAGAGTATGCGTGTGAGGTTGTAGTTACGCTGGTATCCGATGGCGCGTGCGGCTCGATTGCTGCTGCGAACCCAGAAGACGGTGAGTATGAGAGTGAGCAGTAGTATCAGTGCTGTTATGATTGCTATGGCTGTCTGCTGTTGGGGGTAGAAGTGCTGAAGCACAGGCCAGATTGCGCAAGCGATGATGAGTAGTAGCCATGGGGTGAGCAGTCGCAGGTTCTGGTGTGTCCGGTAGGTGGTGGTGTGGTTCTGGTGGCGTCGTGTTTCCATATAGAACACGCGCTGTTTCTTCCACAGCTGAGGCAGGGGCAACGGGTCCTGAATGACGATGGCTTCGGGCGTGGCGGCGATGGCGGTGTTGCGTGGCGTGGACAGGTGGTTGACGAGCAGTTCTTCGGCTCCGGCAAGCAGGTTGAGATGGTCGCCGAAACCGTCCTTGGAGAGGAAGAATGAACGGCGCATGGCGAGGTTGCATCCGTCGGCCCTCACTGCCGCATGGCCGCTGCGGATATGATAAATGTTGGCGAGGCTGTTCCACTGGCGGAAGAAGCCGGCCTTGAGTTGAAGCCAAGTGTGGGGTTCTTCGGAGTATTTGGCCACTCCGATGACGATATCCTTGTCCTCCTGCATCTGCTGACTCAGTGCCTGCAGCCAATGCGAGGTAGCGGGGTGGCAGTCGGCACGGGTGATGACCACCCACTCGTGTTTGGCGGTGCGGAAACCAAGTGTGATGGCCAGTCGTTCGATGCTGATGTCGCGGGCCGAGGCTGGGGTGCGCGTGTGGCGCAGGGCAGGGTAGCGCAACTCCAAATCCTCAAGCACGTCTTTGGTCTCGTCCATAGATGACATATCCACCACGATGACTTCGAAGTCCGTGAAGTCCTGATCCAGGATGGCGGGCAGGTGTTCGCGTAGCTCTGACGCCTGGTTGTGGGTGGGGATAATGATGGAGAGGGGCATGAGTAGAGAGAAAAGTTAAAAGTTAAAAATGAAAAGTGAAAAATGAAAAATGAAAAGAGAAAAATTAATTGATGAAAGATAGATTATGAGTGGGGCTCACAATTAGTTTATATGAATTGAGAGACAAAGGCGCAGAGTCACAGAGAAAACGATATCTCTGTGACTCTGTGTCTCTGTGTCCTATAAACGATTTCATTTTATGATGTTTCGTTACTTAAGTTTGAATATGAGATGACCGGAATGAACTGCTTAGGGCTGCTTATTGATAAAATGGGCGGTTGGGAGGGCACGGCAGTTGTACTGTGAGGCCATGGTCTCGCCGTAGGCTCCGGCAGATCGGATGACGAGGAAATCGCCGCGGAAGGTCTCGGGCAGGGCGATGTCCTTGGCGAAGACGTCGGAGGACTCGCAGATAGGCCCTACGACATCGTACTCGCAGACGGGCATGGTCTTGTCCTCGGCGTGCGGGTCGGCGGCAGCTCTCATACGGGCTTCGCCCGAAAGGTTGCATATCTGATGCACGGCTCCGTAGAGGGCAGGACGGATCAGCTCCGTCATTCCGGCATCGACGATGACGAACTGTTTCTGGTGGCCGTGCTTGACGTAGAGTACGCGCGTCAGAAGCGACCCCATCTGGGCTACTACTGCTCGTCCGAGTTCGAAGTGAAGCTGCTGACCATCACGTAATTGCAAGTGCTGCTTGAACGTGTCGAAGTACGCCTTGAAGTCGGGCACAGGGTGTTCGTTTGGTTCCTCGTAGTCGATACCCAAACCGCCACCGACATTGATGTTGGGGGCAAAGATGCCGGCGGTGTCCAGTATGTTGCTCTGCAGGTCGTTGATGCAAAGGCATAGCTGTCGGAAGTCTTTCATATCCAGAATCTGGGACCCGATGTGAAAGTGCAGGCCCGTGAATTCGATGTGGGGCATCTGTTGTGCAGTCCGAATGGCCCGTAGCATATCTTCCTTGGCGATACCGAACTTGTCCTCGGCACGCCCGGTGGTGATGTGCGAGTGGGTGTGAGCTGCAACGTCAGGGTTGATACGGAAACTCACGCGCGCACGCAGATTCATAGAGGTGGCGAACTGGTTGATGACTTCGAGTTCCTCGAAGCTCTCGACGTTGAACATGCCGATTCCAGACTCCAGTGCGAGTTGGATTTCCCAGTCTGCCTTGCCTACTCCCGCAAAGGCTATTTCCTTGGCCGGAAAGCCAGCTGCGAGGGCAGCACGTATTTCACCTCCGCTGACGCAGTCGGCACCCAGTCCGGCGGCGGCTATCTGTTGGAGTATTTGCGGGTTGGAGTTGGCCTTTATGGCGTAGTGAACGTGGTAGTTGTCGTGCGCTTTCAGCTCGCTGCGTATGGCTTGCAGCGTGCGAGCGAGCAGTTCCGTGTCATAGATGTAGCACGGGGTCTGGAACTGCTGGAGTGTGTTTGTAGATAACATGAAGAAAGTGTGTGTTTAGGATGGTCTGCGAACGTGTCCGTCGTAGGTGAAGAGGCATTGCTGCAGGGCTTGCAGGGTACGTTTCTTATCAGCCTCGGCGACGACGAAGGAGATGTTGTGTGCGGAACCGCCATAGCTGATCATGCGCACAGGAATCTGCTTCAGAGCGTCGGTGGCCATGCTCTCGAAACCGATGTTCTGGGTGGAGAGGTCTCCCACGACGCAGACGATGCACATATCCTCCTCGACGGTGACAGTGCCGTACTTCTTCAGCTCGGTGGTGATTTCGCCCAGGTGAGAGCGGTTGTCGATGGTCACGCTGACGCCAACCTCGGAAGTGGCAATCATATCGATACTGGTCTTGTAGGTCTCGAAGATCTCGAAGACCTTGCGCAGGAAGCCGTGGGCAAGCAGCATACGTGAACTCTGTATGCCGATGCAGATGATGTTGTCCTTGGCGGCCACGGCCTTGATGGTGCCTCGGTGCATGCGGTTGTTGATGATGGTTCCGGGGGCTGTGGGATCCATGGTGTTGAGCACTCGCACGGGCACTCCAGCGAACTTGGCGGGCTGGATGCAGGTGGGGTGCAGGATCTTGGCTCCGAAATAGGCCAATTCGGCAGCTTCCTCGAAGTATAGCTGGCGCACGGGTTCCGTTCCGTTGACGAATCGCGGGTCGTTGTTGTGCATGCCGTCAATGTCTGTCCATATCTGGATTTCCTCAGCCTGGATGGCAGCTCCGATGAGGCAGGCGGTGTAGTCCGATCCGCCGCGCAGCAGGTTGTCAATCTCACCATAGGCGTTGCGGCAGATGAATCCCTGGGTGATGTATATATCGTAGCCAGGATTTGCCTCCAGCTGTGCAAGTGTCTTCTCGCGAATATAGTTGAAATCAGGTTCGGCGTTCTTGTCGGTGCGAATCATGTCCAGTGCGGAAATGAGAATGGCCTTGACGCCCTGCTCTTTGAGGTAGTTGGTGACCATGTTTGTGGATATGATTTCGCCCTGAGCGAGGATGACTTTCTCCTCGAAGGAGGTGAAGAGCATCTTGGTGAACGAGCGCAGGTAGTTGAACTCCTCCTGGAGGAAGGCTTCGGTCCGCTGGCGCCATTCGTCGGTGGAGTAGAGCTGGTCGATGTGTCCCAGATACTTCTGTTCGAGGCGATTGATGACATCATTGGCGCCCTCGGAATTCTTCTTGTAGAGGTAGTCGGCGATTTCCACCAGGGTGTTGGTGGTGCCGCTCATGGCGGAGAGGACCACGATTTTGGACTCTCCATCGCTGGTGATGAGCTTGCAGACATCCTGCATACGCTGGGCCGAGCCTACGCTCGTGCCGCCGAATTTTAGAACTTTCATTCTTCTATGCTGTGTTTAGTTGTTATTGTCGATGGTTGCAACGGGGATGTCGTCATCCTCGTCTTCGATGGGGGTGACCTCCGGACGGGGTTGGCGTGGCGTAGCCTCAGACCCAATAGAAGTATCAGTGGAGGTGGTGGACTGGGTGCCGACAGAGGGGGACGGGGTTTCAAGGGGAAGGAGACGATGGTCGCGGCAGACGTAGACGGTGCCGGGGAACTGTTCCAGGAGTAGGGTGTTGTGCGTGGCCATGATGACCGCTGTGCCTTCCTTGGCGAGGTCATGCAGGAGCTGAGTCGTGTGGCGACCGGATTCTGCATCCTGATTGCCCGTGGCCTCGTCGGCAAGAATGAGACGGGGTTTGTTGAGAATAGCGCGTGCGATGCAGATGCGCTGTTGCTCGCCGCCCGAGAGTTCATAGGGCATGGCTTCGAGCTTGTCTGCCAGTCCCACAATTTGCAGCACCTGACTGATGCGGTCGGCCCGTTCTGTGCGGTTCTTCCAGCCTGTGGCCTGCAGCACGAAATCGAGGTTTTGGCGGACGTTGCGGTCCGTGAGCAGGCGGAAGTCCTGGAAGACGATGCCCAGCTCACGGCGCAGGGCCGGAACGTGGCTGCGCTTGATGCTGCGCATGTTGCGCCCCAGCACCTCGGCTGTTCCGGTGGTGATGTCCAACTCGCCGTAGATGGTCTTCAACAGCGAGGACTTGCCGCTGCCGACGACTCCCGTCAAGTACACGAACTCGCCCTCGTGGACCTGCAGGTTCACGTTGTAGAGCAGCACATGTTCATCGCGCTGGATATCTACCTCGGAGTAGTTGATGATCAGTGTTTCTTCCATCCTGGGTTATGTCTTTCTTGAAGTTCCTTGGCCAAATCTTCGATGCGCAGCCCCTTTGAGGTGAGGAGCACGATGAGGTGGTAGATCATGTCCGAACCCTCGTAAATCATACGTTCGTTGGTGCCGTTGCAGGCTTCTATGACGAGTTCCAGCGCTTCCTCGCCCACCTTCTGTGCCATGCGGTTGAGTCCATCGCGGAAGAGGCTTGTGGTATAAGAGCCTTCGGGCATCTCGCGGTGGCGCTGCTCAATGAAATCCTGCAGCTCGGAGAGGAAGAGGAGGGGATTGGAGGAGGAAGCGGAGTCGGATTCAGACCCGGACTCGTCGGTGACCTGATGGGCACTGCTGCTTGCTGGAACGGGGGTGTTTTCTTCGCCCCAACAGGTGTCGGTGCCGGTGTGGCAGACGGGGCCGGCCGGGTGCACACGGATGAGGAGGGTGTCCTGGTCGCAGTCCAGCTTGATGCTGACCACAGTGAGAAAGTTTCCGCTCGTCTCGCCCTTGGTCCAGAGGCATTTGCGAGTGCGCGAGTAGAAAGTAACGCGGCCCTCGGAGACTGTCTTCTCGTAGGCTTCGCGATTCATATAGCCGAGCATGAGCACTTGGCGGGTGTCGGCATCTTGAATGATGGCAGGCACGAGGCCGCCCATTTTATCAAAGTCGATATTATTCATAGTCTTATCGTGATTCCTTCAGTTTGTAAATAGTGTTTGAGTTCCGGTATGCTGATTTCTCCGAAGTGAAAGACGGAGGCAGCGAGGGCAGCATCGGCACGGCCTTCGGTGAAGACGTCGCGAAAATGCTGCATGCAGCCAGCTCCGCCCGAGGCGATGATAGGTATGCTGAGTGTGTCCGAGAGGCGGCGAAGAGCATCGTTGGCAAAACCAGCCTTGACGCCATCGTGGTTCATGGAGGTGAAAAGGATTTCACCGGCACCGCGTTCCTGCACTTCGTGGGCCCACTCGAAGAGCGAGCGCTCTGTGGGTACGCGCCCTCCGTTGAGGTAGCAAGTCCAGTGGCCGTCGCTGTCCTGGCGGGCATCTATAGCCACTACACACACTTGCGAACCGAAGTGGTTGGCGATTTCATCAATCAACTCCGGGCGGCGCAGGGCTGCGCTGTTCACACTCACCTTGTCGGCGCCGGCACAGAGCAGGCGGTCAACATCGCGCAGTTCACCTATGCCACCACCCACCGTAAAAGGAATATTCACTGTGGCGGCTACGCGAGTGACCATCTCCGTGAAGGTCTTACGCCCTTCATGGGAGGCCGTGATGTCCAGGAACGCCAGTTCGTCGGCTCCCTGCTCGCTGTAGGCCTTGCCCAGTTCCACGGGGTCGCCTGCCGAGCGGAGGTTCACGAAGTTCGTGCCCTTGACGGTCTCGCCGTCTTTGACGTCCAAGCAGGGTATGATGCGTTTTGCTAACACTTCAATTATGATTTTTTGTTATGATGGTTTTGTGATCTCGTTCGATATTGCTGATTCGGAATTCCGATGTTCCGGGAAGTCGCTATTCTTTTACTTAGTCTTGAGGAAACTCTGCGATGAGTTCCCGGAGGTCGATGCGTCCTTCGTAGATTGCCTTGCCGAACACCACGGCAGGAACACCTGCTGCGTGGAGCTGGCGGATATCTTCTATGCTACTTACGCCGCCGGAGGCAATGAGCTGACATTCCGGGTGGGCCTGCATGATGCTGTGGTAGAGTGGGGTGGCGGGGCCTTGAAGCATGCCGTCGCGACTGATTTCCGTGCAGAGTACGTGGCGCATGCCTGCTGCGAGGTAGTCGTCGAGGAAAGTCATCAGCTCCAGGGCACTCTCTTCCTTCCATCCATTGATGCTGATGAGTCCGTCGCGCACGTCAGCTCCCAACACCAGGTGCTCTGCACCAAATCGTTGCAGCCACTGCATCACCAACGGCCGGTTGATGGCTGCGATGCTGCCCACGGTGACCATCTGAGCTCCGGCATCGAGCACCTTGCGCAGATCGTCCTCACTCTTGATGCCACCTCCGAAATCGACTATGAGGGATGTCTCCTGAGTAATACGGTGCAAAACATCGAGGTTCACCACGTGCTTGGAACGAGCACCGTCGAGGTCCACGACATGTAGCCGCCGGAAACCATGAGCCTCTAACTCGCGAGCCACTTCCACAGGGTCGTCTGCGTAGATCTTCTGCGTAGCATAGTCGCCCTTGGTCAGACGCACCAGGCGTCCGTCGATGATATCTATGGCAGGGATAAGGAGCATTGAGATGTCAGATTTAAATGTCAAATGTTACAGATGGCGGGAGAAGTTATAGTTCGAGGAACATGCGGAGAATATGTTCGCCGACGGCTCCACTCTTCTCTGGATGGAACTGGGTGGCGAAGAAGTTGTCGCGATGCAGGGCAGCGCTGAAGGGGATGATATAGTCCGTCACGGCAGAAGTGAACTCGCAAACGGGCACATAGAAGCTGTGGACGAAGTAAACGAAGGATCCATTCTCCATTTTCCATCGTTCGTCGCTCATGGTCCTTAGTTCGTTCCATCCCATATGTGGCACCTTGTCCTCGTGGCGCGTGGGTTGGAACTTCAGCACATCCACGGGAAAGATGCCGAGGCAGTCCGTGTCGCCCTCCTCGGAGTGGCGGCACATCAGCTGCTGCCCGATGCAAATTCCAAGTACAGGCTGGCGCAGCGAACGGATAACCTCATCCAATCCATGCTGGCGCAGGTAACTCATGGCCTGACTGGCTTCGCCCTGTCCAGGAAACAGGACGCGGTCGGCAGAGCGCAGCGTGGCGGCATCGTCCGTCACCACGGGCTCTACGCCCAGACGCTTCAGCGCATGGACCACGGAATAGATGTTTCCGGCATTGTATTTGACGATGGCAACTTTCATTTTTGCGTTCTTCTGTTGGCAGAGCTTGTGCCCGGCCTTCTTATTTCGGGCGCAAAGATAATAAAAAGTATGCGCGCACGCGACCTTTTCCTTCCATTATTTCATAAAAAGTCTCCAAATACCTGCGTTTTCCGCTTTTTATGGCCCATTTCCGCACAGGTAACCCTCAGTAGGACGTGCGAGTATCGTCTCCTCACAAAGAACCCCAGGGTTCTCTTGAGCGAGAGACACCTGGGGCAAGGGAATATATGATTGGTTCTTGAGGATGTACAGTTTTTTTATCTGCCTCCGCGACCACCGCCACGGGATGAACCGCCACGGGATGAACCGCCACCGCTGAAACTGCCACCACTGCGAGTGGAGCCGCCGCTGAAGCTGCCTGCGCTGCGGGAGGAACCGCCGCCGAAGCTGCCTACACTGCGGGAGGAGCCGCCACTGAAGCTGCCTGCACTGCGGGAGGAACCGCCGCCGAAGCTGCCTGCACTGCGGGAGGAACCGCCACTGAAGCTGCCTGCACTGCGGGAGGAACCGCCACTGAAACTGCCTGCACTGCGGGAGCTGCTGTGAGAAGGAGTACCGCCGATGCTGTAGCCACCAGCGCGACCAGAACTCATACCATTACTATGTACCGTGGTGCGAGTAGAACTCTCGTGCTGATAGGAAGAGTGACCAATGGTGCCAACGCTGCCTGCACGCCCGGATTCGCTGCGCGAGTCGCGATAGTTGCCTCCGGCACGCGAGTCACGATAGTTACCTCCTGCACGGCCTGTTCCAGCACGCGAGTCGCGATAGTTGCCACCTACATGGTAACCTCTGCCACGATGCTCGATGGGACCGCGGTCGTGGCCTCTGAAGCCTCCTGCCCAGTGGTGAGGACGACGGGAAGCGTAGAAACCATGGTGGAAATAGTGGCGTCCGTGGCCCCCACGATAGCTCCAGAACACGCGGGGATGATCGTAGTAGAAATAGCCTACGCGGTAGTAGCGATAGATGGGGAAGTGCCAGGCTCCACGCAGCCAGGAGACAGGGTTGAGGAAGTAGTCGGCTGCTGCGAAAATGTTCCACTGCCAGTCGAACAGGATATGGCGCAAGTCGGCATTGCGGTAGGCCAGGTAGTTGCCGTAAACGATGTCTTCCTCTGTCGTCAGGTTGAGAAAGTAATCGAGATTGATTTCGTAGCAGTCGTTGTACTGCTGGTCGTCGAGGTTCAGTTCATAAGCCATCTTGTCCGTGAGGAAACGGGCTTCTTCGCGAGCACGTTCGTAGCTCATTGCCTGAGCTGCCATTGCGCTGCAAGCGAGGATGAGGGAGAGGATCAGCTTTTTCATAGTGCTATTCTTTTTATGAGTTAAACACGTTGTTTTTTTGTTTTGATGGTGCAAAGGTCGGGCTTTTTTCTGAGCTATGCAAGAGGAAAAGCCTAAAGCGAGAGGGGATTTTCCCTATCTCCTCTTCCGGGCTCCCTCCTCTGAATGTCTAATTGGCTAATAATGTGATGTTTGTCAGACGTGATTAAACTTGTTTCTGCCACACGTGAGCATCAATAAATTTATCGTCAGAGAGCAACCAATCCTTCAACAAGGTGGAAGAATCGTAACCCATGCGCTGGAAGAGTCGGGTGGCAGGATAGTTGGTAACGGCGATGATGGCGTAGAGCTGATGAAGTCCCATGCTATGGGCATAGTTTTCCAACTCATGAACTACTCGCTCACCAATGTGTAACCCTTGGAACTCAGGCAGGATCGCCAGCGAGATTTCTGCACGATGATCCCGGGGACTGAAGTTCACGAGGTCAGCCAGCCCCAGAGAAACAGGGTTGCCAGTTGAATCCTTCCCTTGAATCACCAATCGCACTTGTTGGTCAACGAAGAGGTCGTTGGCTGATGTCTCGATGAATCGACGCAGGGTCCAGCGAGAATAAGGTACACTACTGGTACCATAGCGCCAGAACTCCGGATCGTTCTCTATTCGGAAAATGAGCTCGAGGTCCTCGGGCTCCATGGCGCGAAGGGTGATTTCAGAGACAGACTCCATCGGAGAGCAACAGGATTTGATTATTAGGATTGAACGTGCCCAGATGGAGGTCCACGCCGCCCTCGTAGAGCGATTGCAATTGGCGCAGCACGTCGGCGTAGGATGTGCCTTCGTCGCCCGTCTGGAAAGTGATGTAATTAAATGTACGCTCTTGCGCACGCATGAGTGCTTCCTGCACCGAGACTACTCGCTCCACGAGGATATTAGCTCGTTCGCAGACGGGCAACAGCACCTCCATCGCTTTGTCCGATCCGATGAATAGTAGGTGGCGGACAGAATTTTCGTGCTGGCGACTGCGCAGTAAATGAAGCACTTGTTGCTTCATCATCTCCCAGGCACCTTTCAGCACCACCGCCAGACGCACTAACAGCGACAGCAGTCGATAGCGGCGTCGGAAGTGCCGGTCGAAGAAAATGAGCATGGCATTGTAGAAACTGTGGACGTAGCGGAAGCTGGTCTTTTGGGTGCTCTCGCCTTTGTAGTGCAGGATGCGTAGTGGCTGGTAGTAGTTGTGCCAGCCGCATTGAGTGATGCTATAGCTGAGGTCGATGTCCTCGCCATACATGAAGTAGTCCTCACTGAGCAGCCCCACTTGTTCCAGTGCCTGGCGCCTCACCATGAAGAAAGCGCCTGAAATGACTTCGATTTCCGAGGGCTGATTCTTGTCGAGGTAGCTCATGTAGTACTTGCCGAAACGGGGGCTGGAGGGAAATAGGGCACAGAGACCGCTGATTTTGTAGAAAGCGGTACTGGGAGTGGGTACTCCACGACGAGACTCCATGGCGAAGGAACCATTGCGGTTGATCATCATGGTGCCGGTAGCGCCTGCCTCGGGGTGCTCATCCAGAAAGCGTATACACCCACTGAGGACATCCTCGCCGACGATGGTGTCGGGGTTCAGCAACAGAACATATTCTCCTGCCGAAAGGCGGATGGCCTGGTTGTTGGCGCGAGCAAAACCCACATTTTCTTCATTGGCAATGAAGTGAACTTGAGGGAACCGTTCTCTCAGGTAGCCCACGGAATCATCAGTGCTGCAGTTGTCTACCACCCACACATCTGTTTCAATCCCGTGAGCTGCACGTACTACACTGTCCAGACATTGCTGGAGGTAGTAGCGAACATTGTAGCTGACAATGATGACCGAGAGTTTCATTCCTTATTTGTGCGTTACTTCTCTTGTTGTTTATTGGCATTTTCTAACTCGTACTCCATTTTGCCTTGTGAGGGCCAAATGAATAGGAAGGCGATGACATCCATCAGCGCCAGATAGCCAAGTGTGGCATCTTCACCCAGAAGGTAGTAGAAAATGGTGTCGTAGAGTAGGGGCACTGTGAGCAACGAAATTCGTACAATGCTGAGTGTGAAATATTTGTCTGGTTGGATGGAAAGCTGTCGTTTAATCCATCCGAAACTCATTAACTTCAGCGCTACGGGGATGCAGATGATGGTCAGGAATACGCCAATCATCTCGCATGTGTAGTTTGACATAGAGTCGTAGGCGCGAGTGCCGATGGACAGTAAACCAACCTCGAAAATGATAATCAGCACGATGGCTGTCATGAGGGCAACCAGGTAGGTTGAACGAAGGATATTTAGTTGTTTGTTATTCATTAAAGCTGACTTGTTTTAGTTCTACGATATTATTGTTGGACTTATGCCGAAAAAGGACGTCTGTCCACGATACTGCGCCCGAGTGTGATCTCGTCGGTGTAGTGCAACTGATCGTTCTGCGCTACGCCGCGTGCCAGAGTGGTGACTTTCAAGTCGAAATCCGCCAATTTGCGGTAGATGTAGAAGCAGGTGGTGTCGCCTTCCATAGTAGGCGAGAGGGCAAGTATGATTTCCTCGATGCCTCCTTCGCTGACGCGCTCCACCAGACTTTGGATTTCCAGATCTTGAGGGCCAATGCCGTCCATGGGTGATATGATGCCGCCCAAAACATGGTAAACACCGTTGTATTGCTGGGTGGCCTCGATGGCCATGACATCTTGTATGCTCTCGACGACGCACACTGTAGCGTGGTCACGCTTGGGATTCTTGCAGATGGCGCACTCCTCTTCGTCCGAGAGGTTGTGGCAGGTGCGGCAGTAGCGCACGTTTTCCACCAGTTCTTTCATCACTTGCGCGAACAATAGTACATCCTGCGGCTCGCGCTTCAGCAGGTGCAGCACAAGTCGCGTAGCCGTCTTCCGTCCGATGCCCGGTAATTGGGCGAACTGACCCACGGCGCGCTCCAGATAAACCGATGGAATTTCCATTTGCGGGCGCAAAGATAAGCAAAAAAATAGAGTTTGCGCATCTCTGCATCAAGTTATTTTCCGTTTTCTGCAGAAAAGTGGTTAGATTTGTGCATCCTGATAGCTTTTTATGTATTCCAGCACTTCGCGATAGGGACGGCAGGTGCGCAAGAGAGTCTCATTGCCGATGAGTACAAACTGCTTTCTCGCACGGGTGAGGGCGACGTTGAGTTTTCGGTCGATGATTTGTCCCTCGGTTTCGATGGGAGCACTTAGAATAGGCAATTGCCAGGCTGCGCCGATGACGGTGGTGAAGAGGATGATGTCACGCTGTGAACCTTGGTATCTCTCCACGGTGTCAATGGTGATGTCCGTGTATTCGGGCACCTGCAGTGCAGCTAACTGCGAGCGAAGCTGCTGGATCTGGCTGCGAAAAGGAACGATAATACCCAAGCGATGAGGCCAGTCCAAAGATTGGTTGCTGAGTTGGCACAGGCGTGCAAGTGCGCTTACAATACGTGCTGCAAGTTTGGCTTCGGCGCTGTTGCATTTCTGTCCGGCTTCGGAGGGAGACGCGACGTCGAAGTGCAGCAGACGGTGGCTTGAAAGCAATCTTTGCAACTCATCGTTGTCGTCGGTCAGAGGCCATTGAAGCGATTCTGTCTGATGAGGTAAGGGGACAATATCCAGCACGCCGCCGTAGTAGTTGCGACTGACGAAGGTTGAGATCTCTATATGCATGCGCCCCTGACGGTGCAGCATTCCAAGTATGGCATGGTTTCCCTGGGCCAGAGCCAATCGATGTAAACGCTCAAATAGCGACTGACGACAATCCGTCAGTCCAATGGCTCGCAGCTGTGGGTTCTCTACTCGAGAGCACTGCTCCGATTGGACAACCACGGCAGGCAGCTGCTTGTGGTCACCAATGAAAATAAATTTTCGGATAGCTACTTGCCCTTCAGATTGGGCGCACAACAAAGGTAATAACTGGGGCTCCAGAACCTGCGAGGCTTCGTCCACGATGGCTGTATGGAAGCGCTTCAGCAGGAATAATTCCTGCGATGCGGAAATAGAGGCAATGGTGCCTACTACGATGTCTGCACTGGCCAGCACACCACGAATCCCCTGCCGGGTTGGATATTGTCGGGCTAGTGCGCTCAATGTCCGATGACGAAAATCGGGGTCGGCTGATAATTCTGGACCTATGCGGACGTAGTTGGGTTCAGGCTCAATGCTGCCCAGCATCTGACAAATCTCATCCACGGCACGATTGGTAAAGGCCATCAGTAGCAATGAAGCCTCAGAACGAGCCTTCTCCTGGGCGCCCTCGGCCAGGAATTCGACCACCATTTGGCGTAGTGCAACACTTGTCTTGCCTGTGCCGGGAGGTCCTACAAGCAGAAAATAGTCTTCAGCTTGCTTGGCGCGAAGCAGGATGTCATGCAACTCTGCATTGGGGGCTGGCATCAGGAGTTGTCGTCGGGTGTCTATTTCAGGCTTACGACGTCCAAGCAGGAGGTCTCTGCGATGAGGTAGTGTTTCCAGGAATGCGAAAAGTCCTTGGTAGATGACACCGTAGGTGGAGTCTGCGTGGGCAGGTTCGATGCAGAAGAGGCGTGACAGGTCAAATGCCGCGGCATCGCGCTGTGGATAGCGCAGTCGCAGAACGAGTTCTTCGGCATCAATGCTCTCGATGTTGCACGGGAAATAGAAGTTGGCCTGTCCTTCGGCGTGGAGCATGATCAAGTCGCCAGGGCGAAAATTAGACTGTTCCACGCCTGCCTGCTCGCGCGTGCGCGTAAAAATATTATCGGTGTGTTCTTTCGGACTTAGTGGAATGTGCAGTCGGACAAGAGCACCATTGGTGTCAGTTTCCAATGAGTCAGTCGTCAGCCTGAGGTGTGTGATGAGGTTCCCTGCTTCGATGCGCGCCTCCACAGGTGTTCGCCAGACATCAGCAAAGCCGTGCTTGCCGAGGGGAATGTCCCGGCCCTCAATGCCTGTTTTGGCAAGCATCTGTTCGCGTTCCTCAAAAGATAGCAGGGTGAGAAAATAGTTGCGGGAGAGGTCGTCGGCGCGCGCAATGACGCCGATGAACCGCTGAATGGGAGGCAACTGATATTGCTGAAAGAATCGATCGTTGCGCTTGCGGGGATTGAAGTCGTCTACACTGAGCTTGCGAAACACCTCATCGGGGCACGAGCGTAGCCGGCGTTCAATATCCACAATACCATTGCGCAAGCAGAGGGCTCGATGGATGTCGGCCCGTCCGAGGTGTATGTCTATGAGGGCAGGGTAGAGGGAATAGAATAACAAGGTCTGGACTTGTGCATAGGGTAGCCCGACGTTGTAGTAGAGAGATTCTTTATAGAGAGCCATCTGCAGTGCGTGCTCGTAGCGGTAGGCTACGGTATCAGGCTTTCCGGTGTAGGCTCCCTTGCCCGATTTTAGTTCTATAATGGTACGTGCGTCGCCGCTCATGAGGTCCATACGCCCTTGGATGCCCAGTGCCTCGCAGAGAAAAGCCGTTTCTAACTGTGCACCTTTGACAGGATGCTCGTTCATCGTCTGCCGGATGTTGTTGAAGTGTATGCGGCAGCGGTCCGAAAACGAGGCATCAATGCCTTGGACGGTAGAGAAACGTAGAGGGTCGGAGACGAAACTCTTGCACAGTGATCGTCGGTAGAGTTGGTCGGCAGCGGTGTCTGGGGTGGAATTGATGACGTCGTCCAGGAACTGATTGGCAACTGCACCTAATTGGATGGCGTCGGTGGCCGTGTGGGGCAGAAACTTCTGCAGATAGTGGTGAGCTGGAGCGTCGCCCATCTCGGTGGCACAGCGGCAAATAGCAGTAACATCGACCAGAAAGTCCGGTTCCAGCACGATGTGTTGCGGATGTAACCTACCTCGGTCGTCAATTTCGGAGAGGAGCAGATTGAGTTGAGCTCCCTCGAAGAGGTAGCTGCGAGGCAGCTCTTCATCTTCGATTTTCAGTAGCACCTCCTCGTGTTCTGCCTCATGGGCACAGATGAGGTCGTCTGTCCAGGAGTCCACGGTTACACGTATGCGCTTTCGAGTTTGGGTCATCGAATTGTGTCGTTCAGGAATTCTTCGCGCGAACGGATGCGAGTTTTTTGTGTTTTTTTCTTCGGCTCGGCAGGTGTCAGCGGTGCTGAATGGGCAGTGCCACGATACTGTGCCCAGCGTGCCATAATCATCCTGACGTAGCTGGAAGTCTCACTGCCACGCAGGTAACCAGCTTTCACCACAGGGTCGCGGTAGTAACGTGGCTCGGCCAGCAACAAGATGTATCGGTCAACGTCATTCCATCGGTGGGGGTTGCCGCCATATTTGGCGGTCAGCGCCATGGCGTCACGTACATGGGATGCTCCGCCATTGTATGCGGCTAACACGAAGCAGAGACGTTCTCTGCGCTCGTGGATGTCGGAGAACGTGCTTTGCAGCTCGTCCAGATATCGTGCTGCGGCGGCAATGTTCTGTGAAGGTTCATAAACCTGCGAAGCGGCCAGTCCTAAGTGGGCTGCAGTCCCCGGCATAATCTGCATTAGTCCTTGTGCACCAGCCCAAGAAACAGCGCGAGGATCGAAACCAGACTCCTGGTAGCACTGAGCGGCCAGTAAACGCCAATCCATACCTGCCACGGATGCATGGCGCTGGAACAGGCCGTCGTAGCTGCTGATAATGCCTTTCTCGCGAGAGAGCATCGGTGGACGTGATGTACGACGAATACGATTCTTTGGAGCACGACGACTGACCTCTTTCAGACGGGTGCGCTCGCGTAAATCGTCCTGCCACCATTCGTCAAGGGCTGCTGTAAGTTCCGGCGATGAGGAGCGAGTCTGCCATCGCGGAACACTCAGAATCAGATCGGCCTCACCCGTTTCCAATTTGCGCTGCAATTCGGCAGAATCCTGAGCTATCTCAACTCTCAGACGTGCACCGATGCGGCTGGCAAAAGATTTGGCCATCTCATATTCCACTCCAAAGCCTTCGCCTCGATATTCGTAATATGTGTCAGGTCCTGATAGGGTTGTAGCTATCAGCTCGCCTGAGGCCTGAATGTCTTCCAAGTCATAGTCGGCCGCACGAACTTCGTCTGCCTGTCCGAACATCACGGAAGGCTGATGCTCTTTCTGCTGGCAGGCCACCAACAGCATCACTGAAATCAGGACTAAAAATATATTTCTCAAACCAGGACCTCCTAATTGTCTATAGCCATGTTTCTCAAGGTTCCAATTGGAACTTATCAACTTTCACTTGGCTTCAACCGATGGATGATATAAGTTCTCATGATGTCAATGGCTTTATTATTCTCGCCTCCCTGAGGGATGATGAGGTCGGCATAGCGCTTGGTGGGCTCGATGAACTCAAGGTGCATAGGCTTCAGCACGTCCACGTAGCGATCCATGACCATTTGCGTCGTACGTCCGCGTTCCACGATGTCACGGGTGATGACACGCATCAAGCGGTCGTCCGGGTCGGCATCCACGAAAATCTTCAAGTCCATGAGGTCGCGCAATTCCTTTCTGCAAAGCGCCATGATACCCTCAATGATGATGACTTCGCAAGGTTCTACATGCACCGTTTCAGGCAAGCGATTGCTCTCGATGTAGGAATAAGTGGGCTGTTCGATGGCATGTCCTGAACGTAGTTCGTTGATCTGATGAATCAGCAGTTTCCAATCAAAGGCGTTTGGATGGTCAAAGTTGATTTTTCGACGTTCTTCCATTGGAATACCGGTGTTGTCGTTGTAGTAGGAGTCTTGAGGGATGACCGCAACCTTCTCTCCGGGCAGTGATTCCACAATCTTGCGAACAACGGTGGTCTTGCCTGAACCCGTGCCGCCTGCTATACCAATAATGTACATATTCCTTTAGTATTTTGATATTAACAGCCGCAAAAATACATAATTTCTCTGGCTCCTACAATTTTCTTGTGTTTTTTTTGAACTTTTCCGCCTTCTTCTGGCTCAGATTCACCTTTGGTGACGGGCTTTATGCGTTATTTATAGTGTGTTTTGTGTGTGCTTGCGCTCCATTGCAAGGTGAAAGTCGTGTCTGGGGCTACTTTCTTCTGCGGAATAGTTCTCCGAAGGAATTGAATTCCTTCTTTAGCTGGATACCTACACCTTGGGTGGTGAGGGCGGACTTGGTGAAATAGCGGTCGTTGGTTTCGGAGTAAGCTTTGAGGCTGATGGTGCCTGATTTGTTGACGAGCCAACGGACATCGAAGTCACCGATGAAATTGGTGTTGGCCACGGGGGTGTCGCGATAGCCGAAAGTGCCGTTGATGAGCAAGCGATTATTGAGCAGACGACCGCTCAGGGAGCCCTCTACATCCATATCTTGCCATCCGAGTTGCCCTGTGCTCAGGTTGGTGCCGAAGTTCCAGTCCTTGCTACCTATGGCGTTTGACAGCATATTGTTAAGTTGGCCGGAGATGGTAGAGGAGAGCAGGCCCTGCATGGCGGTATTGGTCTGGTTCTCGTTAGCTCCAAGCCCGAGGGTATAGAAGCGCCCGATGCCAAGTAGATAGATGACCTGCATGTTGCGCTCTTCGTCGGTAGAGATTAGCGAGCGCACCATTTGTTTCTCGTCCTCATTGACGTTGGGAATATCAAAGTCGAAACTTATCTGTGGGTTCTCAGCACGACCACCGATGTTCATAATGCAGTTCACACGCACGGTTGAGGAGGAGAAATTTGAGCCGGCAGAGAGGTCGTTGAGGCTAACGCTGGGCACAGTGTAAATGGCGCGCAGGTTGAGATCACCATACATGGGATTACCGCCAAAGGTGATTGTACTGCCAGGATCGAATAAAAATTCCTTGCGAATGAAATCCTGGAGCGAGAGACGGTAATTGCCGTGATCCACACGATAAGTTCCGTACATCTGGAATCGCCCTTTATTATAGAAGGTGGCTCGGATATGGCCGTTACCCCAAAGATTGATGTAATCTTCGGATCGTGAATCCATAAGCAGTCTCATCTGAGCCACGGGAGTGATGTCGAGGTCAAAATTGATGTAAATATCCATGGGTTCATCGTCCTCTTCCTCGTCCGCCTCAGAAGAGGATTCTGCAGCTCGGTCTTGAATGCGGTCGGCATTCTTGGAGTGGAAGGTGATGAAGGCGTTGTCGGTGGTCGTTTCGGGAGTGGTGACGTTGTATGTAAAGACGGTTCCGGCAGTCGGTGAGCAATTAATGTTCACGTTGAGCCGTCCCGGTTGTCCCTGTAAGGTGACGTTACCATTTGCAATGGCTGTTCCGCAGAAGCTCTGGTCACCAAAAGTGCGGAAGTCATATCCGAGGAGGTCTTCTGCGGAAATGGTGAAGTTATAGCGCAGGTTCTCGAAGTGTTCATAGCGCAGTTCGCCACTGAGGATGCCGCTGTGGTGACGATTGTCGGACTTGTGAAGTTGATCGTAGATGACGATGTCGCTGAGGCGGATACCTCCTGGATGCAGGTGGAGCGAGTCACCACCGTGGGTATGATAACGGGTGCCCAATAGTGGGATCCCGAGTGAGATACTGTCCAGCGCGATCTCGCCCTCCAAATCGAGTTCCGAGAAAGGACCATAGATGTGAGCATAGCCACTGGCCTTACCCTCCACTCGGTCGAAAATACCTTCCGTGAACTCGTTGATGAAATATGTGTTGAGGTGATCGGCATATATGTGAAGTTCCATACCTCTCCCTTCTTCGCGACCTGGTTTTATAATTCCGACAACGTGACTGAGACGATTTTCGGATGGCTCGCGGATGATGCCATCGACGTCGATGGCGCGGTCATCCTTGCGCCCGAATCCGATGTCGAGTGCCAATCGGCCGAGCAAGCCATCATTCATGGTAAAGTCTTCGACGTTCAGGAGACCGTCCACGCGAGGTATATCGCTGAAATTGCTTATCTTGACTTTGCCTGTAGCAAGTCCTCTGAATTCGACGTCATGGAAGTCAATGATGCCGAAAACGTACTGGAGATTTACACCCTCTAAGTCTGCATAAAGAGTGTCGGAAGGCTGCGATGAGATGCTGCCGTCGACTTTCAGGTGTCGTCCAAGCTGTGAAATCTGGAAGTCGTTGATTTGTGCTACGCCGTTGGCGAACTGGATCCGAGCAGGGTGAACGTTCCAAACTGTGTCGGCCACAATAATTTGGGTGGGGAGAAAAGCGATATCGGCAGCGAGGCTCCCTTCACTTGTGCGGCGAAAATGGGTGCTTGTGGAAAGTTCTCCTTGTTGCACTGGCGTGTTGTGGTCGTCCCATCGGATGAGAGAATTGAGCACGTCGTCGGCGCCATGGGCAATCAGTGATACATCAATAGGCCCTTCTTCAATCATGCGCTGAGCAGACAAGAAAAGGTCCAGGCTGTCGCCCACTTCGTGAGCTATGAGGCTGAGGGCACGGATATCTTGTGAACCATAGATAAGGTAGGGACAATCCATCTTAAGGCTTAAATGCTCTGTTGTGCCGTCGAAACTGCCCTGTACGTATGCGGGTTCGGGCAACTGTAGGTCCAGCCCCGTGAGAGCGAAGAGTTCATCAGAATGAAAGAGGTGGAGTTCGAAGTCAACCTGATCTGTACTCGGCTTCTGCATCTTGGAGAGCGCTGGAACCAGGGATGGCAGAGCGCGATTAAGAGCATGCTGAAGACTCTGGGCTAAAGTCAAATAAGAGTATTTGCCCTTGAACTCGGCACTGATGAAGTCTCCGTCCACTGTTAAACTTTGACGTTGCTCATCGTCGTGTCCGATGGTGAGTTCAAATTCATTGAGGTCATAGTCACTCTCCTCATTGTGGATAGCGAGCTCCTTGATACGGACTTCACCCGTGAGGTTATTGAGCACCTGATTGCTGGAGAGCAATGGCAGTGGACTCTTCAGTAATCCTTCGAGTTTGCCGCTATAATGGTTGTCGCTGACTCTCAGTTGGCCAGAAACCTCGTTGGGAGAAAGTGACAGGTCTGCTTGCATGAGGTCCAGTGGTTCATCACCCATCTTCATGCTGCCGTTCAACTGGGCATCGAGACTCTTTCGGGCAATGCTGCCTTGAACATCGGCGATGAGCGAGAGGTTGTCGAGGGGAAGGCTCTCCGGGTTTTCAAAAAGTAGTAACGGACGTACTTTATCGGCTTTGAGGTTGCCTTTGAAGAGGTCGCCGTGTGCAATGTCTCCTTTCAATTCAAGGTTCCCTATGGAAGTCTGGATGTGAAAGTTGCCCTGGGTGAGGGCGGGCGAATAACTGCCGGTGCCTTTAACGGCAATGTCACCCATACGTTCCAGGGTCGCTGCGAGGTCTGGGCTGATGGCGCCAGAGTCAGCCAGAAGGGTCAGTACCTGATGAGTGAACGGGGCTCTTAGTTGCAATTCTCTGATGTCGGCAGCTACTTGCAATGGTTGACCTGCTAATGGCAGATTCATGCTACCATCTAATTCGAGAGCCAACTGTTCAGATTGAATGTTTGCTCCGCTCACATGCACGCAATTATTATCTAAGGAAAAATCTGTATTGTATGCTATGGTCAATCCAAATGGGGCTAACTGCGGTACCAATGGTGCCAACTCGGAAGGAGTGAGGTTTCCAAAGATGGTGCCGTTGGCTGTCTGCATTTGCAGTGAAGTGGAATCGGCAATTGTGGTTAGCGAGGCTTGAATCGTGAGGTCGGGAATATGGAGCTCGGACGAGGGCAGTTGGAGGTGAAAGTCGTGGAGCCCGGCACTGATTTTGCCATTGTCGGAGAAATCGGCAGAAAGGGCGCCTTGAAGGTCTTTTAAGGTTAAACCGCTAATTGATTCCTTAAATGATAATTCGCTGATTTTAGATGAAATATGATTGTTGGTAAGAGAATCGATGGAGAGCCGGAGACGCAAATCATTTAACTGAAAGTGAGCGGGCGTAAAGTGCTTGGCGGTTGGCTCTGAGAGGATGTTATGTGAGAATCTTCCGCGGCGGACGACCACTTGCTGGAGAGTCAGATCGAGTGGGGTAGTGGTGCTGTCTTCGGAGGCAAAGTAGTCAACAATGAACTGAAAGTTGTACGGCTCGTCGGGAGAGGGACGTCGCAGCTGGATGTCGTAGCCGAATAGCTGTACGGAGGTTATTCTTAGTTTATCGCTCAATAGGCTGCTTAATGGAACCTTCACGCTCAGTCGTGTCGCGGAAAGCAGGGTGTCCTTTTGCTGGTCGAGAACAAGAATGTCGTCCAGGACCACGCGGTTGAACAGACCGATGCGTGCGCGCTGAATTTCCACTTCCGTCTGCAATTCAGTGGAGAGAACATTAGAAACCTTCGCGGCCAGCCATCGCTGTGTTGCGGGGAGGGCCGTGAAAAGCACCAGGCCGAGGACGATTGAAATCGCAAAACCGGCCAGAAAACGGACGATGTAGCTTAGGGTTTTGATAGCTGCGTCTCTTTTTGGAAGACAAAAGTACACTTTTTTCGGGTTTCCGGCAAAAAATATTCCCATTTATGTATGTTTTTTGGCTAAAAAGCTGTACTTTTGCGCAAGTTTTTAGCTAAAACCATTTATTCATACTTTATTTTATATGGCAAATGTAATCAAGTTACGCAAAGGCTTAGACGTAAATCTGAAGGGCAAGGCGAGCTTGGAAACCATCCAGACGAAGGTTCAGGGTCAGTTTGCACTGATTCCTGACGATTTCTATGGCATGAAGCCCAAGGTCGTAGTCAAAGAAGGTGATACTGTCAAGGTCGGGGATGCCTTGTTTGTAGACAAGAACCATCCCGGAGTGAAGTTCGTTTCGCCTGTCAGCGGCACCGTGGCCCTCGTGGAGCGTGGTGAACGCCGTAAGGTGATGAGCGTGCGCGTAGACGCCGATGGCAAGCAGGATTGCAAGGTCTTCAGTGAGAAAGACCCGCTGAAACTGCTGCTGGAGAGTGGCCTCTTCGGTTTCTTCCGCCAGCGTCCTTACGATGTGGTGGCAAATCCTGAGGACAAACCCAAGGCAATCTTCGTCAGCGCTTTCAACAGTATGCCCCTGGCAGCCGACTTCGAATATGTCCTGAAGGGACAGGAAAAGGAGTTCCAGGCAGGCCTCTCGCTGCTGGCTAAGATTGCAAAGGTTCATCTCGGCATCAGTGCCAAGCAGAAAACCGCAGCACTGACGGCAGCCAAGGATTGCACGGTCACCGTCTTTGATGGTCCCGCTCCAGCCGGCAACGTAGGTGTGCAAATCAATCATGTCAGCCCCATCAACAAGGGTGAAGTCGTTTGGACAATGGGCGCCGAGGAGGTTATCTTCATCGGGCGTTTGGTCCTGACGGGCGAGGTAGATTTCGGCCGCACAATCGCTGTCGCTGGCAGTGAAGTGAAGGCTCCGAAGTATGCAAAGGTGCTCGTAGGCCAACCGTTGAAGGATGTGCTCGCAGGCCAGATTGATGAAAACAAGAGCTTGCGCATCATCAACGGCAACCCGATGGTTGGTGTCAAGACTTCCAAGGAGGGTTGGCTCGGAGCCCACACAACGGAGGTAACAGTCATTCCCGAGGGCGATGACGTCCACGAAATGCTGGGTTGGATAGCTCCCCGCTGCAAGGAGTTCTCCGTAAGCCGTAGCTATTTCAGCTGGCTGCGTCCGAAGTCTGCAGAGTACACGCTGGATGCACGTATCAAGGGAGGTGAACGCCACATGATTATGTCTGGCGAATACGACCGCGTCTTCCCCATGGATATTTATGCCGGCTACCTTGTCAAGGCTATCATCGCAGGAGACATCGATCGTCAGGAAGCCCTCGGCATCTACGAGGTGGCTCCCGAAGATTTCGCTCTCGCAGAGTTCGTAGATAGCTCAAAACTGGAATTGCAACGTATCGTGCGCGAAGGATTGGATATTCTGCGCAAAGAAAACATGTAATCAATTCACAATGAACAATTCAAAATTCATAATAGGCTGCACGAGGTTATCCCAAGTTTTAATGCCTATTAATTGTGAATTATGAATTATGAATTGAGAATTAACAGAAAACATTATGAACGCATTAAGAAAATTTTTCGACAATATAAAGCCGAACTTCGAAGAGGGTGGCAAGCTCCACGCCTTCCGTTCGCTTTATGATGGCTTCGAGACGTTCGCTTTCGTGCCCAACACGACAGCTGGACGCTGCGGCACACATGTGCACGATGCCATCGACAGCAAGCGCATCATGTCGCTCGTTGTCATCGCGCTTGTGCCTGCGTTGCTCTTCGGTATGTACAACGTAGGTTATCAGAACGCGCTCGCTGCCGGCCAGCTGGAGAATGCCACCTTCTGGGGTATGTTCTTCTACGGCTTCTTGGCTGTGTTGCCAAAGATCATCGTCAGCTATATCGTCGGTCTGGGTATCGAGTTCACTGTAGCACAGTGGAAGAACGAAGAGATTCATGAGGGCTTCCTCGTCTCGGGTATTATCATCCCGATGATTGTTCCCGTCAACACTCCGCTTTGGATGCTCGCCATCGCTACGGCTTTTGCAGTCATCTTCGCCAAGGAGATTTTCGGAGGCACGGGAATGAACATCTTCAACGTGGCGCTCATCACGCGCGCGTTCCTTTTCTTCTCTTACCCCTCTGTCATGACGGGTGACGACAGCGTATGGGTCGCTCAACACACAATTCTTGGCCTTGGCTTTGATGTGCCTGACACGTTCTCTGCTGCAACTCCGCTTGGTGAGATTGCTCAGGGCGCAGCGCTCTCCACGAGTTTCTGCGACCAGCTTTGCGGTTTCATTCCCGGCTCTATCGGTGAGACCAGCGTCATCGCCATCGCTCTTGGTGCTTGCTTGCTCCTCTGGACAGGCGTGGCCAGCTGGAAGACTATGTTGAGTGTCTTCGTGGGTGGCGCTCTCACGGGTTGGATGTACAATGCCCTCGGCCTGTCGCCCCTCACCGCTTGCCAGCACATCGTCCTCGGTGGCTTCTGCTTCGGTGCCGTCTTCATGGCTACCGACCCTGTCACCTCTGCCCGCACCGAAGGTGGTAAGTGGATCTACGGCTTCCTGATTGGCTTCGTGGCTGTGACGGTTCGCGTTCTCAACCCCGGTTACCCCGAGGGTATGATGCTCGCCATCCTGCTCATGAACCTCTTCGCTCCGCTGATCGACTACTGCTTCGTAAGCCGTAACATCTCAAAACGTGCAAAACGCGCAATAAACAAGTAACAGATATGGCAAAGAAATTTATATGCAGTCAATGCGGCCAGACTTTCGAAGCCGCATCAATGCCCGACAAGTGCCCTATCTGTGGCGCTGATACTTCCCATATCAAGGAAGAGAAATCCAAGGGCATCAACACCAATGGCAATGTTTACACTATCTGCTATGCAGCAGTCATGGTGATCCTCGTAGCCTTCCTCTTGGCCTTCGTCAGCAGTGCCCTGAAGCCTGCTCAGGATGCCAATGTGGCTATCGATAAGAAATCTCAGATTCTTGCTTCCCTGAATGTGCGTGGCCTGGCCAAGAACGAAGTGGAAGGCAAGTACAATGAATTGATCCAGGAGACTTGTGTGCTGACTCCCGACGGTCAAGTGCTTGAGGGCGAAGACGCTTTCAACGTCGATACGAAGGAGATTGGCGAAAAGTTCCCCGTGTATAAGGCAAAGACCGCCGATGGTGCCGACGCCCTCGTGCTTCCCCTGAAAGGCCGTGGCCTTTGGGGCGGCCTTTGGGGTTACGTCGCTGTCACTCCCGATATGCAGCAGGTGCTTGGTGCTTACTTCGACCATGAGAGCGAGACCGCAGGTCTGGGTGCCCTCATCAAGGAGGAGAAGTTCCAGAGCCAGTTCATCGGTCGTCCCGTTATGGGTGCTGATGGTAAGGTCGCTCTTACCGTTGTCAAGAAGGGTAGCAGTGAGGCTGAGACCCAGGTTGACGGCGTAACAGGTGCAACGCTGACGTCCAAGGGTGTCGGCGAGATGGTTCTCACGGGTATCCAGCAGTACGTGAACGCCCTCGGTGGTGTTAAGCCCGCTGGCGGTTGTGCCCGTCACGAAGGATGCCAGAAGGCCGAGAAGTGCTGTGACAAACCCGACTGCACCTGTGCCGAGAAGAAACTCTGCGCCTGCAAGGACGGTAGCTGCGGCGACGCTGCCTGCAACTGCGCCAGCGATGCTAAGTGCTGCGCTCGTGAGGAGTGCCCCTGTGCTTCCTGCGAGAAGACAGCTCCCTGCGCCAAGGCTGAAGGTTGTTCCAAGGCTAAGTCCGACTGCTGCAACCCTTGCGAGTGTGAGAATTGCTGCTGCCAGATGAGCGAGGATGGCAAGTGCTGCAATCCTTGTGAGTGTGCCGACTGCTGCTGCGCTAAGAAGGTAGAATGCGGTCAGTGCCCCGAAGGCAACGCCGGTTGCGGCAACTGCCCCAAGGAAGGTGCTGAAGCAGCCCACAAGTGCAAGAGCGGTAACGACTGCTGCAAGAGCGGCCAGTGTGATAAAAGTGGTTCCTGTGGGAAGCCAGGTTGCAACGGCGACAAGGCTTGCTGCGGACAGAAATAGTAAATAGAAAATCGTCAAATCGTAAATAGATATGGCACTATTATCCAAAGCAAATCAAGAGGCACTGGTAGGTCCGCTGAATCTGAACAACCCGGTTGTCGTTCAGGTGCTCGGAATCTGCTCTGCACTGGCCGTAACGGCACAGCTTGAGCCTGCCATCGTGATGGGTCTCTCCGTGACCATCATCACCGCCTTTTCCAATCTGATTATCTCCCTCATCCGCAACTCCATCCCCAACCGTATTCGCATCATCGTGCAGCTGGTGGTTGTGGCTGCGCTGGTGACTATTGTCAGCCAGGTTCTCAAGGCCTTCGCCTACGATGTCAGCGTACAGCTCTCCGTTTACGTCGGTCTGATCATCACCAACTGTATCCTCATGGGTCGCTTGGAGGCTTTCGCCATGATGAACAAGCCCTGGCCTTCGTTCCTCGATGGCATCGGTAACGGTATCGGTTATGCTATCATCCTCGTCATTGTAGGCTTCGTCCGCGAGCTGCTTGGCTCCGGCACGCTTTTCGGCTTCCAGGTCGTCCCCGACTGGTGCTACGAGCACGGCTACATGAACAACGGAATGATGACTATGCCCGCCATGTCCCTCATCATCGTCGGTTGTGTCATCTGGGCACATCGTGCTTACAACAAAGAACTTCAGTAATCACCCAGTAAAAGTAACAAAGAATTATGGAACATTTGATTAGTTTGTTCGTCCGCTCTATTTTTGTGGACAATATGATTTTCGCGTTCTTCCTGGGTATGTGCTCTTATCTGGCTGTTTCCAAGAGTGTGAAGACCGCCCTCGGCCTCGGTGTTGCAGTCACCTTCGTGCTACTCATCACCGTACCTGTGGACTACCTGTTGCAGGTTTACGTTCTTGGTCCCGACTGCTTGGTGGAGGGTGTTGACCTGAGTTTCCTGTCGTTCATCCTCTTCATCGCCGTCATTGCCGGTATTGTTCAGTTGGTAGAGATGGTTGTCGAGCGCTTCAGCCCCTCGCTGTATGCTGCTCTCGGTATCTTCCTTCCCCTGATCGCTGTGAACTGTGCCATCATGGGTGCTTCGCTGTTCATGCAGCAGCGCATCACCATGCCCGAGACCAACTCACAGGCCATCACGGGTGTGTGGGATTCCGTAGCCTACGCCCTCGGTTCCGGTATTGGTTGGCTGCTGGCAATCACTTGCCTTGCTGCCATTCGCGAGAAGATGGCTTACACCGACGTTCCCCGTCCCCTGCAGGGTCTTGGAATTACGTTCATCACCGTGGGCCTGATGGCTATGGCCTTCATGTGCTTCAGCGGACTTAACCTCTAATTCAATTCACAATGCACAATTCATAATTCATAATTGGCTGCGTGGTGGAAACCCAAACACCGGAACGGCGTACTGATTTTGAATTTTGAATTATGAATTGGAATTAAAAAAAAGATTATGAATACATCTTTAATTCTCACAAGCATCGTGGTCTTCCTCGTGATTATCATCGCGTTGGTTATCATTCTGCTTGTTGCAAAGGCTTACCTCTCCCCGAGTGGTAACGTCACCATCACAATGAATGGCAAGGACACATTGTCCGTGCCTCAGGGTGCAAGCCTTCTCTCAACCCTCGCTGCAGAGGGTGTCTACCTCCCCTCCGCTTGTGGCGGCAAGGGCTCTTGCGGTCAGTGCAAGTGTCAGGTCGTGGACGGCGGTGGTGAGATTCTTGACTCCGAGAAAGGCCACTTCACCCGCAAGGAAATCAAGGATCACTGGCGCCTTGGCTGTCAGTGCAAGGTTAAGGGTGACCTCGGCATCAAGGTGCCCGACAGCGTCCTTGGCGTCAAGGAATGGGAGTGCACCGTTATTGGCAACAAGAACGTTGCAACCTTCATCAAGGAGTACAAGGTGGCTCTGCCTCCCGGCGAGCATATGGATTTCGAGCCCGGTTCCTACGCTCAGATCCGTATTCCTGCTTTCGACTGTATCGACTACGACAAGGATTTCGACAAATCCCTCATCGGCGACACCTATCTGCCCGCTTGGGAGAAGTTCGGTCTCTTCCCGCTCAAGTGCAAGAACCCCGAGCCAACCATCCGTGCATACTCCATGGCCAACTACCCGGACGAGGGCGACATCATCACCCTCAACGTGCGTATCGCCACTCCGCCTTTCAAGCCTAAGGACCAGGGTCCCGGCTTCATGGATGTCAATCCTGGTATCGCTTCCTCCTACATCTTCAGCCTGAAGCCCGGCGACAAGGTCATCATGTCTGGCCCTTACGGCGAGTTCCGTCCGCAGTACGGCACCGGTCGCGAAATGATCTGGGTCGGCGGTGGTGCCGGCATGGCTCCTCTGCGTGCCCAGATTATGCACATGCTCAAGGGTCATGGCGTCAGTGATGAAGACCGTAAGCGCCCGATGCACTATTTCTATGGTGCTCGCGCTCTCGAGGAAGTGCCCTTCCTCGATGACTTCCTCCAGCTGGATAAGGAGTTTGACAACTTCCACTTCCACCTGGCCCTGGACCGTCCCGATCCCAAGGCCGACGAGGCAGGCATCAAGTACACTCCGGGCTTCGTGGCTCCCGTCATGGGCGACACTTACCTCAAGGCCCACGAGGCACCCGAAGATTGCGAGTACTATCTCTGCGGTCCTCCAATGATGGCCAAGACCGTGCTCGACCTGCTGCATAGTCTCGGTGTTGAGGACGACATGATCCGCTTCGACAACTTTGGAGGATAACTTCTCCGGATTACATGAAAGAAATGAGCACCGACTATTTCTCGGTGCTCATTTTTCCTTTATCTTCCCACCCATCGTCCATCCTCTTCTCTGTCCATCCATTTTTTGTTTCTTTTAGCAACCCTTTTTTTCTCTCGTGCGTTCATTCTTCTTTCTTTTCCTTCTTATTCCTTTTGTCTCCCAGTGCTATGTCTGCTGGCGCACCTGGCAATTGATGCCTTTCCCCGTGTGGGGCAAGGTGGCTGTCGTATCCTTGATGATGCTTGCTTTCAGCTGTTTCTTCCTTGCTCTGAGCCCGGCTAACGACCGTCTCCCGCTGTCTCTCGGTTCTGCTGTCTATAATATAGGCAATTCCTGGCTCGTTATTATGCTTTATCTGCTGATGATGTGGCTCGCCGTCGATCTTCTTCGTCTTTGCCGTATTGTTCCGTCTGACTTGTTCCATGACAATGGTCTCGTCGCCTCGCTTGTCTGCATTTTCTTTTTTTTTCTTTTTGGCTTTGCCTATACTCGTTACAACCATAAAGAACGTGTGCCTTTGAGGTTACAGACCCATAAGTCCGTTGATCCTCTGCGTTTCGTCCTCACATCTGACTGGCATTTAGGTTACCACAATCGTCGTACCGAATTGGCCCGCTGGATTGATCTCATAAATGCTGAAAACCCAGACGTCATACTTATCGCAGGCGACATCATCGATCATCACTATCGCCCGCTTGTGGAGGAACACATGGCAGAAGAGTTTCGTAGGCTGAAGGCGCCCGTCTATGCTTGCCTGGGTAATCACGAGTACTTCGCTGGCGAGCCTACTGCCGAGCGTTTCTTCCGTGATGCGGGTATTCATCTGTTGAGGGATAGTGTCGCAGAGTTCCATGGGCTGTCCATCATCGGGCGTGATGACCGCACGAATACTCGCAGACGTCCCCTCCACGAACTCATGAGGTCAGTTCGTCCCGAAACCTACATCCTGTTGCTCGACCATCAGCCCTACAGCCTGGAAGAGGCCGAGGCTGCAGGTGTCGATTTTGAGTTCGCGGGGCACACCCATCATGGTCAAGTCTGGCCCGGGAACTGGATTACCGAGGCTCTCTATGAGTGTGCCTTCGGTGCTCATCAGCGTGGCCAGACGCATTATTATATCTCCAGTGGTCTTGGTATCTGGGGTGCCCGCTTCCGTATTGGCACTCAGTCAGAATACATCGTCGCAGAGGTCGGGCAATGACAGTAGAGCCCCTCTGCGGAGTTGAGCAAGCGTTTTTTCTGCGTTTTTGCCTGCCTGAGCATAATTATTTTGTGTGCTTGTGCTTCAGTCTCGCGGAAATTCATTAACTTTGCGGCCGTAAATGGAAGGATTCCTTCCCAGCACCATAGGATTAAACACTATTATTATATATGGAAAACTTCTCTGAATTAGTCCGTCTGCGCCGTTCTATGCGCAAGTTCACCGACGAACCGTTGACACCTGAGCAGGTGGAACACCTGCTGAAAGCCGCTTTGATGGCCCCTTCCAGCAAAGGCAAACACGCCTGGCATTTCGTTGTCGTAGATGATAAGGAGATGCTCGAGGAACTCTCCCGTACGAAGACCGTAGGGTCAGACTTCCTCGCGGGTGCTCCTCTGGCGGTTGTCGTAGTTGGCGATCCTCAGGAAAGTGATGTCTGGGTGGAGGATGCGAGCGTGGCTACTACGATCCTCCTCTACGAGGCCGAGGACCTCGGTCTGGGTGCCTGCTGGATTCAGTTGCGCAACCGCTTCTCTGCGGAGGGAACTCCTTCGGCAGACATCGTGCGCTCATTGCTCCACATTCCCGAAACCTTGGAGCCTGTGGCTATGGTCGCTGTCGGGCATAAGGGGATGGAACGCAAACCTTTCAACGAAGACCGCTTGCTTTGGGAGCGCGTGCACGTAGGGACTATGGATAGCTGATAGGACATGAAAATTGCATTCATTGGCGCTGGCCGACTGGCTACAAATCTGGCTCCGGCCTTGAAGAGGGCTGGGGGAGAGATTGTTGAAGTATGGAGCAAGACCCAGGCTTCTGCCCAGGCCTTGGCTTCGCTGGTGGGCTGCAAGGCGTGTTGGGGCAGGGTAGAGAACGCCACTCCTGAGGCTGACCTCTATCTCTTGAGCGTCAAAGACTCCGTGCTGAAGGATGTCATCAGCGAATTGCATGCGGGACGGGAGCACGCTCTCTTTGCCCACACAGCCGGTTCGCTGCCCTTAAGCCTTTTTGCTGAGGCTGGTCATCCGCGTGGCGCGGTCTTCTATCCCATGCAGACTTTTTCCAAGGAACGCTCTGTGGACTTCGCTCGTGTTCATTTCTTCGTCGAAGCGTGTGAGCCCATGGATTGTCAACTGTTGTTAGCCTTGGCCCGTAGTCTGACTTCCGCGTCCAACGTCCACGAGACGTCTTCGGCCGAAAGGCGCCGTCTTCATTTAGCAGCTGTCTTTGCATGTAATTTTGCCAACCATTGCTTTGCTCTCTCAGATGATGTGCTTCGTGCTGCCGGCTTACCCTTCGATGCGATGCTGCCACTCATCGAGGAGACAGTGCTGAAGCTGCGCGAACTACCGCCAGCCCAAGCTCAGACGGGACCCGCTATCCGACGTGATGAAAATGTCATTGGCATGCAGCGAGCGATGTTGCTGGATCAGCCACGACTCTTAGCCGTCTATGACACAATGACTCGAAGCATTCAGGAATTAAGTGATTCGTGAATCCTCAAACCCTTGGAATATCGCCCCCCGAAATATCGGAATATTGCCCCCCGAACCCTTGACCCTCTCGTAACCTCTTTAACCCTTCACCCCCCAATGATAGACTACGATTTGACCCAGATACGTGCCTTGTTGTTCGACGTTGATGGCGTCCTCAGTGCCGAGACCGTGCCGCAGGATGCCGAAGGCGAACCCTTGCGCACGGTAAATATCAAGGATGGCTACGCCCTGCGTCTGGCGTGCATGCAAGGGCTGCACGTGGCCATCATCACAGGTGCCCGTCCTGAAAGCATCCGTAAACGCTATGAATACCTCGGCGTGCCGGATATCTACCTTCGCTGCAGTGTGAAGACAGAGACCTACGCCCTGCTGAAGGAGAAGTATAACCTCAAGGACGAAGAGGTCCTCTATATGGGTGATGATATTCCGGATTATGAGATTATGCAACTCGTGGGCTGCCCTGTCTGTCCCGCCGATGCGGCTCCGGAAATAAAAGCCATCTCCACCTATATTAGCCACAAACGCGGAGGCTATGGTTGTGTACGCGATGTCCTGGAGCAAGTCTTACGTGCACAAGGAAAATGGATGTCGGACAAGGAAGCCTTCGGCTGGTAGCCTCTCAAGCTCGAACCTTCGACATCCTGAACCATCGAACATTTTATTTATCACAATTCACATGAAACTCATTTTAGCTTCAAATTCTCCCCGCCGTAGGGAACTCCTGGCCGGTTTAGGCCTGGACTACGAGGTGCGAGTGCTGCCGGGCATCGATGAGAGCTACCCTGCCGAACTCACTTGTGGAGACATACCTTTATATATATCGCGCGAGAAGGCAGAGGCCTATAAATCCTCGTTGGCAGACGATGAATTGCTCATCACAGCCGACACCATTGTGTGGCTGGATGGCGAGGTGCTGGAGAAACCCCGCGATGAGGAGGATGCCTGCCGAATGCTGCGAGAGTTGTCGGGGAAGACACATCAGGTCTTCACGGGCGTTTGTCTCACGTCCACCCTCAAGCAGGTCTCTTTCTCCTGCCGGACGGACGTCACCTTCTCCTGCTTGGAGGAGGACGAGATCCGGCACTACGTCAGCAAGTATCATCCGTTGGACAAGGCGGGGGCTTATGGCGTGCAGGAGTGGATAGGCTACATCGGGGTAGAACGGGTCGAAGGATCTTACTTCAATGTGGTAGGTCTGCCGGTTCAACGATTATATCAAGCATTGAAACAAAATTTTGACATACAATGAATAAGACTTCTTTCCTCAGTTTGTTCGTAGCCCTTGTGGCTGCATTCGCTCTTTCTTCTTGCGAGAAGGTGGACACCACTTCTTATATGCCCACGTGGAAGGGCTTCACAGTCGCTCCTAATCCTGTCACACCGGGTGATTCCGTAACCGTCACTGCTTGTCAGGACCAGATCGGCCACCTGATCTACAAGGCCATCTACAATTGGGAGGTCACCTATCACCTCCGGGACATGATAGGTGCAGACTCCGTGGTGACCAAGACCTTCAGCAGTACCGTCATCTATGACAACGAACCGCTCGATCCCTCCATCCGTTTCTTGATCCCGGAGGGAGTCACCCGCGATGTCAGCGTCAGCTTCCAGGGCCGCTATATGTATTCCGGTCAGGGCTATTCAGCCAATGATGGCTCCACGATTCAGACAGGCTTCGGCGGCATGCTCCGTCGAACGCAGTCCAGTGCTTTGGAGGGTTTTAGTTCCGGCTCAGTTACAGTCAGAATCAAATAGCCTTAGCCCGTGAAGACGTTGCCTCTGTTCCGTATATTTCTTGCCTGCATTCTTCCATGCCTGGCATCCTCGTTGTCTGCGCAGGTGGTTTTCGATGAGCATTTCTCGGATTCCACGCTTCGGGTGGACTACCTCTTCTCGGGCACCAGTCGCACCCAGCACATCGCCTTGGCTCAACTGTCGAAGACGGCAGGTTGGTACGGCCGCCGCCACAACCTCCAGCGTTTGCCCCTTTTGGGCAATGGACAACTGACCGTGATCGACGCTGCATCCGGCGACATACTCTATCGCCACAGCTTCTCCACCCTGTTCCAGGAATGGCAGGAGACCGAGGAAGCCCGGCAGGTGGAGCGGAGCTTCGAGAACAATTTCCTCATTCCCTTGCCGCGCCGCGCCGTCGATGTCGTTTGTCAACTGATGGACACCCATCGGCGTGTGCTCTCCAGCTTGCGCCATCGCATAGACCCGCGCGATATCCTGATTCGCGACCGCAGCCACGAGGCACAGACTCCTTGGCGCTACCTGCGCCAGAGTGGCGACCCGCGCGATTGCATCGATGTGGCATTCGTGGCCGAGGGATTCACGGAAGCCGAGATGTCTCGTTTCTTGGAAGTCTGCGACAGCAGCATCCTCGCCTTGGGCGCCCACGAGCCGTTCCGTTCGCTGATGTCTCGCTTTAATTTTATCGCTGTCATGCCTCCTTCGCCCGAGAGTGGCGTCTCCATTCCCCATCTCGGCCTCTGGCGTCAGACACCCCTGGCCTCTCATTTCGACACTTTTTATTCCAATCGCTACCTGACCACCCTTCATCTCCAGCGTCTCTATGACCTCATGACAGGAATACCTTTCGAGCACTTCATCATCTTGGCCAATACTGAGGAGTATGGTGGTGGTGGCATCTATAACAGCTACAACATGGCCTCGGCCTTCTGTCCCCGTTCGCGCTACGAGGTCATCGTCCACGAGTTCGGCCACAGCTTCGGCGGACTGGCCGACGAATACGCCTACGACAGTCAGGCCGAACCGATGTATCCTGCAGACACCGAGCCCTGGGAACCGAACATCACCACGCTCGTGGACTTCGCCTCAAAATGGCAGGATATGTTGCCTCCCGGCACCTCGATTCCCACTCAGCCCGATGGGCGTGATCTGACAACCAAGGTAGGCGTCTATGAAGGCGGAGGCTACCAGGTCAAGGGCGTCTATCGTCCAGTCCAGGAGTGCCGTATGAAGGTCAATGAGGTCGAGGAGTTCTGCCCCGTCTGCCAGCGCGCCCTGCGCCGACTCATTGACTTCTACACAAAATAATCATCAAATAACATACGGGCATGAAAACTACATTGAAACTCTTATTGGTATTCGGACTTATGGTAGCACCCGTGGCCACCCCTACTTTCATCGAGTCGGGTGGCGGCGGGGCTTATGCGCAGCGTCGCCTGCCCCATTATCGCGAGGGCGTACCTCTTGACAGCATCCAACTCAGCGACCCCTTCATCCTGGCCGACAGCGCCACCCACACCTACTATATGACAGGTACCGGCGGACTGCTGTGGACCTCCCGGAACCTTCAGACGTGGGATGGCCCTCGCCACGTGGTGGAGATCGACACAGCTTCCTGGATGGGGCCACATCCCCAGATATGGGCCGCCGAACTGCATTATTATCGCGGCAAGTATTATTACTTCGCCACATTCACCAACAATGCTGTCACCATCGACAGTGTGGCGGGCCGTCGCATACCTCGTCGTGCCTGCCACGTCCTCGTCTCCGACAAACCCGATGGACCCTATCGCCCCATGGCATCGCCCGTGTACCTTCCGGCTCACATGCCTACGCTGGATGCCACTCTCTTCGAGGACACTGATGGCCACCCCTACATGGTCTTCTGCCACGAATGGCTGCAGAACCTCGATGGCACCGTGGAACGTATCCGCCTGACGGATGACCTCACGGGAACCTACGGCACCATGCGCACACTCTTCCGCGCCAGCGACTCTCCTTGGAGTCGCAACGACGAGGGCACTGGGCCCAACCAGGTCACAGACGGACCCTTCCTCTTCCGCACGCAGACGGGTTGCTTAGGGATGCTCTGGACCAGCTGGATAGGGAAGGTCTATACGCAGGGCGTGGCCTATAGCGCCTCTGGCACCATCGAAGGGCCTTGGGTGCAGGAACCGAAGCCCATCACACCTCCCAACTATGGTCACGGCATGCTCTTCCGCGACTGGAGAGGGCGCCTTCTGTGCGCCATCCACAGTCATCAGGTCGTGCACGGACGCACCGTTCGGCACCCGCATCTTTTCCTCATGGACGATGAGGGCGATCGCCTCACCACCCTGGCAAATTTCAAACCTTGAACATACACAATATCTCTCATAACCACAAAAATCAAATTGAAAATGAAACACCTATTCCGAAGAATTGCTTTCGCGGCTGTTTGCCTGACCGCTTTTTCTTGTTCCCTCGCCGCCGCCACTTGGCAGAAGCAGAAGGCTCCCCTGATGACCCCTTGGGGTGAGGCGCTGACGGCCGACAACGTCTGGGCAGAGTACCCTCGCCCGTCTATGGTTCGTCCTGCTTGGATGAACCTCAATGGCGTCTGGGGATATTTCAAGCGCGGCAGTGTCAACTACGCCTACGAGCGTTCCGCCTCGTCCTTCCGCAAAGCCATCCTTGTTCCCTTTCCCGTAGAGTCCGCCCTTTCGGGAATCATGGATTCTGACCATCGCGACAACACCACCTCCACCCACATGTACCGCCGCACCTTCACACTCCCCTCGGACTATGCCGGCAAGCACGTCCTGCTGCATTTCGGTGCCGTGGACTGGCGTTGTTCTGTCTATGTGAACGGCCAGCTCGTTGGCAGCCACGATGGCGGCAGCGACCCCTTCTCCTTCGATATCACGGCCGCCCTGAATACCGATGGCGAGCAGGAGGTGCAGGTCGCTGTCTGGGATCCCTCTGACCGGGGCGGACAGCCCATTGGCAAGCAGAGCATCACTCCCAATGGCATCTGGTACACCGCTTCCAGTGGCATCTGGCAAACCGTCTGGCTGGAGCCCGTGCAGGAGGCTCATATCCTCAGCTATGAACCTATCCCGGATATCGATGCCGCCACACCCACGGTGAGCATCAAGGTGAACGCCTCCGTGCCCGGCACCGACGTACACATTGTCGTCAAGGACGCAGAACGCGTCGTCGCCCAGGCTGATGGCCGTGCCGGGGACTTCGTCACTCTTGATATTCCGGAGGCCAAGCTTTGGTCACCTGACAACCCCAATCTCTATGATCTCGAACTCACCCTGAGTCACGAGGGACAACAGACCGATCAGGTCCGTGGCTATTTCGGTATGCGCAAGTTCTCCCGAGGCATGGTGAATGGACGACCCTGCGTGTTGCTCAACAACCAACCGATCTACCTCTATGGCCCTCTGGATCAGGGCTGGTGGCCCGATGGGTTGCTGACACCTCCGTCCTATGAGGCCATGGTCTTCGACCTTCAGGCGATGAAGGACTTGGGTATGAACATGGTGCGAAAGCACATTAAGGTGGAGAACGACCTCTGGTTCGACTGGTGCGACCGCCACGGACTCGTCGTCTGGCAAGATATGATCAACGGTGGTAATCCGGGGCTCATCGGCAACAAAGCCGAGAGCCAGCAGAACTTCTACCGGGAGTGCGGACTCTGGATAGAGGCTACACGCCACCATCCCTGCATCGGAGCCTGGGTGGTTTACAACGAAGCCTGGGGGCAGGACGATGGCTCCGGCATGCAGCACACCCGCCGCGGCGTTGAAAATGTCATCGCACTGAACCATGACCCTGGACGCTTTGTCCACGCCGTCACCGGATGGACCGACATCGAGATGGGCGACTTCATCGACGTACATTTCTATCCGGCACCCGGTGCTGCCACCAATCCCATCAACGAGCGCGTGGCATCCTGCGGTGAGTTTGGCGGCATCAATCTTTTCTATAAAGAACATATGTGGTCTGGCTCCGAGATGGATTATATCACAGTACCTGATGCCAACTACTACACCGTCCTCTACAACAACTACACCGACCGCCTGCAGCAGTTGCAGCACGACAAGGGACTCTGGATGTCCGTCTATACCCAGATCACCGACGTCGAGCAGGAGTGTAATGGCATTTACACCTACGACCGCAAGCTCCTGAAGGTCAGCGATGCCCAGAAGGATCTTATGCGTGCTGGCATCCAGCGGACCATCCATAGCTACTATCAGGGCGCCGAGACTCTCGTCCCGGCCGGCGATGCTTCCCAGCAGCGGTGGCAGTACACCACCAGCCAGCCTGCTGCGGACTGGTTTGCCACGGACTTCGATGCCTCTTCCTGGAAGAACGCCTATTCCGGCTTCGGCGGAGGCGGACGCACCACGTGGAGCACCTCTGACATCTGGCTTCGTCGTACCTTCCAGTTGCAGGGCCTTACCGATGAGCAGCGCACTGACCTGCGCCTGTGGCTCTTCCATGACGAGGATGCCGAAATCTACATCAATGGACAGCTCGCCTGCGTCGTCACCGGCTACAATACCTCCTACGAACAATTCCCGCTGCTGCCCGAAGGCCTGCAGGCCCTTAAGCTCGACGGCTCAGACAACGTCCTTGCCATCCACTGCCGCCAGACTGCCGGTGGTCAGTTCATCGACTGCGGACTGAAGCTGCGCAAGTACGTTGATGACAACTCCCTCGAGGTCTCTGCGATTCCCGCCACGACCCCCGTTCCCCAGTTCCAGGAAGGTGAGGAGGCCTACCTGATGGCCTACACCAACGCGTCCTCCAGCCAGCCTCACTACGCCTACAGCCTCGATGGTGCCACCTGGCTTCCCCTGAACGGAAACCGCGGTATCATGCAGGGCGACTTTGCCGACTTGGAGGTCATCGCTCCTTTCATTCGTGCCGTGGACACTGAGTCTGGCCGGGAGTACCATCTCCTGGGCGAGCTGTCAGACCACTCCAAGCCCGGTCTCTATCATTGGGTCAGCACCGACCTCATTAATTGGCAGCCTGTGGCAGAGAAACATATCGTCCTCAATACCAACACCACAGCCAAGGCCGTGGCCCCCGAGTGGATTTACGATGAAGACAGCCAGACCTATTATCTCTACTGGACCTGCGAGACCAATGGAAAGAGCACCATATACTATTCCACCACCAAGGATTGGCAGCGCTTCACCTCGCCACGTCAGTATTTCGACCCCGGCACCTCCGCCTATGATATACACATCGAGCGGATGGGGCAGACCTACTACGCTTTCTTCTACACCGAGAACCAGAGTCTCTGCGTATCCACCAGCTCGAGCCTCCAGCCCTCCAAGGGCAAGTTCGGCGCGCCCCAGCGCCTCTTTGCCTCTGGCGTTTATAAGGTGCGTGCCCCTCAGACCTATCCTGCCCTCGGTGGCGATGGATGGTTCATGGCCACGTTGAACACCAACGGCACCGGTCCCGGCCTCTGTGCCAGTGGTGATCCCTCAGAACTCAAGTGGTATTCTCAGAACGAAGACCATTTCCAGATGCCTTCTGACCTACGTCAGGGCTCCGTCGTCACCATCACTCGCGATGAACTCCGCACGCTGATGCGCGCCTACAGCTTTGAAGAGTACAACCTCCTGCCCACGGCAGAGACAGAAGGAGCCACTTGGAAATACATCACCACGTCCGTATCCTCCAACTGGACCAGCCCCAACTTCAACGATGACAATTGGCGTGAAGGACGTTCCGGCTTTGGAGCTGGCAACCCGCCTAACAGCGTCACCAACACCGCCTGGACCAGCGGCACCATCCGTCTGCGCCATCGTCTCGACCTCAGCGGCTTCACTCCCGAGCAGCTTCGCTCCCTCGAGGCACGCATCTATCATGACGAGGACGTCACCGTCTATTTCAATGGTGTCGTTGCCTTCCAGGAAACAGGCTACCTCACCGCCTACAAAGGGATGCCCATCAATCCCGAAGCGCTGGCAGCACTGACGCCGGATGCAGACAACGTCGTTGCCATCGAGTGCCGTAATGCCGGCGGCGGACAGTACATCGACTTCGGACTCACCGCCATCCGTCCCACCACCGTCGGTGTCCTTCAACCCGCTGTCACTACCCCTGATGCACCCACCGGCATCTACAACCTACAAGGTCAGCGACTCTCAACCCTCCGCCGCGGCATCAATATCGTCAATGGAAATAAGGTCATCGTGAAGTAGTCTGTATTTGGCGATTCGCAATAAAATGTTCAGGCCGTCTGACAATTGTCAGGCGGCCTGAACACTTTTATGTGATTTAGGAGAGGGAGAGGTAGTAGCCGAGTTTATAGAAGGAGAAGAGGGGGAGAAGGGGATGGCGACCGAGGAGGTTGCGGCGTAGGAGCGGACGCGTGAGGCGGTAGAGCAGACGTACGGGGGCGGCGAGGTGTAGGCGGGATAGCCGACGGACGGCGACGAGGAGGTGGCTGTGGGTCTGCAACTGGGGGGCCAGGCGATGGAGGATGCGCAGGCTGGTCTCGGTCTTTGTGAGGAAGACAGCGTTGGGTTCCAGGCCGAGGTGGATGAGGGGATTGTCGATGTGGAGTAGGGGGATGTGGCGGCGCTGGAGCTCGGCACCGAAGAGGGTGTCCTCGTGGCCGTATTCTGTGATGGAGTCGTCGAAACGGATGGCGAGGAAGACGGAACGAAGGATGAGGAGGGAGAAGGTGGAGAGCTGGGAGTAGGGGTGGCGATTACGCTGCACCGCACTCCTGCGGCGGTCGGCGCGACGTTCGTAGCGGTAGCGCAAGGTCACGTCAGGGTTAGGGAGCGACGCGGGATGGCGTAGGCCGCCGCAGACAGCGGGAAACGTGACCTCAGAGGAGGAGGTCTCCGCTGTGTAGGGAGCAGTGGGAAACGTGACCTCGGAGGGGGCGGAGGTGGTGGCGCGGAGGTAGGTGAGGAGGGAGAAGGTGGGGGTCACCTGGGCGTCGCAATCGACGATGAGCAGCCAGGGGGCGCGGGCTTCTTCGGCAAGGTGGTTAATCGTGCGGGCACGTCCTTGATTCTTCGTGTGACGGATGAGTCTGAATCGCTCATTGCCAGCGAATTGTTTCGTCCATGTTAGAGGAATAGTCGAAGCATCGTCGGCCACGAGAACCTCAATCTCCACACCCTCGTGCCGGGCAAGGTGGAGAAAGTCTGCCACAAGCTGGCCGGCATCATAGTTGCGAACGGGAATGAGTATGGAGAGATCCATGGGCTGCGGTTGCACGAGAAGGGACGGCGGGCGTTCACTCCACGATGATGTCGTAGGAGGTGGTCCAGCGCTGTTGGGGTGGCAGGATGTGGCTGTAGTGGCGGTCGCGGAGCTGGCCGTCGTAGCCTTCGGGGTCGCAGCATCCTTCCCAGGGTTCGATGCAGATGAAGGGAGCGCGGCCGCCGCAGGGCGACCAGATAGCGGTGACGGGCATTTGGTGGCGCACAGTGACCCACGGTCTTCCGTCGGCATCATGAAGGGTGATGCGGTGCATGCGGCCTGTCATCTCGAGGATGGTGTCGCAGGCGAAGGTCTCGTTGGTCAGGGGGAGCAGGCCGTCGTGCGGGAGGTCAATGGGGAAGGTGGAATAGTTGCTGGCGGGCAAAGCCTCGGACGCGGGAGCGGGGGAGGCGGCGTCAGCGGGGATGGGATGGACGAAGCCGCCGTCGCAGCGGGCGCTGATCCAGGGGCTGGCGGCGTCGGCCGAGAGGTAGCCGTGAACGGGCGCGTCGGCATCGTAGCGGGAATGGTTGAACCCCGGATGAGCGCCGATCTGGAAGGGCAGGGGCTGGTCGCCGGTGTTCTCCACGGTCCATTCCACGGTGAGGACGTTGCGCAACAGGCGGTAGTCTATCTGCACGCGGAAGGGGAAGGGATAGCAGGCGAGGCTGGTTTCGTCGGAATCGCAGACGAAGGCCAGATGGCGGTCTTCGTCTGCGGTCTTGCGGAATAGCATATCGCGCAGGAATCCGTGCTGGTGGAGGGTGTAGGCGTCGTTGCCGACGCGAACGGTGTCCTGCCACACTTTTCCTACGTTCGGGAAGAGAATGGGGGAGCGGCGGTCCCAGTAGGTGGGGTCGCCCTGCCAGAGGTATTCTGTGGGGCAAGCGACGCGGCGCAGGCTCCTGAGCTCAGCTCCCCGCAGCGACACTTCCAGTTCGAGGATTCCGTTGGATAAGTATTCCATAATGGTTTGTTTTTTTTGGATAGTTAATAGGATTCGCTTGAGATTAGTATGCGAAGAGGGGATAGTCCTTCATGATGCCATTGACCTCTGCGCGTACGGCGGCGATGACGTCGGCGTTCTCAGGATCGTTGAGCACTCGCTCGATGAGCTCGGCAATCTTGACCATGAGGTCTTCCTTGGCACCGCGAGTGGTGATGGCAGGTGTGCCGAGTCGTATTCCGGATGTCTGGAAGGCGCTGCGGCTGTCGAAGGGCACCATGTTCTTGTTGACAGTGATGTCGGATGCCACGAGGGCGTTTTCGGCGACCTTGCCGGTGAGGTCGGGGTACTTGGTGCGCAGGTCCACGAGCATGGAGTGGTTGTCAGTGCCTCCGCTGACGATGTGGAAGCCGCGCTTCATGAGTTCTGCGGCGAGGCAGGCGGCGTTCTTCTTCACCTGCGTCTGGTACTCGCGGAACTCGGGTGTCAGGGCTTCGCCGAAGGCCACGGCCTTGGCTGCGATGACATGTTCCAGTGGTCCGCCCTGGATGCCGGGGAAGACGGCGCTGTTGAGCAGTGTGGACATCATCTTCGTGACGCCCTTCGGGGTCTTCTTGCCCCAGGGATTCTCGAAGTCCTTACCCATGAGGATGATGCCGCCACGGGGACCGCGCAGGGTCTTGTGGGTGGTGGAGGTGACGATGTGGGCGTACTTCAGCGGGTTGTCCAGCAGCCCGGCAGCGATGAGACCTGCGGGGTGTGCCATATCGACCATGAAGATGGCACCGACCTTGTCGGCAATTTCGCGCATGCGCTTGTAGTCCCACTCGCGGCTGTAGGCCGAGCCGCCGCCGATGAGGAGCTTGGGCTTGTGCTGCAGGGCGAGTTGTTCCATCTCGTCGTAGTCCACGCGGCCGGTCTCCTTATTAAGGTTGTAGCCCACGGGGCGGTAGATGATGCCGGAGGTGTTGACGAGCGAGCCGTGGCTGAGGTGACCGCCGTGGTCGAGGTTCAGTCCCATGAAGGTGTCGCCGGGGTTGAGGCAGGCGAGGAAGACGGCTGCGTTGGCCTGGGCACCGGAGTGGGGTTGCACATTGGCGTACTCAGCACCGAAGAGCTGGCAGAGGCGGTCTATTGCGAGCTGCTCCACCTGGTCCACGACCTGGCAACCGCCGTAGTAGCGATGCCCAGGGTAGCCTTCAGCGTACTTGTTGGTGAGGGGAGAGCCCATGGCCTCCATGACTTGCTGACTGACGAAGTTCTCTGATGCGATGAGCTCGATGCCGCGTTCCTGACGCGCACGTTCTTGTTTGATGAGCTCGAAGATTGTGTTGTCTCGGTTCATATTTGGGATTTTTACGATTTTGGCGATTTATTTGGGGGTCTCGATATTTCGATATTTCGATATTTCGGGATTTCGGGTTTTCAGGGGAATTTATGCGAGGGTGACCTCCTTGATGTCCTGTTCGTGGTTGCAGTAGTGGCAGCGTACGATGCCGGCTTGCCTGTCGGTGACGTGGAAGAGAGTCTGCATGGGTTCGTTGTTCGTGATGCACTTGGGGTTGTTGCAGCGCACGATGCCGCGCAGCTCCTCAGGCAGGCATACCTGCTTCTTCTCCACCACCTCGTAGTCGCGGATGATGGATAGCGAGACATTGGGCGCCACCACGCTGAGCTGGTTCAGTTCCTCGTCGGTGAAGAACTTGTCGGCGATCTTGATGATGCTTTTGGTCCCCATCTTCTGACTCTTGAGGTTGTAGCCGATGGTGATCTTGCTGGTCATCTGGTCGAGGTGGAGGAGGTTGATGACCTGGAAGAGCCGCTCGCAGGGTATGTGGTCGATGACAGTGCCGTGGTCCAGGGCGCTGACGATGAGTTGTTCTCTTTTCATTGGATGATGGTTTTATCGTTCTGCACTTGTTCGAGGGTGATGCCGAGGGCATCGCAGATGAGGGCCTGACGGGCAAAGAGGCCGTTGCGGGCCTGCTGGAAATAGTAGGCGTGCGGGTCGTCGTCGATGGAGTACTCGATTTCGTTTACGCGCGGCAGGGGATGCAGGATGCGCATATTCTCCTTGGCCTTGGAGAGCATGTCGAGTTTGAGGAGGTAGCGATCCTTCACGCGTTCGTACTCCATGAGGTCGGAGAAGCGTTCCTTCTGCACGCGCG
>ONJJ01000004.1 GCA_900318115.1 uncultured Prevotellaceae bacterium | reverse complement strand
TTGATGTTGTGCTGTTGCTTTTTACTGAAAGCTGCTACTAACGACTCATAAATCTACCCTTAATCGTGTATTGGATGATAGTTGCGGATTTTAGGTTTAAGAGGGAAAAGACTGCTTTGCTCCGTTACACCAACAAAGAATATGCGGTCTGCCAGCTCGTAGATATCTTTATGAAGGCTATCTGAAACAACCCTCAATCTCACTTTAATTTCAAGTGTCTGTAATTGGAGGTGATTTAGAGGTTCTTGGTGTTGGAACGGTTGCAAATGTTGGACTGTTTGCCAACTTCCTCAATAAAAACGCGCCAACTTCCTCAAAAAAATGCGCCAACTTCCTCAAAAATTTGCAGTGATTTAAGAGAGAAGGTTGATTCTTCAAGAGTTGGAGAACCGGCATTCCTTATGATTGTGATGTGTGGAGAGTTTGCCTACAGACGAAAAGATGGTGTATTTGTCGTTCCAATAGGCTGTCTGAAAGATTAGCAATGAGTCCACTTCAAGAAGTTCCGAAGGGACGAAAGACTACTGGGAGGGGCGTACGCTCCACTCTGCTGTCGGATGAATATGAAAACAGCATGAACGGCCGAAGAAAACAGGGCATTTTTTATCACTTTGGTCGAATAAGTTTGCCAAGTCTCCGGTGACTGTGGCTGATAGTCAAGGATTATTTCTTTTAGAGGAGATGTCAGTACGCTATATACTAAATTTAACGCCTATGTATAGTTCAATTTTTATATCCAAATCATCTCTTGGGTCCTTTTTACACTTTCCAGAACCTAAATCTGCTGTGATTGCTTAATTTCATTTATCATCAATACTTTTATCTCGTTTTTTATCTCTTGTTCATCTCTTTTTGAATTCTTTGTCTATTGTTATTCGTGATTCAATACTGTTATATGATAATAATATGGCGTAAATCATCAGTAAACCAAATATTTTTGCCAAATTATTTGGTTGTTTCAAAGAATAATTTTAATTTTGCACTCAGAATTGATATAAATAATAAATCAAATGGCAATATCAATAATTAGTGCAAAACAATTTGTGCTGAAGCTGAAAGCAACCATTCAGTCTTCTGGCAGACTCGGATTCACTGGCGAGACAGGCAATCATCTGCATCTGTCAGAAAGAGCTGGTGTGAAATTTGCCAAGGACGATGAAAAGGACGTCCTATACCTTATAATAATAGACACCCCCAGCGAGGATGCCTTTGAGCTCCGTAGTTCTGGTGGCTATTATTTCACAGAAACCAGCCGGTTGTTTGACTACCTCGGCTACGACTATAGTAAAGGAAACATCATGTTTGACCTCATCCGACAAGATAATCTTGATGAGCAGTTGGGTGGAGAGGCCTACATGATGAAACCTCGTAAAAAAAGAAAGGAGAATAAAGATGATATAAATAGAGATTAAACAAAAAAGCCCTGTTCAGGGAGTTGAGCAGGGCGGGGAGCTGGTCTCTGATAGTGTGACGGCTGAATGAGACCGGCGGGACTTCGAGTCCAACGGTGGAATTGGAGCTGGAAGTTTTGATGGTGCAAAAGTATATCAAAAATTGTTTTTCACCAAACTTCTGCTCCTATCCGCCGTGAGAATTAGGAAATATTAAGTTAATTTCTTTAATTTATCGCGTGAAAGATAGATATGGACAGCATTTTTAGCAAGAAACAACTCTACTTGATGGAATGTCAGAAGCGAGAATACAATCAAATCCCAAAGCGCAGGAATTCAGCGCGCGAACGGATGCTGACATTCAATAACATGCACCTAACTGCGGGCATGACCTTCACCCCTACGCATCATTTTCCCATACTTGAGCCCTATACGGGTAGCGTAGACTTCGAAGTCTACGCATATTCCCGTAGAAAGGGGCTGAGTGGTGAGAATCAAGCCTTGCATTTCTTCGCTTACGACTGCATGTTTGACAATGCGGTCTGGCGCAATCTGGAATCAACCACATATAACGTGCGCAACTTTGATTACTTGTTTACGCCAGACTATTCGCTCTATGTCGATGAACAGCTGACGCATCAGAACATCGAATTCACCTATCGCACCCGCTTTGCAGGAGCATACTGGCAACAATGTGGTTTCAACGTCATCCCTACAGCAAGTTGGGGAAACGCCAATTCGTTTTCCTATTCGCTCGAAGGATTACCAAAAGGAAGTGTCCTGGCGGTTTGCGGAACAGGCAACAAACGATGTGCCAGCAGTTTTGAACTGTGGAAATACGCCATTCGACGTATTGAAGCTGAATTGTTGCCAATTGTTATCCTCGTATATGGAGAGCCCGTGGAGGTGTCAGGAATCCACACTCCCCTGAAGTTCATTCCTGACCATATCTCCAAAACATTTAGAAAATGGAAATAAAAGCAAATAAGTTATGGCCCGAGGACTATGAGCTCTTCGCCAGCATGGAAGGTCACTATACATCTGAGAATGAAAAGACTTTCTTCGAGAAAGTACGATACAAGATGGAGTTCGAACTTGCTCCTTCCAACGATTTACTCCTTTCAGAAATAGACAATGAAGAGCAGATTTATCTAGTTCGCGTTGACTATGACGAGTTCATTGTAGGACACGGAACAGTAGGACACTACGATGAGGAATGTCACGTAATGAATCTGTCTGAAGCCCTGAATACGAACTTAAAAGAAAGAGGGTATCTGGATCGGGATATCACGCTTCTCGAATGGCTGCATGAAAGAGACTATCAAGGAATAAAGTATAACCATAATTATGCATATATGTGATATGGGAAATCAAAGAGAATATTTAGCAAGTGGAGGCTTCAGCCAATACTTGTACAAAGACGAGAGTACAAAAGTCACTATTAATGGTGTGACTGGTAAAATGGTGAGTAAAATTACAGACCCTACGGGTACTCATAGTGGTTTGCCCTACTACGGCAACACTTCGGAAGTCTATTTCAAAAAAGGAGAAGATGGACTTGCTACACAAGCAAGGATCTATAAAGATCGTTATTCATACATGGACCTTGATTGGAATCATTCTCACACGAACTCCGATGGAACTGTATTTCAAAAAGGAACTATACATGTTCAGGTGTATATCGTTGGCAAGAATGGCAAACCTCAGCGCTTATCCGATAACGCGAGACTCATGACTGACGCCGAAATTGCGAAGTATGGACCAATCATCAAATACTTCAATCCTAATGTGAAATTTAAATAAATAATTCTCTATGAAATCATCTGCAACATCCTTTATTACCGATGTCAAAGGTTACGTGAAAGCCCTGTTTGAAGACGCTGTTGGAAAACCAACAGAGTCAATGGAAGACAAATGGGAAGAGTTTTTGAATAGAAAAACCTCCGATTCTGTCGCCAAGATGACTTTGGCTTATGAACTTGCTCAACCTTACAAGGACGAACTACCTTTCTATGGCCTACTCTGTATCAAACTTTGTTTTTGCCTTTATAAGAATTTTGTCATGAAAAGAGAACTCTATGAGGAAGCTCTCAAACACTTGAATAATCCAGCAATTCTTGAATATGCCCAATTGAACTATGAGGTCTTTTGTGAAATCCGAGAAGCGGAAAATGTTAAAGGTATTCAGCCACAAGCCCGTAAGTATATACAAAACGTTGAACGTCTGGACGGATTGATGGGAGATGACGATTGGAATCTGCACGATGGAGTCATCCACAGCATGCATTACGACCGAGAAAAGGACGAATTAACAGTGGTTGTTGATACTTATTGTAGCACATGGTCTGCAAATGGGAACGAGACCTATCTCGTCCCCTTCCACTTCTCGGATAGCGTTAATATCGAGTGTGATTTGGATGCCTATAACGACTATATTTGGACAAGTCGAATCTATTTGCTGAATGGCTTTATCTATGTGGAATTCGATTCCGTTTATTTGAAAATCAGTAGTAAATCGCTTTCTATTGGCGAAATAGTCGCTGTTCAGCACCAAAAAGAGGAAGTGTAACGTTCAGCATCATCTAAAAAAACGATTGCCACAAGGACACACGGAGCCTTGTGGCAATCTTTTTTCAAAGCCCCTCCACCTCCTTTGAGAATACTTCGTAGAAGACGACCGTCTGGCGAACCATCCAGTCCAGCGCCTCCTCCACGTTTTGTGGGTCTGACAGATCCGTCTTGTGGAACAGGGCGATGGTCTTGTCTTGGGCTGTGGGGTTGGCGTCCCATTCCGGTTCGCTGCCTAATGCCTCGTTGATCTCCTTCTGCCTGGCCACCAGTGCAGGGTAGTACTTCTCCACCACCGGCTTTCTGATATACAACTTCACACCGACGAAGTCCTGCTGTGTGTTGGACACATTCTATTTAGCTCCTTTTCTTCGATTACATTCCCTGCACAGCATCTGGCAGTTCTCGGCTGTCGTCACGCCGCCTTCAGCCCATGGGGTGATGTGGTCACCCTCCATCTCTTCCAGTTCAAAGTGTCTACCACAAAGGGGGCAGATGCCACCTTGACGCTCGTAGGCTTCACGCTTCTGTTTCTTGTCGAAAGTGCGGAAACTGAGGTCACGCAAATCGCCGCTGAGGACGTAGCTGTAAATGCCTGATTTCTTCACAATTTCGTCGTCCTCCATCAGGTCATGGATGCGCTGTTCCAATTCAGTGGTATCGTAAATGTGTTCGTGGAATGTATCGTAGAGCCATCCCCAATCCAGACCTTTCATTTCTTTGCGGTATTTGATGAATGTGGAGCGTATCCATGTTACGATAGCCGAGAAATATGCCCATAGTTGATTAGCATTGGTATCGTATTTGTGCTTGGCCATGTATTCGCTCACTTCTTTAATACCCTCGTGGCGAGCAGCCCAGTGAAGTATGGTGGATAGATAGGCTTGTTCAATGGCATTGCCATTCAATAAGTCGCTGGCCATCTTGTAAGCAGGGCAGCCGTTTTTCGAAAAATAACGGCGTGCATCACTAACGAATGGTCCTACATAGACAGCATTCAGCAGTTCCTGCTCCAGCAATCGTTCACCAGCGATATTGATAACGCGAAACCAGTCCAGTTTCTCCTTGTCTGTACCTGTGCAGAAATAAATCGTCAACTCGTAGTTGAGAAATGCATCTCGCTCTGCTTCCGTCAGCGATGAGAAGAACAGCACACCTCGCTCAGGATCAGTGATGTTAAACTCATGATAGCGGAACTCGCAAATGGAGAGTGTACGCTGCTGACCATCTATCATTTCGTACATGTCATCGCCCACCACACTCCAATACATTATATTTAAAGGAAAGCCTTTCAGGATGGTGTTAACCACAGCCTGCTTCTGTTTCACGTCATAGCGAAACTCTCGTTGATATGGCGGTCGGATATCAAGTCGTCCACCGTAACCACGCACACCATGATCTGGGTCGTTCACGTAACCATCTATCAGGTCGCGTACTTTGATAGAATGAAGTTGTATGTCCATGATTTATTGTTTCTTGCGGATGAGAATTCTCGAATAAGGTTTCTGAGGATAGCCATCTGCCATAAAGAAGAGTTGGCCGTCACGTAAACTCTTATTTAATTTTTTCAGTTCTCTATTGAATGGCTTTAAACCAAGTTCTTTTCCCAAATCTCCTTCTGCCAATCCAATTATCTCGAACTGATCAGGGTTATACTTATCGAGGAAAGTGGTGGGAACTCCCATTGCCCCTTCATAGTCGTAGGGGATATCTGCCGTCTTACTAACCTCTATGGCATCATAGTTTTCGTAGTGTGGGTATTCTTCCGGTGTATAGCGTTTGTAAAGAATTAAATTCTCATGGCGTTTCTTGGTTTCTAGGTTTGTAAACCAATGTACTCCGGAAACCCTAATCATACCTTCACGATGGTCACCAGCTGTTGCTCTATCCTCGTAGTTTGAAATAAAATGGCCGGCTCCACCTTTAAAACCATACCCTAGCCAAATCATATTCTCTTTTATTAATGGGAAGATTTCTTTGTAATGAATCGCGTTTTGATGGCCGATAATCAAAAATTTCTTATCGTACTCCATCAACTGTGCCACATACTCTCTGAATAGCGAGAATGGTGGATTCGTCACCACAATATCAGCCTGCTTCAGCAACTCAATGCACTCTGGACTGCGGAAATCTCCATCTCCTTTAAGCGGGTGGATGCCAATCTCCTCTGGGTCGGGAACGTTGTTGCCGTTCTTGTCGCCCTCATAGATAAGATAGACTGCTTGCTCACTTTGGTTCTGGCTAAAGAGGTCTATGTCTTGGTTCTTGTAGCAAGTGGTAATTAGTCGTTTTAATCCGAGGAATTCAAAGTTGTAAGCAAAGTACGTAAAGAAGTTCGACACCCGTGGATCATCGCAGTTGCACAGCACAGTCTTTCCGCGAAAGTGCTCGCGGTAGTGCCGCAACTCGTTGTTGATGTCCTCCAACTGCGTGTAGAACTCATCCTTCTTTGCCTCTTTAGCTGCATTGAGGTTTTTGTTTGCCATACTGATAGCATTAATTGGCTCGTTTGGCTTTTCTTCGGGAGGTTCGGGCTTGCAAGACAGAACCTCAAGGCATAGAAATAGCGCGACCTTTGACGCTTATCTAACCTTGAGGTCCTGAGAAAACCCGAATATCCAGATAAAGTCACGTCCACGCTATCAAGCGCAGACATCAACTCTTTCATCGGATATTCACTCTTTGAAATTTCTCAGGTTTCAAGGTTTCCGAATAAAGCTAATGTTGCCTTATTATTTGTTTAACCGATAAGTAGATCGGGCTCCTTCGCTAAGGTTTCCTGCGGCTCGCATCAGAGCCGTTTCGTGCCCTTTCGGGCACAAAGATATGCAAAAGTTCTGATTCTGACGTAAAATGCAAGGAAAAAAGTTTGGGTAGGGGCAAAAATAGAGCAAAAAACATTTGTTTGTTTCCCTTTTTTCTCCGAAAACATTGCTCGCTCGGCTTTGCCGCTTGGTCGTCCAAGAAGTCTTCGGCATGATTTTGCAAAACAGAATTTCAAAAACCTTGCTAACCTTGCTAATAAAGTTAATTTATGTAAAAAGAATTATGGTTTTTTAACAAAAATAGCAAGGTTAGCAAGGTTTTTGAAATTCTGTTTTGCATGCAAAGGGGGCGAGGAGGGTAGGGGAGGTGGTTCAGGGGCTATTCATACATCAAGGTGTATAGCTCCATACACCAAGGTGTATCGCCCCATACATCACGGTGTTTCGCCTCATACACCTTGCTTCGTGGGGCGATGCAGCAGGGTGTGTGGGCGAGTACCAGCGGTGGTACTTTTGTGTACCAGCAGTGGTACACGGCTATACATGCGGACGTGATTGCGAAAAGATGCGGTGGATGGCAAAGAGAAGCGGAGGTGATAAAATAAAGACACGGATTCCTCGCGGAGTCCGTGTCCTTTGCTCATGGCATGTCTGGTTTTCTGCGGGATTGATGGCCCGCTTATAAAGGTTAATCTCTGTGTTTGTGGTTCCTTAGTCTCTTTCTAAAGGCAACCGATTACATTATTACTAACTAACTAAAACAACATATGATTTGTGGTTCTGTATGGGGATTGCTACGCTGAAGCTTCTGATGATTTGTGGTTCTGTATGGGGTTTTCTGCGCTGGAGCATCTGATGATTTGTGGTTCTGTATGGGGGTTATTTCATTTCCAGGAAGTCGGCGGTGCGACGCGGGGAGTAGAGTTCCCAGAGCGATGCGATGGTCCATCCTGGAGCGAAGATGTCGTTGTAGAATCCCTTGCCGTTGCGCCCGTAGTCCCAGGTGGTGTGCTGAACGACTTCGGGGTAGAATCCTGGCACTCCGATGCCGCAGAGTCGCTGGGGTGTGGGCAGCAGCTGGTTCATGCTGGATTCGGCGAGTTCGGCGAGTAGTGCGAAGCGCTGTTCTCCTGTCTGCGCGGACAGCCAGCGTGCGATGTGTGCGAGTTCGAAGATGAAGACGTCGACGTGGTTGTTCTCCACACTGACGTTGCCCCATCCGCGGCTCTGGAATCCGAGGTCGCCGAGCATCTGTCCCTGTGCGAAGGGGACGTCCCAGAGGTAGTACCAGGTGCAGGCGAAGTAGGTGGCTCGCCGGCAGAGGTCTACGTAGTGCTGGCGCTCGGCTTTCTTGGTGACCATGGCCAGGTAGTAGGTGGCCGTGACGGCGCTGATGGCCGCTTCCTTGTCCTCGCAGTTGGCATCGAGGGTGCTGGAGAAATAGTCCGAGGGCGCGATGATGTGGGTTTCGAGGTAGTCCACGGTGCGCTTGGCAGCCTCGAGGTAGCGTTTGTCCTTGAAGTACTTATAGGCCATTACGAGTGTGGATGTGGCGCTGGGTGTGCTGCCTCCTGAGGCATCGACGTCGGTGTGGTCGTCGCGGTACTTGCGGGGGAAGCTGCCGTCGGGTTTCTGCAGCTGGAGCATGCGGTCCAGGAGTCGGCGCAGGGCCTGTTCCCAGTCACGGTGCTGGCGTCCGTGGCGGCGTTCGTAGTTGAGGTAGTGGAACACGGCGTAGACGCCTTCGCTCTGCTGGCGTATGCTGTGGACGATGTCGCGGTCGGCGGGCAGGGGCTGATCCAGTCGCAGTTCGTCCTTGAAGTATCCGCCTTCGGTGAGTCCGTGTGCGAGGTAGCTGGCGAGGATGGCATGTGCCTGGTCCACGAAGAGCTTTTCGCCGGTCTGCTCGCCCCACTCGAGGGCGTTGAAGGCATTGAGGATAGTGCGTCCGCAGAATCCCAGCTGTGCCGAGGGGAAGGGTTTGCAGTCGTCGCAGCGGAGGGTGTGGCCGGAGTGGTATTTGATGTCGTAGCGGTCCACGTAGGCCATGCGGAAGTAGTTGGCGAGCTGCTCTTTCACCTGGCTGGGGGTGTAGCGGGGCTTCAGGGGCTTGGGGGCCAGGCGGTCCACGCAGTGCTGCCAGGTGGAGCTGACGAAGGTTCCGAAGTCCTCTGCCTCGCAGGTGCGTACGAGCCAGCTGAGGATCTGTGTCTCGCCGTCATCCATACGGGCGAAGGCGGTGATGGCGGGCGCGAGGGTGAGTTTGCGGATGTATCGGCGGGGCGTCTCCTCGTAGGGGAAGCCGAAGGTCAGCTTGGCCTTGCCGCTCTCGCCGTCGAAGCCCACAAATCCCACGGTGGTACGTCCGGCGAGGATGACTTCGCCCTCGCTGTGGGTGGTCAGGCAGTCCTCGCCCTGGGCCGGCAGCTGTCGGAGCACGCTGATGCCCCGCTTGGTGGTGGCGTCGTAGACGGCGGTCAGTGGCGAGCTCAGTCGGTCCTCACGGACGTTCCAGCTGCGCGAGGTGTGGAAGGAGGGTGCCTCGCGGGGCGAACGCAGGTTCTTGTGGTACCAGAAGCCCGGGAGGTAGAAGTCGCAGTCGTCCGTGCGGAACTCGGTGGGCAGGCTGACTCCTATATGATAGTACGCGCGCTCTCGGGCGTGGAGGGTCAGTGTCAGCTGGCTGAATCCGCCTTGCAGCTCCGTGCGTGCGATGGTGATGTCCAGGGGCAGCTTCTGTCCGTCGGCGGCCACGAGGTGCTGACCGTCGGCCTTGAGCTCGATGGCACTGGCATCGTTGCCAGGCTGCTTCAGGCTGAGGCTGAAGGTCTGGGCGGCGGCGGGGAGGGTACACAGTGTGCAGAGGATGAAGAGCAGCTTTTTCATAGTTCGGGTTTGTTCTTTCTTGAAATTCGCCGCAAAGGTACGGCATTTTTTTGACCTGTGCAAGACCTCGCGCGCTAAAATCTGTTCAAAAAAAGGCGCAAAACTCGTCAAAAAAGCAATTTGACCAAGAAAGGCTTGTCCGTGTACATTAATTATTGTACTTTTGTAGTGCAAATGCCGCCATAAGGTGTGCTAAATGATTCCGCAATGAAAAAGAACACTATATTCTTCCGCCGGTTGTCCGTCCTGCTCGCTGCCACATTTGTCTGCTGGAGCGTGCAGGCCGAGACCCGCTGGGTGGATGTCACCAGTCAGTATTTCAAGAATCCGTCGTTCCAGACCGGCGACAAGTCCGACTGGACTATTGACGGCGAAGCCGGCAGCTTTGCCCTGATTCGTGTGGGGTGCATCGAGATGTGGCAGGGCTGGATGCACATGTCGCGTCAGCTGGCGCTGCCCAACGGCCGCTACCGCGTCAGCGTGCAGTCGCTGTTCCGCTTCCGTCGCCACCAGTGGGCGTACCCCGCCTTTCTCGAAGGAACGGACGAGCGCAGCGCGTTCTTCTATGCGGGCGACATGGAGGTGGAGGTGCCCAGCGAGTACGTCTATTGGTTCGACAGCGACCCGGGCTTCGCCTGCTACAACCCCGATGACGAACACTGGTTCCCCAATTCCATGGAAGCGGCCGGACTGGCCTTCGAAGAGGGAGCCTACCGACTCTCCATTGAGACGGAGGTGAGCGACGGCGTGCTCGACATCGGCGTGTACAACGACAGCGAGATGACCCACTCGGACAACTGGCTGGTGGTGGACAACATCAAGATTGAATACCTGACGGAGTTCAACGAGCCGGCCGAGGGTGACCTCTGCGTGAACGAGGTCATGGCGGCCAACACGGACGTGGAGATGAGTCCCGCCTTCAACTTCGACGGCTGGGTGGAGCTCTACAATGCCTCGGACAAGCAGCTGACCCTGGGTGGTTGCTACCTGAGCGACGATGCCGCCCGCCCGCTGAAGTGGGCGCTGCCCGCAGGCTTCGGCACCATACCGGCCCACGGCTGCCGCCGCATCTGGTGCGGCAGCAATGAGATCAACTCCCAGCACGCCCCCTTCAGCCTGGACTGCGAGGGCGGCGAGCTCTACTTCTCCGACTCCTCGGGGCGCCAGCTCTTCGCCTTCCACTATCCGGCGGCCATCAGCCGCACGGCCTACGCCCGCACCACAGATGGCGGCAGCGAATGGGGATGGACGGCAGAGCCCACGCCCGATGCCTCGAACGCCACGTCCACGTTCTGCACGGAGCGTTCCGAGGCCCCCACGGTCACCGACGGCGGCCTCTTCGACGACGAACGGCGCGTGGTGGTACGTGCTGCCCAGGGAGCCGCCATCTACTACACCACCGACGGCACCACGCCCACCCCGCAGCAGGGCGAGCTCCTGCGCACCCACATGCTGCACGTCACTGAGACCACCACCTACCGCTTCCGGGCCTACGAGGACGGCAAACTGCCCTCGGAGGTCGTCGCGCGTACCTATTTAAAACGCGAACGCGAGCATTTGTTGCCCATCGTCTATGTCTCCTGTCCAGATGAATACCTCTACGACGACAGCATCGGCGTCTATGTCCGCGGCGTGAACGGCCGCACGGGCAACGGCCAGTCCTCGCCCGTCAACTGGAACATGGACTGGAACCGGCCCGTCAACTTCCAGTACATGGTGCCCGGGCAGGACGACATGGTCTTCAACCAAGACGTGGACTTCCGCATCAGCGGCGGCTGGACCCGCGCTAACAACCCCAAGTCCTTCAAGCTCAAGGCTGACCGCGTCTATGAGGGCAAGAACACCATGGACTATCCCTTCTTCCCGAACAAACCCTACATCCGCAACAAGGCGCTGCAGGTGCGCCGCGGCGGCAACGACAGCGGCGCCCGCATCAAGGATGCTGCCCTGCATGAGATCATACGCCGCTCGGGCATCGACCTCGACGTGATGTCCTACCAACCCGTGGTCCACTACATCAACGGGCGCTACATGGGCCTCATCAACCTGCGCGAGCCGAACAACAAGGACTTCGGCTTCGCCAACTTCGGCATCTCGAAGGACGCAATGGAAATATATGAGCAGAGCCCCGACTCCGGCGCCTATATGATGCTGGGCTCCAGCCAGACGCTGTTGCACCTCTATGACCTCTCTGCCGACTGTGCCGATGCTGCCGTGTACGACGAGATCTGCTCGCTGGTGGACATGGACGAGTTCATGAACTACATGGCCGCAGAGCTGTACCTCGGCTCCTGGGACTGGCCCGACAACAACCTGAAGGCCTACCGCAAGGCTCCCGACGGGCGCTTCCGCGTCACCTTCTTCGACCTCGACGCCGCTTTCGGCACGGATGGCCGGGGCATGGACGAGGAGGGCGAGATCTCCGTCGGCGGCAACACCTTCCGCTGGATCGACGGTATGCAGTGGCACCGCTATGACTACATCTACGACACCGCCGAGCGGCGCTACGGCGAGATCAAGTTCTGCACCTTCTTCATGAACCTGATGCAGAATGCCGACTTCCGCCGCAAGTTCGCCGCCACCTTCTGCCTGATGGGCAGCGTCTTCGACCCCGTGCGCGCGGGTGCCATCCTCGATGAACTGGGAGCCCGCGTGCGTCCCACCATGGCTCAGGAGTGGTCCAGCCCCGACGGCTCGCTGGATGAGATACGCAGCAAACTCAAGAACCGCGGAGCCTCCATGACCAAGCAGATGAGGCAGTACGAGCGAATGCAGCTGACCGATGTGACGCCCCAGAAGGTGCACCTCCGCAGCGACACTGAGGGCTGCAACATCTACGTGAACGACGTCCTCGTGCCCTACGGCGAGTACACGGGCGAGCTCTTTGCTCCCGTACGCCTGAAGGCAGAACCCCGTGGCGGCAACCGCTTCATCGGATGGCGCTACGCAGGCGACACGCAGTACATTACCGGCAACCTGGAGCTCGACCTGCCTGCCGGCACGAATCTCGACATCGAGGCCTGCTTCGGGCGCATGACCCGCAGTGAACGACGCCGCAAGGGCATCGCCGAAGTGAGCATCAATGAGGTCATGGCGACCAACGATATCTACCAGAACGACTACTTCAAGCGCAGCGACTGGCTGGAACTCTACAACGCCACGGGGGACACCATCGACCTCGAGGGCTGGTATCTCAGCGATGACCCCGCACAGCCGCAGAAATACCAGATCACCGCTGCCGGATCTCAGGCCACCACGCGCATCGCCCCCTACGGCCACCTGCTCGTCTGGTGCGACAACCGCCAGCCGCTGACCGAGCTCCATGCCGACTTCAAACTGGCTGCCGAGGGAGGCATGGTGTCACTGACCTCGCCGGATGCCGTCTCCAGCAGCGTCCTCTACTATCCGCCCCACACGGGCATGGAGAGCGTGGCCCGCTTCCCCGATGGCGCCACGGAGATCTGCGTCACCAATATCCCCACCATCGGCTACACCAATCGCCGCACCAGCTATCTGGTACCGACGGACCAGAAGGCACTGGGCGTGGAGGATGCCATCGACCTGGCCTGCGACCTGACCCTCCAGCGCAGGGGCGACGACCTCGTCATTACCTCATCCACCGCCACCGATGTCCACGCTGAGCTCTACAGCCTCGACGGACGTGCCCTCCGCTCCGCTCACCTTCGCCTCCAAGGCGGCCGCGCCACCTTCTCTCTCGCCAACCTGCCTGCCGGCATCTATATCGCCCGCGCCGCTGATGCGGAAGGCAGAAGCCGGGAGGTGAAGATAAGAAAGTGAAAGGGAGAAGAATTAAAAATGAAAAGTGAAAAATAAAAGAATGAAGAAGGACTCGAAATATCGAAATCCCGACATCTCGACTTCCCGACATCCCGAAATAACAAAATAACGAAATCCAGAAAATATGCCACTTAAAAGATTCCCCCTTCTCACGATCCTCGCCCTCTTCGCCACCTTGGCGATTCATGCCCAACTGCCAGTCAGCCAGGTGCCGCTGGCCGACCCCTATATCCTGCTCGACGGCGACACCTACTACGCCTACGGCACCAACAATGCCAATGGCATCGAGTACTGGCGGTCGCGCGACCTGCAGAACTGGGTCTATGGCGGTCTGGCCCTCAGCAAGAACAGCACCACGGAGAAGCAGTGGTTCTGGGCTCCTGAGGTCTATTTCAAGAACGGACAGTACTACATGTACTTCTCCGCCAACGAACACCTCTTCGTCGCCACCGCCAGCTCTCCGCGCGGTCCCTTCAAGCAGGTGGGCAGCTATATGATGGAGAACCTCATCGGCGATGAGAAGTGCATCGACTCCAGCGTGTTCTTCGACGAAGACGGCAAGGCCTACTGCTTCTTTGTCCGCTTCACCGACGGCAACTGCATCTGGCGCTGCGAGCTCGACAGCGACTACATCACGCCCCTGCCTGGCACCCTCAAGCACTGCATCAGCGTCAGCCTCGACTGGGAGAACAAGCTCGGCCGTGTCTGCGAGGGACCCTTCGTCGTCAAGCACGGACGCGTTTACCTCTTCACCTACTCCGCCAATGACTACCGCAGTCAGGACTATGGCGTGGGCTGCGCCCGTGGTACGCGTGCCAACGGCACCTGGACCAAGACTCCGAAACCCATCCTTCAGCGGGCACAGGGACTGGTGGGCACAGGCCACCATTCCTTCTTCACCGACAAGGAAGGCCAGCTGCGCATCGTCTTCCACGCCCACAACTCCACAGAGACCGTGGCACCCCGACTGATGTACATCGGCCGCGCCGAGGCCTCCGCCTCCACCATCAAGATTTCCTCCGAACCCTTCATCTCGCCCCAGAAGGTGTCTTCCGCCGTGGAGGCTCCTACGGCGCAGAACCAGATTCCCTGCTACTATGATCTCACGGGACGTCGCACCCTCCCCCTGAAGGGCGGGCTCTACATCACTGACGGCCGTAAGGTGGCCCTCCGCTGATAGAATAGAATACCACAACAAAACAATAAACCGTAAATGAGAAGACTGCAACAAATCCTCTTCGCCGCGGCACTCCTGCTGGGCGCCGCCACCTCCGTCCACGCACAGACGGCAGAGATCTTTGAACCCTACAAGCAGACGGAACTGCGACTGCCGTCCGTTCCCCTGCTCCTGAACGACCCCTACTTCTCCCTTTGGTCGCCCCACGACAAACTCACCGACGGCACCACCCGCCACTGGACCGACATCGAGAAACCCATGGACGGACTGCTGCGCGTGGATGGCGTCAGCTATCGATTCATGGGCTCCGGACGCAGTTACCTCCTCACCTCCATTGCACCCATGGCCAATGAGGTGGCGTGGGAAGGACGCGTCAGCTACGAGAGACAGGACGGCACCGCCTGGGCTGCTGCCAACTTCGACGACAGCAGCTGGGAGACACAGCAGGCTGCCTGGGGTACGCCCAACGAATATCCCAATGTGAAGAACCCCTGGACGGCTACCAACTCCGATATCTATATCCGTCGCACCGTCAACCTCACCGCCGAGGACCTGAAGAAAGACCTCTGGATTCAGTTCTCACACGATGATGTGTTCGAACTATATATTAATGGTACGCGCGTGGTAGGCACGGGCGAGACTTGGATTCAGGGCGAGACCCACCAGCTCTCCACCGATGAGAAGCGCAAGCTCCGCACCGGCGAAAACGTCATCGCGGCCCACTGCCACAATACCAACGGCGGAGCGTACGTGGACTTCGGTCTCTTCGAGAACACCTACAACTCGGCCGAGGGCATCAAGACCGCCACCCAGAAGTCCGTGGACGTGCTCGCCACCAACACCTACTACACCTTCGCCTGCGGACCCGTGGAACTCGACCTGGTCTTCACGGCGCCGATGATTATCACCGACCTGGACCTCGTCTCCACCCCCATCAACTTCATCTCCTACCAGGTGCGTTCCACGGATGGCGCCAAGCACGACGTGCAGTTCTACTTCGCCACCACCCCCGTGCTGACCATCAACGAAGCCATGCAGGCCGTGGATGTCGAGCGCATCACGGAGAACGGCGTGCAGTACCTCAAGGCGGGTTCCACCGCACAGCCTGTGCTGGGCCGCGCGGGCGACCTCATCACCATCGACTGGGGCTATCTCTACATCCCCAACGTGAACGGCGAGGTAAGCTTTGCGGGCACGGGCATCATGGAGAACACCTTCGCCGCCACGGGCAAGCTGCCCGCCTGCGAGAGCAAGATCACCAACCAGGCTCCCGCCAACATGACCACGCTGGCCTACAGCCACGACTTCGGCAGCGTGCAGCAGGGCGCCAGCTACATGATGATTGGCTACGACGAGGTATATGATATCCGATACTTCGGCAAGGACTACAAGGGCTACTGGGCGCGCAATGGCAAGACCATCACCCAGGCCTTCGACGATTTCCATGCCCGCTACGACGAACTCATGCAGCTCAGCCGCCAGCAGGACAAGACCATCTATGACGACGCCCTGGCCGCCGGCAACGTGAAGTATGCCGAACTCCTCTCGGGATCCTACCGTCAGGTCCTGGCTGCCCACAAACTCTTTGAGGACGACGGAGGACGTCTGCTCTATTTCTCCAAGGAGAATAACTCCAACGGATGTGTCAACACCGTGGACCTCACCTATCCCTCCGCACCCCTCTTCCTCATGTACAACACCGATCTGCAGAAAGGCATGATGACCTCCATCTTTGAGTACAGCCGCACGGGGCGCTGGAACAAGCAGTTCGCAGCCCACGACCTCGGCACCTATCCCCACGCCAACGGACAGGTCTACGGAGGCGATATGCCGCTGGAGGAATCGGGCAACATGCTCACCCTGGCTGCCATGATCTGCATGATCGACGGCAACACGGAGTGGATTGAGAAGTACTGGAACATCTGCACCACCTGGGTGGCATACCTCGTCAAGAACGGACAGGACCCCGCCGAGCAGCTCTGCACCGATGACTTCGCAGGTCACTGGGCACACAACGCCAACCTCTCCATCAAGGCCATCATGGCCGTGGCCGCCTATGCACAGATGGCGCGGATGCGTGGCAGCGAAGGTACCTACAATCGCTACATGGAAACTGCCACCAAGATGGCTCAGATCTGGGAGCAGGATGCCTGCGAGGGCGATCACTACCGCCTTGCCTACGACCGCGCCAACACCTGGGGCCAGAAGTACAACCTCGTCTGGGACAAGCTCTGGGGCACTTACATCTTCCCCAACGGAGTCATCGACCGCGAAATAGCTTACTACCTCACCCGGCAGAACGCCTGGGGCCTGCCTCTCGACAGCCGCAAGAAATATTCCAAGAGCGACTGGATCATCTGGACCGCATCCATGGCTGACGACACCGAGACTTTCCTGAAGTTCTCCGATCCCATCTGGAAGTGGGTCAATGAGACCACAGACCGCATCCCGCTCAGCGACTGGTACTACACCGACAGCAAGCGCTTCTGCGGCTTCCGGGCTCGCTCCGTCATCGGTGGCTTCTGGATGAAGGTCCTCATGGACAAGTATGCTCCCGCCAAGCCCGACCACAGCACCTGGGCACCCCGTGGCAATCAGATCCGGACACGCTGGGCCGCACAGGTCAATCCCGCAGCTCCCCTGCCCGAATACCCCCGCCCGCAGCTGGTTCGTCAGCAGTGGCAGAACCTCAATGGCCTCTGGAACTATGCCGTCAACACCACCGGCCGTCAGCCCGAAAAGTACGATGGACAGATTCTCGTGCCCTTCGCCATCGAGAGCAGCCTCTCGGGTGTCAACCATCCCCTGGATGCCTCCCAGACACTATGGTATTCGCGTGAGTTCACCATTCCCGCCGACTGGCAGGGTAAGGACGTCATCCTGAACTTCGGTGCCGTGGACTACAACGCCACCGTTTACGTCAATGGTCAGCAGGCTGCTACCCATTCCGGCGGCTTCGGTTCCTTCTCCGTCAATATCACCGACAAACTCATCGAGGGCACCAACACCCTTGTCGTGAAGGTCGTGGACAAGACCGATCCCAGCTATCAGCCCGTGGGCAAGCAGCGTCTGGCACCCGGCCTGGACGGCGCCACCTCCTGGAACAATGCCGTTTCGGGCATCTGGCAGACCGTGTGGATGGAACCCGTGGAACATCAGTATATCACCCGCCTGCGCATCACACCCGATGTGGACCAGCGCCAGTTCAGCATCCTCGCCGAGGTCACCAATGGCGAGGAGGGTGCACAGGTCGCCGTCAACCTCAGCTTCGGCGGACAGTCCGTGGCCCAGGGCACGGCCGTCGTTGGTCAGCCCGTGGTCCTCACCGTTGCTTCGCCCAAGCTCTGGTCCCCCTCCAATCCCGCCCTCTATGATCTGGATGTCACCCTGCAGTCGGGCGGCAAGATCGTGGATCACGTCACCAGCTATGCAGCCCTCCGCAAGATCTCCACGGCCCAGGGCACCGATGGCATTCATCGCATCCAGCTGAACAACAGTGACCTCTTCCAGATTGGTGTCATCGACCAAGGCTACTGGCCCGATGGCCTCTACACCGCTCCCACGGACTCCGCCCTGCTCTTCGACCTGCTGACGGCCAAGGAACTGGGTTTCAACCTCATTCGCAAACATCAGAAGGTGGAGCCGGACCGTTGGTACTATTATGCCGACAGCCTCGGACTCCTCGTCTGGCAGGATATGCCCGCCCTCGGCCGGACCGATGAACCCTGGGTGCCCACGGCCTGGACGACTACCAATGCCCGTCCCAGCACCTCCGTCCGCACCGCCTTCCAGCGGGAGTGGAGAGAGATCATCGCCCAGCTCTATTCGCATCCCTCCATCATCGTGTGGACACCCTTCGATGAGGCTATTGGTCAGTTCCAGACCTCTGCCAACGTGGAGCTCACGCGCAATGCAGATGCTACTCGTCTGATTGATGCCGCCAGCGGTGGTAACCACAAGGAGGGGCTCGGTGACTTCGTGGACCTCCACGACGACACCACCAAACCCACGATCTTCCTCTACGACCCCGAGCGTCCCGTTGTGCTGGGTGCCTGCGGTGGCTTCGAGCGCAGTATAGATGATCATCGTTGGTACGATACCAACGCCAACGTCTCCGCGGCCTACAGCACGGAGTTGCGACTGACCAATGGCTATGCCAACACTGCCGCCGCCGTCCTGGCCCTTGCCACCGCTGCCACGTCCTCCGATGACCAGCCGGCCGCCTTCTCCGCTGCTGTTTATCGTCAGCTCTACGATGTGGGCAAGGAAGTCAATGGACTCCTCACCTACGACCGTGAGGTTGTCAAGGTCAGTGCCGATCGCGTCCGTGAGTCCAACGATGCCCTGCGCCAGCTCTTCGGCGGACAAGACGGCATCGTCGCGCCCTCTGTCGCTCCCGGCGCTACGACCATCTACGACCTCTCCGGACGTCCCCTGACCTCCCTCCGCCATGGTGTGAACATCCTTCGCCTGCCTGACGGCAAGGTCACAAAGCTCCTCGTCAAGTAAAAAGTTAGATCGCGGATTCCTCTTGTCGTTTCCGCCAGTAAAATTAAAAGCCGTGTAATCCGTGTAATCCGTGGTCTTTTTTATGACTGCGGTCTCCTATACAATGGCGAGCAGTTCCTCCCACGTCTCCACGATATATTCCGCTCCGTACTGCTCCATCTCTTCGCGCGTACCGTAGCCGCCCCACAGGATTCCTGCTGCGGGCAGCCCCACGGCATGAGCTCCCTCTATGTCGTGGTATCGGTCGCCGATCATCAGCGTTTGCTCGCGGTCCAACCCATAGGTCTCTATGGCGTGGCGCAGCACGTCTGCCTTGCTGTGCAGCGTACCCTCCTCGTCTCGCGCCGCTGCGAAGTCGAAGAACCGGGCGAGGTTGAAATAGCGCAGCACCTCGCGCACCATCGGCAGGTTCTTGCTCGAACCGATGCCCATGCGGTAGCCACGCCGCTGCAACTCCGTCAGCGCCTCTGCTGTCCCAGGGTACACCTCATTCTCATACACCCCCGTGGTGAAGTATCGCTCACGATAGATTCTCACTGCCTCGTCGGCCTGCTCTGGCGTGAAGCCGTAGAAGTCGATGAACGAATCCTCCAACGGAGGACCCACGAAGAAACGCAGCGTGGAGGCATCGTCCACGTGAATGCCAAAGTGAGCCAGTGCATACTGCGCGCAACGCATAATCCCGAGCCCGCTGTCTGTCAGTGTGCCGTCGAGGTCGAAGAGGAGGGTGGTGTACATGGAAGTGAAAAGTGAAAAATGAAAAGTGAAAAATTAGGGGATAAGAGAATATGAGAATAAGTGGGTTTTGAGAAAATCGAGCGCAAAATTAGGGAAAATAGAGGTAAAAGTAGCTGTGAAACCAAAAAACTTTCGAAATTCAACACGTTTCACCTAACTTTTTTATACTTTTGCACCCGCAAAACCATTGGAAGGATGGTAGAGTGGTCGATTACACCGGTCTTGAAAACCGGCGCACGGAGACGTGCCGGGGGTTCGAATCCCTCTCCTTCCGCTTCGCTTCAGTCAAGGAACCCTCACCCCCGTGGGGGTTCTTTCATCTCCGTGAAAGCGTCCTTCGGCCGAGCGCGAATTCCTCTCCTTCCGCAAGCGTTGGGTCTGGGAGTCGTAATCTTTTATTGCTCCTGATCTGAAGAAACAGCGAAGGGTTCCTCAAACGAGAGGAGCCCTTCGCTGTTTATGGGATATGGACGTCGGGGACGACAAGGGTTTATTTCTTCTTGTTGTAATAGTCCAGTCCGCGCTTAACGTTCTCGATGACGGATTCGGAGGAGTAGGTGGCACCGGTGATGACATCCACTTCCTGGGCGGCAGCTTTCTTCACGACAAGTCCGTTCCACTTGGTGAGGAGGTCGCGCTTGATGAGTGCGAAATACTTGGGGGTCTCGAGGTTCTTCAGAGCCTCGATGTGGTCGATTTTGTTGCCTTTGATGTAAATCTTCAGAGGGGTGGTTCCGGCATAGCCTTCAACATCCTCGGCGAGGGAGGTGGTGTTGACGACGGTCATACCGTTTTCCTTGGTGATGATGTCCTCGGCGGGGCGCAGGCTCATCAGCGTGACACTTGCCAGTGCTGCTGCGAGCAGCATGAAAATTCCTTTATGATTCATTGTTATTATTACTTGGTTCATTGGTTAGACCCACACAGCGGTCGAAGGTTTAACGGCGGCGCTTGCGGGTGAGTTCTACGAGGCGTGTCATCTGGTTGGGGATGCGGATTTGCTGGGGGCACTTGCTGAGGCATTCGCCGCAGTCCTGACAGGCCGTGGCGCGCTTGAGCTCCGGAATGGCCTGGCGGTAGGCCTCGGTGTAGGCTCGCTGCCGCTCAGCAAAATCAGGTGAGGTGCTCTCCGGCAGGGGTAGCATACCCTTGGTGACGGCATCGTTGTAGAAGGCGAAGTTGCCGGGGATGTCCACGCCGTAGGGGCAGGGCATGCAGTAGGCACAGGTGGTGCAACCGATGGTGGGGAAACCGGCCATCTGGTCTGCGATGCGTGCGAGCAGTTCGTCCTCAGCGGGGGTACATGGCTGCAGCGGCGAGAAGGTCTGGACGTTCTCCTCCAGGTGTTCCATGCGATTCATGCCACTGAGGGCTGTGAGCACGTTGGGGTGGGAGCCCACCCAGCGGAATGCCCAGCGGGCAGGGCTGTCGTCGGGGTGTACGGCGGCGAGCTGTGCCTTGATGTCCTCGTTGACGTTGGCAAGTCCTCCGCCGCGGATGGGTTCCATAATAACGCACTGGATGCCCAGTTTCTCCAGCCGGCCATAGAGGTATTCAGCATCTGCATCGCCTCCGCGGCGACCGCGCCTTCCGGCATGGCGCCAATCGAGGTAGTTCATCTGGATCTGCACGAAGTCCCAGTGGTACTCATCGTTGTGATCGAGGAGATAGTCGAAGGCAGCGACGTTGCCGTGGTAGCTGAAGCCCAGGTGGCGGATGCGACCGGCCTCACGCTCCTTGAGCAGGAAGTCGAGAAGCCCGTTGTCGATGAAGCGCCCCTTGAGGTTCTCCACGCCTCCGCCGCCAATGGAGTGGAGGAGGTAGTAGTCGATGTAGTCCACGCGCAGCTTGCGGAAGCTGTTCTCATACATCTCCTTGGATTTCTCGAAGGGCCAGAGGGAGGGATTCTGGTTGGACATCTTCGTGGCTACGTAGTATTTGTCGCGAGGATAGCGGCTGAGGGTGAGACCCGTGACTTCCTCGTTGCGTCCTCCACCGTACATGGGCGCGGTGTCGAAGTAGTTGATGCCATGGGCGATGGCATAGTCCACGAGGCGGTCGACATCTTCCTGCTCGCGCGGCAGGCGCATCATGCCGAAGCCCAGAAGGGAGATAGCCTCGCCCGTGCCATTCTGCACGCGGTAAGTCATACGCTGGTCGGAGGTGGGGATTTCATCAGGCCGGCGCACGGCTGCGGTCATGGAACAGAGTGGCCCCATGGCCATGAGTGCGGAACCAAAACCGAGGGATTTGAGGAATTGGCGGCGACTGATGTCTTGGCGTTCTTTCTGTGACATTGTGTTCCTGTTTTTGAGGGTTTGAAACTACTTCTGCGTAGGTTTATGCAATATATCGGGTGCAAAAGTACGTATTTTGGCATGAATAATCGCCTTTTTTTTGAAAAAATACCAAAAAGGGCACGAGAATAAAGACTTATTTTGTATTTTTGTCCCCTCCTAAACTAAAAATCCCTTCCAACAAACGCCTGCCTGCAGGCAAATACAATCATCTATTAAACAAAAAACTTATATATGAAAACAGAAATGAAAAAGATTCTTACTCTGGCCTTGCTGCTGATTGGGGGCATCGCCGTCCATGCACAGGATATTCAGATTCACTATGACTTCGGTCGCAACATGTATCCCAACGATGAAGCTGGACGCCAGAAGGTGACCGTCACGCTGGAACAGTTCAAGGCAGACCGTCTGGGCTCGTGGTTCTACTTTTGCGACCTGGATCTGAGCAGTAAATTTTTCAAGGGAGCCTATGCCGAGATTTCGCGTGAGTTCAACCTGGGCAAGGACTCGCCTTTTGCTGCTCATCTGGAATATGACGGTGGTCTGAACCTCGGCGGCAGCTTCCAGCACGCTGCCCTCTTGGGTGCTGCCTGGAATGGTCACAATGCGGACTTCACCACCACCTACTCCGTGCAGCTGATGTACAAGCATTACTTCCACAGCTATGTCGGCACCCGTTCCTATGCCAGTGTTCAGTTGACGGGTGTGTGGAGCATGATGTTCTGCAATAAGGCGCTCACCTTCAGTGGATTCATCGATTTCTGGCGCGGCGAGAAAGCGAACCACAACGGACAGCTGGTCATCCTGGCCGAGCCTCAGCTGTGGTACAACTTCAACACTCTGCCTCGCATGCATGGCATCAACCTCAGCATCGGTACTGAGTGGGAGATCAGCAACAACTTCGTCTATAACCAAAATCCGAACAGCAGCACCACCTTCTTTGTCAATCCTACATTGGCCTTGAAGTGGTCGTTCTAATCCTACCCTTCTCGTCCTTAACGATAAAAAAACAAAAGTCTCATGATTCAACGACTACTGAACTTCCTGAATGCATCGCCAGTGAACTTCCTGGCGGTGCGTAACATTTGTAATGAACTTGAGCGTGCGGGCTACCGCAGGGTGGATCCGACCCAGCCATTGGGAACGATCCATGGGGGCGACCGCCTGTATGTCACCAAGAACGATTCGTCAGTGTATGCCTTTGAGGTGGGGACGAGAACGTTGGCCGATGCTGGATTCCACATGATCTGTGCCCACTGCGACTCGCCAACCTTCCGCATCAAGCCCCATGCAGAGATGACCTGCGAAGGTGGCATCGTGAAACTGAACACGGAGGTCTATGGTGGTCCTATTATGTCCACCTGGTTCGATCGCCCGCTGACGCTGGCGGGGCGTGTCATCCTGCGCGGAGAAGATGCGCTGCATCCGCAGACACGCCTGCTGCACATCCAGCGTCCCCTGCTGCAGATCAGTAACCTGGCCATCCACTTCAATCGTCAGGTCAATGATGGTGTGAAGCTGAGCAAGCAGAAGGATATGCTGCCCCTGCTGGGCATCGTCACGGAAGAACTGGAGCGCGGCAACCAGTTACTGTCCCTAATCTCTGAAGAACTCAGCAAGGAAACGCGTGTGAGCCCCCAGGACATCCTGGACTTCGACCTCTATCTGGCCGATGCCACGCCCTCGTGCACTTTTGGCTTGCGGAATGAACTGATCTCCTCCGGACGGCTGGATGACCTCTCGATGTGCTTTGCGGGACTGGAAGCCCTGCTGGCAGCGCCCGCCGGGTCTGAGGTAACGCGAGTGTTGGCCATCTTCGACAACGAAGAGACCGGTTCGCAGACGAAGCAGGGAGCAGGCAGTCCCTTCCTGGCTTCCATGCTTCAGCGTATGGCCCTGGCACAGAGTGGAACCGTGGAGGCGTTCTACCAGGCGGTGGAGCGTGCCTTCATGGTTTCGGCAGACAATGCTCATGCCTGGCATCCCAATTACAGCGAGAAATACGACCCCACAAACCATCCCGTGCTCGGTGGTGGCCCAGTCATCAAGTTCAATGCTGCTCAGAAATATGCCAGCGACGCCGCTTCGGCAGCGGTCTTTGCTGAGATATGCCGCAAGGCGGGTGTACCCTGCCAGCGATTCGTCAACCACAGCGACGTGGCGGGCGGCAGCACATTGGGCAATATTCTGGCATCATCCATCCCCCTGCGAGGAGTGGATATGGGTAATCCCATTCTGGCCATGCACAGTTGTCGGGAGACGGGTAGCGTGACAGACCATGAGTATTGCGTGAGGGCATTCACGCAGTTCTACAGCGAGTGAGCTGTCAGTTGTCTATCTTGTTCTTGAGGATGACCCAGATGACGACGGGAGCCCCCATGACGGGGGTGATGACATTGATTGGGATGAGACTGTCGGAGGGCAGGGTGGACAACCAGTTGCAGAGTAGTGCCAGACAGCCGCCTGTGAGCAAGGTGGCGGGCAATAGGGTGCGGTGGTCAGACGTGCCCAGCAGAAGGCGTGCGATGTGTGGAACTGCCAGTCCGATGAATGCGATGGGACCGCAAAAGGCGGTGCTGGTGGCGGTGAGTAATCCCGTGCAGCAGAGTAATAAGGTACGGGTGCGACGCACGTGAATGCCCAGGTTGGCGGCGTAATTCTCGCCAAGCAGGAGGGCATTCAGAGGTTTGATGAGCAGCAGTGATGCGAAGATGCCTACGCCCATGGTGAGACAGAAGGCTGGCAGACGGTCGATGGTGACGTTGGCAAAGCTACCCAGTCCCCACACCATCAGTGATCGCACGCCCTCTTCCGTGGCTCCGTAGTTCAGCAGCGAGATGAATGAGGAGGTAAGGTAGCCTATCATCACACCGGCGATGAGAAGCATGGTGCTCGAACGCAACAGATGGGAGAAGGTGATGAGCAAGGTCATCACGGCCCAGGCACCTACCATGGCCGCCACAATCACCAACATGAAACCGCTGAGAGAAAAAGCCCCAGCCATGAACGTGCCGCCCCACAGCAACATTGCCACGGCGACCCCCAGATTGGCTCCGCCATCTATTCCCAGGATGCTGGGGCCAGCCAGAGGGTTGCGGAACACCGTCTGCAGCAGCAGACCGGAGGCTGCAAGCCCGGCTCCAGAGAGTGTGGCAGTGATGGCTTGCGGGATGCGGTTTTCCCAGAGGATGAAGCTCCACGAGGCACGTTCTGCAGGCGAACCAAGCAGCAGTTGTGTCACCGCATGAGCGGGGATGTGGACGGCACCGAAGTAGAGGTTGGCCAGAAACAGGGCAATCAGGGCCAGAGACATGAGAATGAGATTCAGTCGGGCTTTCATTGTCGGGGGAAGGGCTATTCTGCAAGAGGTTTGTAGTAGATGCTCTGCTCGCCCGGCAGGAGCTCCGGGTGGAAGAGGATAATGAAATCGCGGAGGAGACGGTCGGGATGGAAGGGAGTCTCCTCGTAGAAGTGGTTGTGGGCCAGGTCGCAACCGAAGATTTGATGCTCACGGAAGGCGCGGAAGCGGGTGTAGGGTTGGTAATCGGCAGCCAACTGGCGGTAGGTCAGTGGTTGCTGACTGTTGAACTTCAGAAGCCAAACGTCTGCATCTTGTGCCTCATCGAGCACGGTCTCAAAGGAGAGAGCTGTGCTGCCACTGCCGGGACGGTCATGGAAGAGGTAATCGGCGCCAGCGTCGGAGAACATGATGCCCATGGTGCTCTGACCGCAGGGTACGAACCACTGACCACCGTAGAGCTGTTCGGTCAGCAGGGTGGGACAGGAAGAGGCCGTAGAAGCCTTGGCCTTGAGAGTGAGGTAATTCTGTTCCACGGCACGGAAGATACTATCGGCGCGCAGTTCGGTTCCAAAAAGTTCTGCATAGAATCGGATCCATTCCGCACGTGCCAAAGGGGAAACTTCCATGTATTCGGCGCATTCGATGATGGGTATTCCCAGACGTTCCACACGGCCATAGCCACCGCTGTGTTCGAAGGGCGTCAGTAGCAGTACGTCTGGTGCCACATCCATGATGCGCTCGATGTTGGGGTTCATACCGTTGCCGAAGTCGGCAATGCGTCCGGCTGACAGTCCCTCATTTACTGCCGGTAAGTCGATGTATTCCTTCTCGCAGACGCCTGCGATGCGGTCTGCAACGCCCAACTCATCCAGTAGTCCGCAGTGGACAGCTGTGGCAACGCCCGCGGATCGGACAGGGGTCCTGATGATGGAAAAGGCGAACTGGAAGGTGGACAGGTCGGGCTCAGAGAGGGTGTCCGGATGGAGGAGGTAGCGGTGGAGCACAGCAGTGGTGTCCCAGGGGTTGCGCAGGGTCCAAAGGCTGTAGCCCTCGCCACGTTCACAGGTGAGGTTGGAAGCGTAGCGCAGGGGGGAGGGTGCGAGGGAGGAAGCGGGCTTCCGTCCTTGGGCGCAGGAGGCGAGGAGGAGGGAGAGTTGCAATAAAATTGCAACATAAAAAACGGGACGAAGAGGGTGATTCATTTTCAGAGGGGGCATATTTCCAGGAAGATTTCGAAATGGCGGCCGGCCATGGGGCGGGAGAGGACGGTGACGTACTCGGAGTCGAAGAGGTTGTAGATGGCTGCCTTGATGGATGCCTGAAAGCGGCGCCATCGGAACTGTTTCTCGAAGGTGAGGTCGCTCATGTAGTAAGGCTTGAGACGTCCTGTGATATAGCCTACTTCGTTGCTGGTGGTGGTGAAGCGTTCGCTGTAGGAATACCACTGATAAGCGAGACCCCATGTGCGCCAACGGAGGCGGGCGCTGAGGTTGGCGGAGTGCAGGGGCACGTAAACGAGTTGCTTGCCGTAGGAGGCATCGGCTGCATCGAGGTCTTCGCTCTGATTTAGAGAGGGTGTGTAGGCGTAGTTAGCGGTAAGGGCGAAGTGCCAGTCGTGCGGCAGATGAAGTTCTGAAGTGAGGGATAGTTCCGTGCCGTAGTTGTGTACCTTCTTGAGGTTCGATGGCTGCCAATAACCTTTGGCATTAGGCGTCCATAGAATCCAGTCTGTGATGTAGGAGTCGAAGGCTGATAGATTGCCACGGATGACGAGGGATAGGTCCCGTCGGCCAAGAGGGAGCTGCAGATGTCCCTCCAGACCGCCATCATAGGTGAACCCTCGTTCAGGACGCAGGTCGGGATTTCCGCCAGGCTTGAAGTAGAGGTCGTCCATGGTGGGGTAGCGGTAGTTGCGTGCGATGGAGGCCTTGAGGTAGAGTCCTGCGGTGCGGCCAGAGTGGGTAGCGGTTGTCAGCAAGGTATATTCACCAAAGAGGGCAGGAATTAAGGGCACGAAGTCGCGGCGATACAATTCCTCGCGCAAGATTGCAGAGAGCGCCAGACGAGAAGTAGGGCGGTATTTCGCAGAGAGGCTGAGGGAGGATTCCAAACGCCCTTCGTTGTAGTTGTCACCGATGTGAAAGGGGCTTTGGTCGCGGCTGCGAACATGGTTGTAGGTGAGGCTGAGATTGGCCGTGAGGAGCCAGTTGGCGGCAGGGGAGTAGTCGATTTTGCCTTGAAGGTAGGCCTGCTGGCTGTAGGTGTGGGAGTCGGTGATGGTGGTGAAGGATGGGGAGGAGACGGCGGACGAAGCGCCGTCAACAGGGGTGGAAGAAGAGGAGGAGGGTGTGTGGGATTTGGTGGCGTAGTCGTAGGCGATGGACTGGTAGGTGTAGCCTGCGCGTGCATCGAGTGAAGCGGAGGAACCCAGAGGCTGCTGCCAAGAGATGACGCTGCGGACGGCATCCTGCAGCTGTTCGTTGCGGAAATCGCTGTCGTCGCGGTAGTCTACGCTCAGGAAGGGCAGGCCGCGGAGGCTGTGGGTGAACCACACGGCGGCTGTGGCAAGAGCACCTGGAATGCTGGCCGGGCGGAGGGAGAATTCCTGAAGGGCATGGAAGTCATGGAAGTAGCCGCTGCGATTCAACTCTCTGGGATGATAGGAGCGGATGATGTTGCCAGCATCGTCGCGTTCGTCGATTTTCTTATCGTAGTTGGTGTAATGAAATCTGTTGTTGCTGGTGGCATAGACTACACGTGTACTGCTGGTCCAGCACTGACCGCCATAGGTGAGGCGCAGGAATTGGTCGTAGGTGTCGTAGGAGCCAATGCCCTGGATGTACTGCACTCCCCAACCTCGCTTGCGAACAGGTTGAGTGCAAAGGTCCACGGCACCTCCCAAGCCTCCTCCCGTCAGGGTGAGCGACGAAGCGCCATGCAGTAGGTTGGCTTCGTCGACGAAATAGGATGGGATGGTGCTGAAATCCACAGTGCCGAGCATCGGAGAATTGATCTTCAGTCCATTCCAGAGCACTTGAGTGTGGCTGGGTGAGGTGCCACGGAACTCTGCTGTGGACTCCGTGGCGCGGCCATAGCTCTTGATGAAGAGTGAAGAGTGCTGGGTGAGGACGTCGGACATGGAGAGGGAGACGTTCTGGTGCAGAATGGTGGTGTCGAGTGTGGTACGTTGCACACCTGTTTCGCTGAGGCGGCGCTGTGCCGTGATGCGCACTTCGTGCAATAGGCTATCGGTCTGTGCATAAAGTGCACAGCTAAGAAGAAAGGTTATCAGTGTGCTAATCCCTCTCATTGCTCCATGTGATAGTCGCTGATGTAATACACTTCTGTGCTTATGTCACCCAAGTTGGGTGTGCTGCCAATTTGTGCTGTCTGAATGCGGATGAAATCGATGTACTCGAGTTGGGCTGGTTGTCCGTCCCAGGTGCGGGCATTGCTGAGTCGGAAGTAGTTCATCTTGCCTGCGGGACCATTGAAGTAATCGCTGCCGAGATTGTCCACGTAGCCCCAATCATAAGGCGGTATGTCGGAGATGCCATGTTCGTAAGTACTGCGATCTTCCAACCTTGAGCCGAAGTAGGTGTGCTCTGTGCCCTGCATCCATGGCTGCCAATAGTAATCATGGGGATTCCAGTAGCTGAGGTAGGGCACATAGCCTGTGGCACCGAGACAATCGCGCCAGGCGGTGGCGGACTTGCGTGCTTCGGGACGATAGTAGGTGATGGCGTAGTCTGTGAGGTGGTTGTTGGTGCCATATTCTGACCCTGCCAGCTCGAACCATTGGTCGTTGGGTAGCCCGTCGCCATTATCGTCCTGACTAACCCAGATGATGCCGGGCTCGGATTGATAGCTGAAGGGGTTGCCGAGTACACAGAGGTCGTAGCCCCCGTCGGAGTTGCGCACACTATGGTCAAAGCCTGCAATAAGATAACCTCCTTGTGCGCCCAAACTGATGGACCAGCGCCGTTGGAAGTGTGCGAGCACACTGTCGCAAGCTTGCTCGTGGCTGCAGTGTTCGGGGTAGGAATCACCCACTATGATGTAGCCGTTGACCTGATGTCCCGGAGCAGGCTGGTAGGCATACACCTTGTTGACCATAGCCTGTCCGTCGAAGGAGCGTCGGAAAGAGCCGGCGGGAGGGCAGACATGCAGGTGGAAGGTCTGCTCCACATGCGAGGTGCCATCGGTGCAACTGAGCGTGAGGATGTGTTCTCCCAGTTCTTTGGCATCGAAAACATAGGCGACTTCGTCCTCGAGGCCATCAACAGGAGCACCATCGAGTTGCCAAGTTGCGGCGGGTAAGGTCGTGGCGCCGAAGAAGAAGGCTTTCACCTTTATGGTGCGTCCTTGTGCAACGTTGATGTCCGTCCAAGGGACACGTAGGCATAGCCCCTCTATAGCTGGCAGTTCGGGTAGTTCGGTCGTCAGGTTCTCGAGAACGGTAATCTTGGCCTCATCCTGTGCACTTCCATAGCGGTTGGTGACAACTAACTGGACAAAGTACTCGCCCGGCGTGGAGGAAACGAAGGAATAATGGCCTTCGGTACTGACCACGTGCCCATCCATGGTCCAGCAGTAGGTGGAGGTCGAATCTGTGCCAGAAAGCACGGGCACGAGTGTCAATGTCTCGTCCGTGTAAATACGAAAGCGTGCCGAGGGCTCGTCCCACGTGATGGTGGGTGGCACTCCCACCGTGTCAGCTTCTTCGCCTGGACCCGGGGATGGAATGGCGGGGGAATCCTTGGAGCAGGAGAGCGTACAGCCCCATACAACCATCATGCAGCATAGTATGCCTCCTGATTGGCGCAGCATAGTAAGCACAAATTCTTTCACTTTCATTTGAATGCAAATCCATTAGGGTTGATTCCAACGCGGAACTGATCCACGAGGATGCCTTCGGCGGTGTAGCGAAGTACCACGCCCGACTGGCTGAAGTCCACGGCGTCTGCCACATAGATTTCTCCGTTGTGTGGGTCTATGCCGATGCCGTAGAGCTTGTGGCGGAGCCCGCGTTCGTTGCGTTCGGCGGTGATGAACGGGCGTACGGGCAGGTGGGCGTCCTCAATGCCCATCCTGTAAACATCATTATTAATAAGGTATAGGATGGTGCCGCTGGGATCTGTGGCCAGCTGGACGCTGCTCTCGTCTGAATCCAGTGTGTGATCAAGTTCGATGCGGTGGGTGGTAGCATCGATGCGGTAGAGGTGCGGGATGTTGTCTCCGAAACTGCCTTCATCAGTGGCATAGCCTCCGTCGGTGACCACCCAGAGTTTGCCACGTGCATCGATCACCATGCTCTTCGGTTGCCAACTGGAGAGGGTGATGCTGTCGGCCAGCACGTCATGTTCACTGTCAAGGACGAGAAGTTTGTTGCTGTAGCTCCAGCAGTTGGTGAACACTTCACGTCCGTACTGCACCATCTGTTCGGTGGAACTGTAACCATAGGCCTCGGGCTGTTTTGTGCTGATGCTGGCGAGGTAGGTCATCGTCTGTGGGTCGAAGACGGTGACATAGGGGGCATAAAGATCCGTCACATACGCTTTGTGGTCCGATAGGAAATGGATGTAGCGAGGATTGGTCATGTGCTGTGTCTGGCCAGTGGTCAACTGCCCGAGAACGCGAAACGTGGACGCATCTATGGCCCAGATGATTCCGCTGTTCTCCACGGCAATATAAGCCGTTTGGCCATGTAGGCAGATGCTCTGCCCTGTGTCGCCCAAACGACGGTCGTTGGCTCGGTAGAATACGGCATTCTGTACCTCTCGAGTGTCGGGGTTGTAGTAAGAGAGTGTGGCGTTGCCTGCGTTGAAGTTACCCTCGCAGAGCACGAAGACCCCTCGGTCCGAGGTATTGAATGTCTCTTCCTCGGTGCCGGGGTCTGAATTGGAGCAAGCTGCCAGCAGCGCCAAGGCTGCCAGCAGCTTGAAGTTCCTTAAAAGTTTACGTGTCGGTAGCATTTAGAACTTCACGACGACGTTATCGAAGGCAAAGTAGGCTGGAGTATTTATGCCACCCCATTCAGAGACGTCACTACCGGTCATAGAGAATTTCAGGCCATAGACTTCTCCGAGTGCCGAGAAGTCAACTTTCGTCCACGTTTCCATGATGTTGCCATCACGTGCAAGGTCAATGTTCAACGGAGTGCCCACGGTAATTGGTTCCAGTTCTCCATCCTCGTTGGCAATCATTTCATAGGCGCTGACGACCAGTGTCAGATAAGAACCTTTTTCCGTGAGTGCAGATGCACTCTCATTCCCAAATTTCGTAACGCCCAGTTGGTATGTAGTGGGGCAGATATCCATGGATTTGATGATGTGCTTCTGGCCATCAGGGAAATGTATGTAGGCATCGCAGAACACGACAGCGAAGTTCTTGCTGCCGTTGCCCTCTGGCACTGCAAGTTGATACTCGTAGGTGGCATGCTCCAGGGTGTTGTTGTCGATGTAGTTGGAGATGGCTGTGCCGCCCTCGGCAAAGCCCCATTCACCACCCCACGCCAGAGTCAGACCTCCGGAGAGTTGCGTAGCCTCGTCCGTCCAAGCATAATCCTTGGCATTTTCGCCATAGAGCAGGGGACCGTTATACTGCTTGCTGTCAATCAGCTTGGTCCAATAGGAACCTTCGAAGTCCACCGTCTTCAGGTTCTCCATGACCGTGACCTTGAACTCCTTGCGGGAAGTGCCGGCTGCGCTGGTCACACGCAGCACGATGGTATATTCGCCGTCGCCTTCGAGCTTGTAGTCCTTCAGTGTGGGGTCGGTGCCAATAACCTTGCCGTTGACACTCCACTCATAGGTGGTCTTTTCGTCGACAAAATTGTAGGAGGGAGCAATGGTTACGCCCTCGCCATCGATGATGGTGATGTTCTCCACGGCAGCCTCGGTGATGATGGCAGGCAGCTCCGGCACGGGCTCATCCTTATCCTTGCTGCATGAGTTGAACATTGCCATACTCATAGCGAGTACGGCAAAAGACAAAAGATACTTTTTCATTTTGCTTTGATTTTGTTTTGAGTTATACATTAGGTTTTGATCTGTTTCCAACTGTCCTCGCAGTTATCTGGGAGTATCTATTACAGCAAATCGTGCGGCAGGTCTTCTGACTTGCTCCCGGAAATAGGCACCTTCCCAGTCGCCTGTCTTGCAGGTGTCCAGTGGCTTTCTCTGGCCTATCCGATGATGGAGCTCACAGCAGCGGGACTGTGCAGGACTCTCACCTGCTTCCCTCTTGGTCCGTCTTCCTCCTGAAGGATGGAAGGTTCGGACGCACCTCACGCGTATGTACCTATGATAGTTGTCGTTTGGTGGCGCAAAGGTACGGAATCTTCGTGAATCAGCCAAATTTTTCGCTGAAAACCATTTCCTCCACTGTCAGAATGCAAGAACTATAGGTCAAAAGTGGAAACAGAAACGGGAGAAATGGTGAGTTTTAATGCATTCATACAATTTTGTCCGTGCAGGATGCATCAACTCTGTTTTTATTTTCTTATCTTTGCCGCCGAAAAAGTATAGCAAAACCACTTTGTTAAATCCAACACTTTAAAACTTATCAGACACATGAACAGATTCAGAAGTTTGCTTATGTCAACCTTGTTGCTCGTGGTGGCGTGTTCATCTGCCGTAGCAGCGAAGGTAGTACAGATCAAATCTCCCAATGGGCAGATTGTCGTTGAACTGAACACTCAGAAGGGACAACTCGGATGGAGTGTCAGTCGCAATGGTCAGTTGCTCTATCAGATGGAGAATGTAGGCATGAAATTAGGCGAAAAGCTCGTGGGAGTCAGTGCCGGCAGTGTGAAGCAGAAAGCCATGAAGGAGACCCTTCGCCCCGTGGTACCCCTGAAGTTCTCTGCTATCGAGAGTGCCTATACGGAGGCCAGCATTGCCGTGCAGAACGGCACGTTGTTGCTGCGAGTGATGGACAATGCCGTAGCCTACCGTTTCCAGACGAAGGTGAAAGGCGAGGTGGAGGTCACCGAAGACCGCTTCGTGTTGCGTCCTGCTGTGCAAGTGACAGCACACGTGCAGCAACCCAATAGTTGGCGTACCTCCTGCGAGGAAGGCTATGCCCACCAGAGTATCGCCGACTGGAAGGAGACTGGCAAGTTTGGCCTCACACCGGCACTGCTCTCGGGGAAGGATGACCTGCAGATGCTCATCGCTGAAACAGATCTCCGCGACTATCCCCACCTCTGCCTGCGTCCTACGGCTGATGGTGCTATAGAGAGTACCTTCCCACCTGCCCCGGCGAAATACGAGTGGCAGGGCGACCGTGGCTTCAACGTCACGGAGGAAGCTCCCTATCTGGCCAAGACTCAAGGAACACGTGACTTCGCTTGGCGCTATGTCGTTATCACCGATTCCAAGGGGCTGCTCACCCAGACCATTCCCACCCAGCTCGCAGCCAAGAACGAACTTGCAGACGTAAGCTGGATCAAGCCCGGCAAAGTCATTTGGGAATGGTGGAATGGTGCAACTCCTTTCGGCCCTGATGTGACTTTCAAAGCAGGCTGCAACTACGAAACTTATTGCTACTTTGCTGACTTCGCTGCCAAGTACGGCATCGAATACATCCTGCTGGATGAGGGCTGGGCTAAGGACACTCGCGATCCTTTTGTGGGCAACGACAACCTTCGTCTGCATGACTTGATTGCCTACTGCAAGGAGAAGGGTGTAGGTGTCATCCTATGGCTGCCCTGGCTGACTGCCGAACTCCACATGGATCTCTTCCAGAAATACGCTGAATGGGGCGTGGCAGGCGTGAAGATTGACTTCATGGATCACTTCGATCAGTGGATGGTGAATTTCTATGAGCGCATTGTCAAGGCAGCAGCCGACAACCACCTCCTCATAGACCTCCACGGAGCCTACACACCCGCAGGTCTTGAATATCGCTATCCGAACTTCATCAGCTACGAGGGAGTAAAGGGTCTGGAACAAATGGGGGGCTGCCCGCCGGACAACACCATTTTCATTCCCTTTATCCGCAATGCTGTGGGGGCTGCCGACTTTACTCCTGGAGGAATGTTCAACGCTCAGCCTGGTATCTATGCTTCCCGTCGTCCGAATTCTGCCGCCATGGGCACTCGCTGTTTCCAGATGGCACTCTATGTTGTGCTGGAGAGTGGCGTACAGATGTTGGCAGACAATCCCACACGTTACTACCAGAATGAAGACTGCGCCCGTTACATCGCCAGTGTGCCCGTCATTTGGGATGAGACCCGTTGCCTGAATGCCGTTGTCGGCAGTCATGCTGTGATGGCTCGCCGTACTGGTCAGAAATGGTTCGTAGGTGCCATTCAGGGTACCAATGAGGAGAAAACTGTGCGTGTGAAATTGGACTTCCTGCCCGCAGGTCGCACCTTCAAGATGAAGGCTTTCGTCGATGGAGTGAATGCAGGCTACCAGGCCATGCACTACAATGTCGTTGAGCAGGAAGTAACCAGTGCCTCTGAAGTGAATATCACCATGGCTCGTAATGGCGGATTTGCGGCCGTTATCGAGTAAGGCTTACTGAGGATTGTTATTTCACGAGGACTTTACGTCCTTGAATAATATAGAGACCAGTGGTCGTCGGAATCGTCCGACGGCCACTGATGGTATATGCGGTGGGGGCAGATGACTTCTGGGAAGAAACGGAACCAACGGATGCAAAGACGCTGAAATTGTTCTCAATGAGTGCCTTGGTCAGCGCCAACCCTTTCACGTCGTAGTCCCCGGAGCGATCTACTGCGGCAAAGTCCATCATGATGATACCTGTGGTACCCTGGTGTTCTGCCAGATAGTCGATGACAGCCTGGTTCTGTGTAGCAGCGTTGTCGCGATAACCATCGCTGGTGGACAGGTCGCTGCCGAAGAAAGAGGTGGTCAAAGAGTAGCCCGAAGTGTGGTTAATGCACCAGATGCGAGTGTTGTTCTTCAGTCCCATCATTCGTTCGAGCAGGGTGAGGATATTCTGGCGCTTAACCTCCTTGGCACCTTCGGCTGAGAGGTCGTAGAAGTCCTGAATGTAGCACACTGCTTGTGCGCTGCGCCCTATGATGCGCCCGTTTTTCTGATCTGCGAATTTGGAGCTATGGCCCCAGTTACGGATGAAACCACCCGTGGGTGTGGAGGCATATTCGTCGCGGCTGAGGATGAGCAATTTGCCACGTACTTGATGCACTTTCAAGACAGGCGAGAAATTGATGGCATGCTCCTTGACATCCTCGCGCGCCAACAGCGCTTTCATCAGTTTGTTCCACTCGCCGCTGCCGTCGTCGCCGTCCGTCTCGTGGCGGATAATGACGATGGCTGCTTCGGTGGGATGTTCGTCCAGCAGTTCGCACAACGTTCCCAAGGCTTCTTCCAACGTTAACTGTGTCTGGATGATGCCGTGGTTGATGCGCAGCGTGGTGCCATCGACACAAGGACGTAAGTCGAAAGCGCGAATGCCACTTTCCCACTGCTCGCTAAGAGTTTTTTCCTGGGTGCGGGCATAATCATCACCCATTGAAGCGAGAAAACCGTCGAATCCGTGGCCTGTGACACTGTCGTGGGTGCCTGGAATGGAGAGCTGGCAGACGTAGGCATCATCGGGTAAGCGTCCCATCCAATCGTCGGCATTAGCTGGCAACAAGCAAACAACGAGCAGCCATGCAGAGGTTAGCAGGCGGTATATTTTTGACTTCATAGGCAGACATTGTTCTTTTCGTGTGACCTATTTCACCAGTACTTTGCGGCCGTTGATGATATACAGCCCCGGCTTACCAAGAGTCGTGCGGCGTCCGCTGAGATCCAGGAGGATAGAAGGCTTTCCTGTGAATTGTGTCTTGTCGGAAGAGAGGCCTGCGATGCCAGTGCCCCCATTGGGACCGAAGTCGGTGACGCGGTTGGCCATCGTGGACAGGGCTTTGACGTCTGTGGCACTGAGCGAGCGGTCGTAGATGAGAAGGTCGTCGATGAGCACATCGGGAGTTCCCCAAGGTGAACCCGCACCCAGACTGAGGTACTGAGCCTCGCGGATGAAAGCGAGCACGATGTTGTAGTCAAAGAGCTTGGCAGCAGCGGTGGCGGAAGCGGCTTTGCCAGCCGTGGAGGTGAATGTCTTGTGGATCTTCTTGGTTCCATCGACATAGATACAAACTCCGTAGGTGGCATCCACGGTCAAAGTGACCAGTGCCCATTCTCCTACTGGGATATACTGGGTGGCATTGGTTCCGGCATCGTTCGGACGGTTAGCCTCGAAGGAGTTGGTGCCGTCGTCAAATCCTACGAAGGCATTGCCGGTGAGGTAGAGGCGCTGCTTGATAAGCGAAGCCTGTGTCACGGTCTTGTCTGTGAATGCCCACAACGCATCCCAAAGATTCTCGTCGGCGCGGCGGACCCAAGCTGAAATGGTGAATCCTTCGAGATCCTCGCGCCCCAGCAGAGGATTGGGAATACGAGCATAGGAGGTGGCAGACTGGGTGCCCGTGTAGAGGCGGATCACCTTGCCGTCGCGATCGGGATTCTCTTCCAAAGTAGGAACCGTCCCCTGTCCAGAGCGACTGTAGAAGATGTTCTGAGAGTCGTCGTAGAGGTTTGTGGTTGGTTTAGCATTGAAATCGTAGTAAGCAACGATTCCCGAGCGATAGTCTCCCGAAGGAGTGGTCGCTTTCTGTGCATAGACCTTGAAGGAACGTTCGTAAACGTAGTTCTCCGCCGAGATGCGGCAGGTGAGAGTTACGGCTGTTGCGGTGTCGGCAGGGGAGAACTGTCCTACGTTGGAGATGACGGAAGGCTCGGAGGACTCCCATTCAATGGTGGCTCCGAAGGCGCCTTCACCATGCAGTGGCAGGTGACTGTTGACGGTTTGTCCGGCACGCACGGGAATGTTATACTGCTTGGCAGTGTAGGCGACGGCGTACTGCGGCAGTGCCTTGTAGCCCCAGATGCTGACGCCGTTCTTGGCCGTGGCGGTGAAGCAGATAGCTTGCATGGATGTGCCGTCGATCTGCTGCTGGATGATTACGCCGTTGTACGTAGTTCCTCCGGCAGTCAGCTTGATATACCCCGTGCCTTCTGTCATAGACCACGAACCTGTTAGGTCTCCAGTGATGCGTCCGTTAGGGGTCAGCGTGAGGTGGATGGGGGTGACTTCCTCATACTCGGCGTAGTTCATCTTGTACTTATGGATGAGCACATCAAAGTTGCCAGCGATCTGTTCTTTGGTGAAGAGGCAGCGGCGAGCGATGCTGTCGTCGTTTTCCGTCTCGCCGTCGAACTGGAAGGGAGCGGCGCAGAGCCAGCCATCTTGGTTGAGGAAGAGTTGGTGGGTGCGCACCTGATGTCCGGCAGTGCCGTTGTTGAACTTGGTGTGGTAAACCACGAAGGCTCGACCTTTGTCATCGAGCGTGGCGCTGTTGTGCCCTTGAGCGCATTCGCCCACAGTCTGGAAGCCCCAGTTGTTGTAGGAACCCATCAGTTTCATGCCGCCGTTGGTCTGAGCATTGGGACCAAAGTTCAGCCAATAGCGATCGTGGTAGCAAGCATCGTGGTCGGTGGCATCGAGGTAGAGACCGTCCGGAGTCTTGCTGCGGAAGGTTCGCATCTCATAGCCTCCCTGGGGAATCTTGTTCCCATTATGGTCGAGCTTGTAGGTGCCGTCCTCATTCTTCTCGTAGCCACCAGGTGCAAAGCCTCCGTAGCTCATGAAGAGGTAATAGTAATCGCCGATGTGCTGGATGTAGGAGCCTTCGCCGCTGCTGTAATATCCTCCGGCAATGCGCTTGCCGAAGTAGGGGTCGGTGAGGGCGCGCCCAGCTCCGTCTGTCGTCAGGTCGTAGGTGTAGGTGTAGTCGCGGAGTCCCGTCTCTTTATCCAGTTTGAGGATGAAGATACCCCCGCTCCAGGAGCCGTATGTCATCCACAGTTCGCCCTCTTCATCGAAGAAGGTGCAGGGGTCGATGTCATTGGTCCACCACGTACCCCAATCGCGGCCTTTGTTGTAGCGCGAGGGTAGAGTGGACTGTTTCCCGATGACGATTTCGAGATCCGTCTTCTTCCAGGAAATCTCAGGTGTTGTGGTGTTGATGAATCCGGAGTAGTGCACAGGTCCTTGATAGACGTAAGGCCCCGTAACCTTGTCTGCTGTCAATAGTACGATGACGGAGTGCCAGTTGTCGCCGTTGATACTCATGTACATCATCCACTTGCCGGAGTTGGGATTATAGATGAGGTCGGGTGCCCACATATTTCCGGAGATGTCCCAGTTAGCCTGATCGCCGTGAGCCCATGCCTTGGCGTCGAAGTTGCCGAAGGCCACTTCCTGCACCTTGCCGTCCACGAGCGCGCGCACGTTCTTAGTCTCATTGGTGCTGAAGGCATCAGCGAATCCGCATACTGCCACGTTCCCATTTGCACCTGTTTTGCCGAAGAGGTTGCTGTTGTTCACTCCCTGCCAGCTGATCATATTGTCAGTGCTGCGTGCCCATCCACGATGGGAGCCTATGATGTAGAAGGTGCCTCCTGTAGTATGCACTACAGAGGGATCGTGTACGCTGGCCCAGTCGCGGTTTACAGTTTTGTAGAGAGCGCTGACATCAGACTGGGTGAGGTTGATGGTTTCCTGAGCTTGAAGCGGCAGTATGGTGGTGCAAAGAATAGCAACCACCTTCGCAAAAGCGATAAAATTCTTGTGTGTGTACATCGTTAGAAAGCTAATTTTGGCGTCAAAGGTAGTGAAAATAGGTGAAAAGTGTTAACACTTAGCCCGTATTTAACGACATTTAATATAAATAAGGTAGAAAATTTTGGCTGCTTGGTCAAAAAAGTCTTCCTTTGCACAGGATTTCAAATCCTAAACAGACCAAGAGTCGTAGAAAAAACGTAAATTGTAAACCCGAAAAGACATTCATTATGAAGAAGCTATTTATCATCCTTGCCGCAGGACTGCTGCTCACCTCCTGCGCCAGCAAGAAGAAGTACAACGAGCTACAGAACAACTACGCCGCCTTGCAAGACCAGCAACGCCAGACGTTGGATGACCTGCAGGCAGCCAAGGTCACATTGGCAGAGAACCGCGCTACCATCAAGAGTCTGGAAGACCGCCTGAAGGAAGCCAAGTCCAACAACGAACAACTGAAGGCGAGCTATGCCGCTCTGCAAGGCTCCCTTGACAAGAGTCTGCAGCAGAGTGCCGAAGGGAACATCAGCATCTCTAAACTCGTGGATGAGATCAATGCCTCGAACAAGTTTATCAAGCAGCTCGTGGAAGCCAAGGACAAGAGCGACAGTCTGAACATCACGCTGACGAACAACCTGACGCGCTCCCTCTCGAAGGAAGAGATGAAAGAGGTTGACGTGCAGGTGCTGAAAGGTGTTGTCTATATCTCCCTGGCAGACAACATGCTCTACAAGAGCGGTTCCTATCAAATCAACGAGCGCGCAGCCGAGACGTTGTCCAAGATCGCCAAGATCATCAACGACTACAAGGACTACGAAGTGCTCATCGAAGGCAACACGGACAATGTGCCCATCAGTCGTGAGAACATCCGCAACAACTGGGACCTCGCCGCTCTGCGTGCTTCCAGCGTCGTGCAGGAACTGCAGAACCGCTATGGCGTGGATCCTAAGCGCCTGACTGCAGGCAGCCGTGGTGAGTACAATCCCATCGCTACCAACGACACTGAACTGGGGCGCCAGCGCAATCGTCGCACCCAGATCATCATCACTCCTAAGCTCGATGAGTTCATGGAACTGATAGAGCAGGCACCTGAGAAGGAAGGCGAGTGAGGTGAACGATTAGAGTCTTCCCCCCCTGTGAAATAATAAGGGTCTTCCCCCCTTGTGAAATAATAAGAGTCTTCCCCCCTTGTGAAATAGGGAGATAAGAGCCTCTGGTGGTCGAGACTACCAGGGGCTCTGCTTTATCTCTGCCGCTGCAGCTTCGGCGCAGCGTTCGCCGTCAATGGCTGCACTGACGATGCCTCCTGCGTAGCCCGCTCCTTCTCCGCATGGATAGAGTCCAAGGAGACGGATGTGGTGGAGCCTCTCGCCATCGCGGATGATGCGCACGGGAGCAGAGGTGCGTGTCTCGATGCCGATGACGGTGGCTTCGTTCGTGAGGAAACCGTGGCTCTTGCGGCCGAAGATGCGGAATCCTTCCTGCAGGCGTGCTCCGATGGATTTCGGTAGCCAGAAATGGAGGGGCGAGGAGATGAGTCCAGGTGCGTAGCTCGAAGGCGGAAGGTCGTAGCTGAGGCGGCCATTGACGAAGTCTGCCATGCGCTGTGCAGGCGCTGTTTGTCGGCGCCCTCCCTGCTGCCATGCCAGACGTTCCAATTGCTCTTGGAAGGCCATCACCTTCAGTGCCGGAGAAGGCTCGTCGGTAGTTTGTTCGTTCATGAATGCTTGTTCCACGTCCTCTGGTCGCACTTCGACGACCATTCCGGAGTTGCTCCAGCGGCCTGCGCGATTGCTGGGACTCATGCCGTTGACGACGACTTGCTCCGCTGCTGTGGCGGCAGGCACAACGAATCCTCCAGGGCACATGCAGAAGGAATAGACGCCGCGGTCCTGCACCTGCTGGACAAAGGCATACTCGGCAGCAGGCAGCCAGCGTCCTCGTCCGTTGCGATTGTGGTATTGAATCTGGTCGATGAGGTGCGAAGGATGTTCCAGTCGGACACCGACGGCGATGCCCTTGGCTTCGATTTCGATGTTGAGCGAGGCGAGCAGGCGGTAAACGTCGCGCGCGGAGTGGCCTGTGGCGAGGATGACGGGGCCTCGCAGCTCGATTTCTTTTGCCGCAACATCGTTGCGGCATAGCGAACCGCACCCAGGCTCCTTCCTGGAAGTAACGTTGCTCCCGGAGGTGGCGGTTTGGTGTGCCGCAGCGATGTCGCAGCACAGGCAGCGGCATCCAACCACGCGGTCCTTCTCGATCAGCAGGTCTGTCATGCGCGTCTGGAAATGTACCTCGCCGCCGCAATTGAGGATGGTGTTGCGCATGTTCTCGATGACGCGCGGCAGGCGGTCTGTGCCGATGTGAGGATGTGCATCGGCGAGGATGGTGGTCTGCGCACCGTGCTGGCAGAAAACATTCAGTATTTTCTCCACCGAGCCGCGCTTCTTCGAGCGCGTGTAGAGTTTTCCGTCGGAGTAGGCTCCGGCGCCTCCCTCGCCGAAGGAGTAGTTACTCTCGGGATCTACGAGATGTTCGCGGGAGATGCGTGCGATGTCTTTTTTTCGCTGGTGGACGTCCTTGCCGCGTTCCACTACGATGGGGCGCAGCCCGAGTTCTATCAGTCGCAGCGCCGCGAACAGTCCTCCAGGTCCCGCTCCGACGACGATGACCTGTGGCCTCCCCTCCACGTTGGAATATTCCGTGCGTTGAAAGGCTTCTGTGGCCATCGGCTCATCCACCCAGCATCGCAGCGTCAGGTTCACCATGACTTGGCGCTGGCGTGCATCGATGCTTCGGCGGATGATGCGTGTTCCGTTGATGCGCTTCGACTCCACTCCGAGCATAGCGGCAGCAGTGTCCGTGAGCTTGCGTTCCGTGGCAGCCACCTCGGGCACCACGCGCAGTTGTACGTCTTGTATCATACGTAGGTAATGTGTCGGATTATCTGACAACGACTCGCTTTATACCCACGGCTCTTCGCGGATGCTCGCGTGCATCCACAGGCGTTCGCCCGATGCGCAGTGCAATGGGCAAGCCGTCAACGACTTCGCCGAAGATCGTGTACTCGTTGTCCAGATGAGGCGCTCCTCCGTTGCGGCTGTAGGCTTGTTTCTGTGCGTCGTTGAAAGGTGGTGGCGGCGTGGCAGCCAGTTCTTCCTCTGCCTGGACTTGCAGATCATTGAGGAGCTGCTGGTGGGCATCGTGATTGGTAGCCTTGAGCCGTGCCAGTTCTTCAGCATGCTGACGTTGCAGCAGCTCGAATCGAGCAGCCACTTTGGCGTCGTAGAGTGTGGCTTGCAGTTCTGCCAGTTCGCCGGAGGTGTATTTTTTTCCTGTCACGATGTACCACTGTAGTGCGCTGGATTGCCGTCCGGGGTTGATGCTGTCTGGCTCGCGAGCGGCTGCCAGTGCGCCTTGTTTGTGGAAATGGCGCGGATAGACGATCTCGGCAGGCAGGAGTCCAGGGGCCTCCTTGCTTTCTGCGTCCTGCGTGTGCTTTCCCACTTTCTTTCTGTCTTCCTCGCTGCCTTTCTCGCTCCCCTGTTTGCCTTCCACATTCCCCAGTCTGAGCGTCGTGTCACCCGTCTGGATAACCATGTCGGGCACAATCCGATTGAATAGGATTCCGTCGTAGACTCCCGCTTGGACATTGCGGATGAAGTTGTCGCGGTGGATGGGTGTGTCGTCGTAGAGTCGCACGACGATGTCGCCTTCAGTCGTCTCGATGAGTACCTCCGTCTGTCCGATGGCATCGCGTCGGCTGTCGTGGCAGGCGGTGAGCACCAGAATCAGTGCGAAGCAAGCAGGAAAGAGATGTTTCATTGTTTAAATAACGTTATTTTGGCGCAAAGTTACGGAAAAAGAATTAAGTTTCGTGCCTTGTTCGTAGAGTTTTTCCATCAGGGAAAGCGCAGAATGGTCTTTTTTGTCTATCTTTGTGCCGAAAAACGTTCGCTAACGCCTATGAAACGTCTTCTGAAGTGGCTGGGAATCGCCTTGGCTGTGCCCTTGCTGCTGATTCTCGTCGCAGGCACGTTGCTGTATGTGCCTCCCGTGCAGGACTATGCTGTGCGGAAGGTGGCTGCGTATGTCTCTGCGCAGACGGGCATGGACGTCAGCGTCGGCCGCTTGCGCCTGCGCTTCCCGCTGGATTTGGACGTTCAGCAGTTAGCGATGTGCAATGCTGGCGGCGACACGCTCGTGGCTGCCGACCATGCGCTGGTGGACCTTGACCTTAGTTCTTTTGTGCGCGGGCGTGTGGGATTGGATGCCGTGACGTTGCAGCGAGCGCAGGTGGACACGCGGGAGTGGATAGCCTCCACCTTGATTCGTGGGCGTCTGGAGGAACTGACGCTGCACGACGATGTGGACCTGAAGTCCCGCCACGTGGCACTCAGCGATGTGGAGGCGCGCGGGCTGGATTTGGATATCGCGCTGCGCGACACCACCACGGAGGAGGACACCACTGCCAGTGCTCCTTTGGAATGGACGATTGACGTGGAGCGCGCCGCCATCGAAGATGCCCGTGTGCGCTTTGTGATGGACGGCGACTCGGCGCTGGAGGTGCAGGCGGGTGTCCGTTCGCTTGTCGCCACCGATGGATATGTGGACCTCGGACGCCAGCTCTATGGAGCGCAACAGGCTCAGCTGCAGGCGGACAGCGTGCGCCTTTGGCCCTCAGGCAGAGAGGCCGCGCTGATGGCTCTGGATTCGCTCTCGCTGAAGGCAGACAGCATCGCCTACGACGACGAGCGCAGCCATCTGGCAGTGCCCTCGCTGGCGCTACACACTCCGAGTTCCGACTTGCGCGGCGGCGTGGACATGGACTTCCGTGCGCTGGCGGCGGGGCAGGGTGGGGGACTGGATGTGCGTCTGGACACCCGATGGAGCCGCGGCGACCTGCTGCGCCTGCTGCGTCCGTGGCTTCCGAAAGACTTCCTCGACGAATTCTTCCGCCACTATCCCGACCTCCCGCTGTCCGTCAGCCTTGCTGCCAGCGGCAACATAGATTACTTGCAGCTCAGCCGCATCAACGCCACCCTGCCTGGCAGCTTCCACCTGGATGCCTCTGGCGACCTCACTGCGCTCCTCGGCAGCGAGAGGTCAGAAAAATCAGAGAAATCCGAGTATCCCGAAAACTCCGATTATTCTGAGTACTCCGACACCTCCGAAACTTCCTTCTCGCAAGGTGGCAGCCTGACCTATGACGTCCACACGCAGGACCTGCGCTGGGTGGCAGCCTGGCTGGACATCCGTGGCCTGCGCCTGCCGCCGATGACGCTTCAGGGGAGTGCTTCCGCCGAAGGCACGCGCTACGACATCGACGCCCAGCTGCGCGAGGCATCTGGCACGCTGAATGTGCAAGGCGGCATAGACACGCGCGGCGACCTCGGGTATGACGTCCGTCTGCGTGGCAGTGCATTGAACCTGAACCACTTCCTGCCAGCCGACAGCCTGGGCACCATCAGCTTCACCGCAGCAGCCCAGGGCCATGGGACAGACCTCCTGGCACATGCCACACGCATGGATGCCAAGGCGCAGCTGACGCGCTTCCAATACAAGCACATAGACCTCAGCGGCATTCAGCTCGCGGCGCGAGTGGCTGGCGGCCACGGCTACGCCCGCCTGCACAGCGACACGGAACAACTGGCAGCCACGGCAGAGGTCGATGCGCTGCTGGCCCACAAGCTGACGGAGCTCACCTTCGGACTGGATCTCAGTCATGCCGACCTGCAGGCGCTGGGAGTGACGGAGGAGCCGTTGCGCACCTCCATGTGCCTGCATCTTGACGGCACCACCGACCTCAACAAACACCATCGCCTGTTCGGCACCGTCACAGATATTATCCTCCAGCCTGGCGACACCCTGTTCCGCCCCGAAGACATCGAGCTCGAAGCGGAGCTGACGCCAGACACCACCCACGTCTATCTCACCAGCGGCGACCTGCTGCTGAGTGCCAACGGACGCACAGGCTACGACCAGCTGCTGGAGCAACTCTCGCACTTCACCGATGAGTTCAGCCGCCAGATGACGGATCGCCGCGTCAACACTCACGAGCTCACCGCCCGACTGCCGCAAATCGACTTCCACATGCGCTCCGGCGAGCACAACCCCGTGCATGACATCCTGAAGTCCATGGGCTACGGCTTCCAGACGGCGCATCTGGACTTGAACCTCGACCCCTTGGTGGGCATCAATGGCGGCGGCCATGTTTTCAACCTCACCCCTGGTGCCATCCAGCTGGACACCCTGCGGATGCATGTCTATCAGGACAGCACGGGAGTGAAGATGGATGCCCGCGTGCGCAACGGCAAGCGCAATCCCCAGATCACTTTCGATGCGCGCATGAATGCCTACCTGCTACCCACCGGCGCAGGCGCCACCCTCACTTACTTCGACGAGCGAGGACGCAAGGGAGTGGATCTCGGACTCCTGGCAACCATCGAGGAGGAAGGCTTCCGCCTGCATCTGGACCCGCTGAATCCCATCCTCGCCTATCGCACGTTCCACCTCAACGACAACAACTATGTCATGCTCGGCCGCGGCAACCGCGTCTCGGCAGACCTGGATCTGCTGGCTGACGACGGCACAGGTCTGAAGCTCTACTCCACGCCCAACGAGGATGCGCTGCAGGATCTCTCCGTCTCGCTCAACCGCTTCAACCTGGGCGAGCTGATGACCGTGCTGCCCTATGCTCCGCGCCTGACAGGCTACCTCCACGGCGACGCCCACCTCATCCAGACGCCGGAGAACCTCAGCGTCTCTGCAGACCTGACGGTGAATGACATGACCTTCGAAGGCGCACCGCTGGGACAGATTGGCCTGCAGGCTGTGTATCTGCCGGAGGCCGACGGCAGCCATTTCGTCGATGGCACGCTGATGCAGACGGGAGTGCCCGTGGCCACCTTCACAGGTTCCTACACTCCGCGCGAGACCGATGGCTTGCTGGACGTGGCAGCCACACTGGACCGCCTGCCCTTCTCGATGGCGAACGGATTCTTCCCCGACGCCGTGGCGCGGCTGGAGGGCGTGGCCATCGGCGACATACACGTCGGAGGCTCCACCTCGCGGCCTCTCGTCGATGGACAGATGAGTACCAGCGGACTGCGACTGGTCTCGGAACCCTACAGCCTGAACCTCCGCTTCGAGGACGATACCATCCGCGTAGAGCGCAGCAACCTCCGCCTCGACCACCTCCGCGTGTTCTCCACGGGGAGCAACCCCTTCATCCTCGACGGCGGCATCGACTTCGCCGACCTCGACCGCATCAACGTCAATGCCAACCTCAGCGCCTCCGACTTCGAGCTCATCAATGCCAAGAAGTCGAAGAACTCGGTGGCCTACGGCAAGGTGTTCGTGGACTTCAACGCCATGCTGCGCGGCACGCTGGACAACCTGCGCATGTTCGGACGCCTGAATGTCCTGGGCAACACGGACATGACCTATGTGCTCTCCGACTCGCCGCTCTCCGTGGAGGACGAGCTGGCAGACCTCGTGGAGTTCGTGGACTTCGAGGACAGCACCCGCGTGCTCAACGAGGAGCGCAGCCGCCCGATGAACATGAACGTCACCATGAGCGTCAGCATCGACAATGCCGCACAGATCCATTGCCTCCTCAGCCCCGATGCCACCAGCTACGTGGACCTTGAAGGCGGCGGAGACCTCACCATGACCTACTCTCCCGAGAAGAACCTCCAGCTCAACGGACGCTACACCATCAACAGCGGAACCCTGAAGTACACCATGATGGTCATCCCCCTGAAGGAGTTCACCATCAAGAACGGCAGCTACGTGGAGTTCCGTGGACCGCTGACGAATCCCACCCTGAACCTCTCCGCCACCGAGCGCCTGCGCACCACCATCACGGAGAACGACCATCCGCGCAGCGTGAACTTCGATGTCGGGATGAATATCACACAGACGCTGGAGAACCTGGGACTGGAGTTCACGCTCGATGCCCCCGACGACCTCTCGTTGCAGACCGAGCTCCTGACGATGTCCGCCGAGCAGCGCGGACGCGTGGCGGTGACCATGCTCGCCACGGGGATGTATTTCAACGAAAACGGCAGCAACGGACTCTCCGGACAGAACGCGCTCAACGCCTTCCTTCAGAGCCAGATCTCCAACATCACCGGCAAGGCCCTGAAGAGCGTGGACCTCAGCATCGGCGTGGAGCAGGGCACCAGCGCCACGGGGTCCACTCAGACCGACTACAGCTTCCGCTTTGCCAAGCGCTTCTGGGGCAACCGCGTCAGCGTCATCGTCGGAGGCCGCGTCAGCTCAGGAGCGAACGTGGAGAACACGGGCGAGACTCTCATCGACAACCTCAGCGTGGAGTACCGCCTCGACAAGAGCGCCACGCGCTACGTCAAACTCTTCTACGACAAGAACAACGAGTCGCTGCTCGACGGAGAAGTCATCGAGATGGGAGGCGGACTCGTGCTCCGCCGCAAGACCAACAAACTCGGCGAACTCTTCCTCTTCAGAAAGGAACCGAAAAAAGAAAAGTAAAAAAGGAAAAGAGAATAAGAGAAAAAAGAAATAAAAAGTAAAAAAGATAAGCAGATGAGCACAATTAGTTCACATTTTAGGGTGCGTACCCACCGTAGGGGCATACCCCCGTGTATGCCCGTCGAATACCACCAAAAAGATTGTAAGATTCCCTTCTGAAAATACCAATTGTAAGATTGTAAGATTGTAAGATTGAAAGCTGATAGCGTGCAATGAAGAAGATGATGGGAAATAAGAATTGTCGGGAGGCTGTCCGGAGGACAACCTTCTGGATTGCTGTGTGCCTGTCGCTCCTCGTTCCCTGCTCCCCGCTGCTGCTCGTCTCCTGCTCCACCACCGCAAAGCTGCCGGAGGGCGAGGTGCTCTACACCGGCATCACCGAAATTGCCTACGGACGCCGCGCGCGCCACTACGGACGCCGACACCAGGAGCAGCAGGACAGCACAGGCGTCATCACAGCCATCGCCGATGCCTACAACACCGTCGAGGGACTGCTCAGCGGCAACGTCGATGCCTCCACCCTGATCCACCACATGAGCCAGCGCGCCAAGGACCACGAACTCAGCCGTCAGGAGCGCGACAGCCTGCGCCGCGAAATAGCCATCTACCAAGGCGCCATGCGCACCGCGCAGGAGGAGGTGAATGCCGCGCTCGCCTACGCGCCCAACAACAGCGTCTTCGGCAGCACCTCGGCGCGGTGGCCCTTCCCCGTGGGATTGTGGTTCTACAGCGGCTTCGTCAACGACACCACACGCTTCGGACGATGGGTGTTCGACTCCTTTGCCGCCCGCCCGCGCACCATCTCCACCGCCAATCCGCGCCTGCGCACACAAATTGCGCGCAACACCCTCCGCAACTACGGATTCTTCCACGGACGAGTGGAATATGAGGTGCAGCCCGAGCGGCGCGACTCGCTGAAGGCGCGCATCGGATACTCCGTTTTCCCCGGACCCCTCTACCGACTGGGAAATATCGAATATCAGCGCTTCGGACACACAACCGACAGCCTCATACGCGCCACCGCTGACGAGAGCACACTCCACACCGGCGACCCCTTCACGGCCATACAGCTCGATGCCGAGCGACGGCGACTCTCCACACTCTTCCGCAACAATGGATTCTACTTCTATCGCCCAGAGCACATCACCTTCCGCGCCGACACGCTCCGGAAACCACTCACCGCACACCTGCAGGTGCGGCCACGGCCCGACATGAAGCCGCAGGAGCGCAACCGCTACTACATGGGACGAACCAGCATCACCGTGCTCTCGCAGGGAGACTTCGCCGTCACCGACAGCATGCTCACACGCGACGGAAACATCCTCCGCTGGAACGGCAACACCCAAAAGCCGCCCCTACGCTACGGAGCCATACGCCATAACCTCTTCTACGAGCGCGGAGCGCTCTACCGGCAGCGAATCCACGAACTCATTCAGACCAAGGTCGGCGGCATGGGCATCTTCTCCAACGTGCAGATGAACTACGTACCGCGCGATACCACCGCCGCCTGTGACACCCTCGACGTCAACATCTTCGCCGTCCTCGACAAGCCCTACGACAGCGAGCTCGAAGCCAAGTTCACCAACAAGACCAACGGACTGCTGGGACCCGGAATAGGATGGGGGATGACCAAGCGCAACGTCTTCCGAGGCGCCGAGACCCTGAACTTCAAGGTCTATGGCTCCTACGAGTGGCAGACGGGCATCCCCTCCGAGGACACCGACCGCAGCCTGCTCAACTCCTTCGAGCTGGGCTCGTCGCTCACGCTGACCTATCCGCGCCTGAAGTTCTTCGGACTCGCACGCAAACTCAACCGGCGCGCGCAGGCCTCCACCGTCTATAAGCTGGACATCGACTGGATGAACCGCGCCTCCTACTTCCAACTCATCAGCTTCGGAGCACGCCTCACCTACACCTACCAGCGACGCCGCGACATCAAGCACGAGTTCGTGCCGCTGCGCCTGGACTACAACATGCTCTCCCACCGCTCTGCCCGCTTCGATTCCATCATGAATTCCAACCAGGCGCTCTACGTCAGCATGCGCAACCAGCTCGTGCCCTCCATGTCCTACACCTTCACCTACGCTCCCCGCGCTCGCGACGGCCACTCCCGCGCCATAATCCTCAACGCCAAGCAGGCAGGCAACATCACCAACACCATCTACAGCCTCTGCGGGCGCCCCGTGCGCGAGCGCAACAAGAACCTCCTCGGAGTGCCCTACGCCCAGTTCCTCAAGCTCACCGCCGAGTGGCGCGAGACCTTTCCCGTGACGGCCCGCACCGCCATCGCTGCCCGCGCATTCCTCGGAGCCGTGTGGAGCTACGGCAACAGCACCATGGCACCCTACACCGACCTCTTCAACGTCGGCGGAGCCAACAGCATCCGAGCCTTCGGCGTACGCACCATTGGTCCCGGACGCTACCACCCCTCGGCTTCCGGATGGAGCTACGTGGACCAGGTCGGCAACCTCAAGCTCGAACTCAATGCCGAGTACCGTTTCCCCGTCGTCGGAGCCCTCTCCGGAGCCGTCTTCCTCGATGCCGGCAACGTATGGCTCATGCAGCCCGATGCCGACCGCCCCGGCGCCGCCATCGATGCCAGCCACTTCTTCCGCGACATAGCGCTTGGAACAGGTGCCGGACTCCGCTATGACCTCGACTTCCTCGTCCTCCGATTCGACGTCGGCATCGGCATCCACGCTCCCTACGACACCGGACGCAGCGGATACTACAACCTCCGCCGCTTCTGGGACTCCGTAGGATTCCACCTCGCCGTAGGCTATCCCTTCTGAAAAAACCAATTGTAAGATTGTAAGATTGTAAGATTGCAGCCCTCTCTCTCCCTCAAATCCCCCCCTAAAAAGTCCCCTCCTATGTCCCCCCTCTTCCTCCGTCCCGTTTTTTTCGCCGCAATTTTATTGCGGCACCTCCCCCTCCCGCTTCTTTCCCCTCCCTCTTAATCCTCGAACTTTAAAAATCCTAATTCCCTAAATTTATGAAAACCTCCCTCCGTCCCGTTTTTTCCGCCGCAATTTTATTGCGGCACCTCCCCCTCTTCTTCCTCCTCTTCCTCTTCTCCTCCTTCCCCCTGCGCGCCGCCTCCGTGTCCCCCTATCCCTATCCCCGCATCTTCTGGGACACCACCACCCGGCGCACCGTCTTCGCCAGCGGCGGCTACGCGCGCATCATCCAGCTGCAGGACGGGCGCCTGATGGCCGCCTGCGAGCACAGCGGCATCGACATCGCCTTCAGCTCCAACCTCGGCAAGACCTGGACCGCCGCCAAGCGCATCGTCACCAACACCAACAACACCCCCAACTGCGTGCCCGACCTCATCCAGCTCCACGACGGCACCATCGTCGTGGGCTACAATCCACGCCCCTCCGAGCCCTACACCGAGGACCGCCGCTTCGGCATCCGCTGCAAGCGCAGCACCGACAACGGGCGCTCCTGGAGCGACGAGATCTTCGTCAACGACGCCAGCTACACCTTCCACGACGGCTGCTGGGAACCCAGCTTCCTGCAACTGCCCTCCGGCGAACTCCACCTCTACTTCGCCGACGAAGGACCCTACACCACCAACGGCGACCAACAGATTTCCCTCTGCCGCAGCTTCGACGGCGGACAGACATGGACCAAGGCACAGAAAATAAGCTACCGGAAAGGCTACCGCGACGGCATGCCCGTGCCCATACTCCTCCAGCGCACCCAGGAGATAGTTGTCGCCATCGAGGACAACGGTTGGGGATACAACGACTTCCTCCCCACCACCGTACGCACCACACTCCAGAACAACTGGCAGAACTACTGGGTCAATGCCACAGACAAGAACCGCGACTGCTCGCTCAACTTCGACTTCTGCCCCGTCGCCACTGGAGGAGCACCCTACCTCCGACAGCTGCCCACAGGAGAGACCGTCATCAGCCACCAGTCGCCCTACGGCAACGACGGCAAGATACAGATGCGAGTGGCCGTGGGCAACGACGAGGCACGCGACTTCCGCGCCGTCAGCACGCCCTTCGGCGAGGCGCAGCACAACCCCCAGGGACTCTGGAACTCACTCGCTGTCATCGACACAGGAGTCGTCGTCGCCGTGTCGGGCATCAACGGGAAGATAGAGATGATCAAGGGATACCCCACACGACTCCTGCAAGCTGCTTACGGACATCCCGCTGTGGACGGACGACTGACCAACGGCGAGGGCTACACCCGCAACGACGCCGCACAGATCCTGCTCGGCACCGACTGCGGCACACGCGTCATCGCCGACTTCGCCTATGACCTCGACTCCCTTTACTTTCTCGCGCGAGTCTATGACAAGACCCTCGCCACAGGCAACAACAACCCCGACCTCGTCACCCTGCTCCTCGACGTCGAAGGCTCCACCGAGACAGCGCCGCAGCCCACCAGCTACAAACTACAACTCCGGGCTGCTGGCACCCACCTCGCACAGCGAGGACAGAGCCGCGCATGGAGGCGCATCACAGGAGAAGACTTTGCCATCCACTTCGTCGCCGGAACATTCAGCTCCAACTACGTCATCGAGGCCGCCATACCGTGGAGCGCACTCGGATGCCAGCAGCCACCCATAGGAGCGCGCATGGCAGCCGCCATCGACGTCACCGACAACCGCGACGGCACAGTCCTCCACGAGACCATCCCCGACGTGGACCAACTGCGGCCATGGACATGGATGGAACTCCGCCTGCAGCCCCTGCCCGACGGCATTCACGACGTCAAGTCCCCCGGCACACTCCACGACTACAAATCCCTCAACAACCCATCCCGCTCCTCCTCCAATCCTCCCATCCAGGCATCCTCAACGTCCTTTGACCTCAGCGGACGACCCGTGGTATCCCTGTCCGCAGGCATCGTCATCACCCGCCGCCCCGACGGCACAATCCACAAACTATGGAACACCAGAAAACATTGACCCTCGCGGCACTCGCACTCGCCGCCGGCTGCCCCCCGGCACTCGCACTCGCCGCCGGCTGCCCCCTCTCACCTTCGGTTGGGTGTCGCGCATATTTGCGCGAAACTCCCTCCTCCCCCGCCGCAGCCGCTGCCGCGCAGGACTCCCAGCGCCCGAACGTCGTACTCATCCTCGCCGATGACCTCGGCTACGGCGACGTCAGCGCCTACGGCCAGACCACCATCCGCACACCCAACATCGACCGCCTCGCCCGCGGAGGCGTTTGCTTCACCGACGGCCACGCCACCTCTGCCACCAGCACACCCAGCCGCTACGGACTCTTCACCGGCATGTACCCCTGGAAGAACAAGGACGCCCACATCCTACCTGGCGACGCACCACTCATCGTCGATCCACAGCAGTTCACCCTCCCGCGCATGTTCCAGCACGCAGGCTACGCCACCGCCGCCGTCGGCAAGTGGCACCTCGGCATGGGCCGCGGCAAGATCAACTGGAACGACGTCATCCGCCCCGGAGCGCGAGAGATAGGATTCGACTACTCGTGCATCATCGCGGCCACCGTGGACCGAGTGCCCACCGTATATGTCGAGAACGGACGCGTCGTAGGACTCGACCCCGACGACCCCATCGAAGTCAGCTACGAACACAACTTCCCCGGAGAACCCACCCTGCGCGACAATCCCGAGCTCGTACGCATGCCCTCCTCCCACGGCCACGACAACACCGTCATCAACGGCATCGGACGCATAGGATTCATGCGAGGAGGCCACGCCGCACGATGGCAGGACGACCAGATGGCGCAGTATTTCCTCGACCGTTGCAACGCCTTCATCGACGCCAACAAGCACCAGCCCTTCTTCCTCTACTACGGACTCCACCAGCCCCACGTGCCACGCGTCCCTGACCCGCGCTTCGCCGGCAGGACAGCCCTCGGACCGCGCGGCGACGTCATCCTCGAGGCAGACTGGTGCGTGGGACAGCTCATCCAGAAACTCGAGCGCGAAGGACTCCTCGACAACACCATCATCATCTTCAGCTCCGACAACGGACCCGTCCTCGACGACGGCTACCAGGACGGAGCCCGCGAATCCGCACCCCTCCACGACCCCATGGGAGGCCTCCGCGGAGGCAAGTACAGCCTCTTCGACGCCGGCACGCGCGTGCCTTTCTTCATCTACTGGCGCGGCCACATCCGCCCGCTCGTCTCCGACGCCCTCGTCTCCCAGCAAGACCTCCTCGCCTCCCTCGCCGCCATGCTCCGCCAGCCCGTGCCCGCAGGACTCGACTCCGAGAACCTCCTCTCCACCTTCCTCGGCAAGAGCCGCCGTGCGCGCCGCGAGATGATCGTCGAGGCCGCCGGACGACTCGCCTACCGATGCGGCCGCTACGCCCTCATCCCTCCCTATCGAGGAGCCCGGCGCAACGCCACAGGCAACGAGCTCGGAGTAGTCTCCGACTACACCCTCTACGACCTCCAGGCAGACCCCTCCCAGCACCTCGACATCACCGCCACCCATCCCCGTCTCCTCCGCAAATTCCGCCGCCGCTTCCTCCAGCTCGTAGGCGACCACTACCAAGAAAACCGCCAGCAGGAAGCCCTGAAATAAATAGAGCACCTGCCTACTTCCGACTAAAACATCCCCTCTGCCGACCGCCAATGGTTCTTTTGCATTGCAAAGATACCGCTTTGCATATCATGAGTGAGGTTATGATGTCTGATTATTCGTGAGAAGCGTTCTCCTCACTTCCTCGCGGCTATCTCCATTAGGATTTGCAACAGACTTCCTTAACAGGCTTCCCTTCATTGGGCCGTTTGGCTTTTATGAGCGGAAAGGATGCCGAAAAGTATGCTTTTTATGCACAGCAGGTGATTTTTTGTGCCTTTTATAGTGCGCGAATGAAAAATAATACGTAACTTTGCGGCACGAATTAACTAAATAACCCCAAGAAACAATCCAGAAATGAAACCTACTCTATTCCTCCTTGCTGCCGGTATGGGCAGCCGTTACGGTGGGCTGAAGCAGCTCGATGCGCTGGGCCCCAATGGTGAAACCATCATGGACTACTCCATCTACGATGCCATCCAGGCTGGCTTCGGCAAGATCGTCTGGGTCATCCGCCGCGACTTCGAAGACCAGTTCCGCAATCAGATACTGAAGAAATACGAGGGCCACATCCCCTGCGAACTCTGCTTCCAGGCCCTGGACGACCTGCCCGAAGGATTCAGCGTTCCCGAAGGACGTGTGAAGCCCTGGGGCACGAACCACGCCGTGCTGATGGGCAAGGACGTCATCAAGGAGCCCTTCTGCGTCATCAACTGCGACGACTTCTACAACCGCGACGCCTTCATGACCATCGGCAAGTTCCTCTCTGAGCTGCCCGAGGGCAGCACGGGTAAGTACGCCATGGTGGGCTTCCGCGTGGGCAACACCCTCTCGGAGAACGGCAGCGTGGCCCGCGGCGTATGCGGCAAGGATGCCCAGGGCAACCTCACCGACGTGGTGGAGCGCACCGAAATCGAGCGCATCGACGGCGAGATCTGCTACAAGGAAGACGGCGAATGGAAGCCCGTGGGCGGCGAGAACGTCCCCGTGAGCATGAACATGTGGGGCTTCACTCCCGACTACTTCAAGTACAGCGAGGAGTACTTCAAGGAGTTCCTCTCCAATCCCAAGAACATGGAGAACCTGAAGGCTGAGTTCTTCATCCCCCTGATGGTGGACAAGCTCATCAACGAGGGCACGGCCACCGTGAAGGTGCTCGATACGACGTCGAAGTGGTTCGGCGTGACCTATGCCGCCGACCGTCCCGGCACCGTGGAGCGCATCCAGCAGCTGGTGGACGAGGGCGTGTATCCCTCGCCTCTCTTCTGATGCCGTGTGCGAGAGAAAAAATGCAAATTTTGGATCCTTTATCCATACCAAATATTAACATAGTTTGATAGATAGGTGGAATCCTCTTCCCGCAGTAAAGGGGAGTGAGATTCCTGGAATTCCAAATTGAATTGCGAGTCGCAGTGATGCGAGTCGCAATTTTTTTGTTCGGGGGGGGAGGGCGAATCTCATGCCGAGATAGACCTCAATCCGGAGGATCGTTCTGAGATAATCACTTGATTGGCAGCAGACGGGTGAACTTCGCAGCTCCTTCGTGCGAGAGATGGTCGGGGTCGAAGAAGTCGGGGTCGCAGAAAGTGGTGTCCGCGGAGAAGTCGAGGACGGTGGCACCCGCCTGCCTGGCAGCAAGGCGCGTGGCAGCGAGGAAACGGCGCTGCGAGGCTGGGATGCCTGCGGCGTAGGCGGGATAGACGGGGGTGGCCACGAGCATGAGGCGCAGGTGGTGCTCGCGGCAGTAGCGGGCGATGTGCAGTAGCGTTGCCTGATTGGCGGAGGCTTGTTCCCAGTCGTGGCAGATGTGGCGCTGCAGCACGCGATCGACTTGGCCTGTGTTCCAGTCTGCGGCGCGATGGCGGAGGCTGTTGTCGGTGTCCCATCCCAGCGCGGTGCAGTCGGGCTGGCGCTGCTGTCGCCATTTCCGGATCTTGCCGCGCATGCTCTGGAAGTGGAAGAGCTCCAGCCAGTAGCGCGGGCGGTAGTAGGCGCCAAGGTGCATGTAGCGGCGGTAGTAGGCGCAGCGGAACCACTCGTCGGTCTGCTGCATGGGCTGGTCGAAGAGGTTGCTGTTGTCCAGCGGCAGGACGACAACGCGCAGACGCGGGCTGCGTGGAGCATAGTGCTCCAGCAGCAGCAGGTCGAGGTCCAGCGTCTGCGAGACGTTGGCGAGGTTGACGGCGCAGCCGGGGATGAGCTCGGGGCGGATGCCGCTGTAGGCGTGGCTGTTGCCGAGGATCATCACCTCCACGCTGTCTTCCATGCGCTGCATCATCTCGGCTTTCATGCGGTAGCTGTTGGGGAGGCTGCGCACATAGAGTTCCGTCGCGGCGGCAAGCAGCAGCAGCGGCAGCAGGAAGAGCGCGAGGCGGCGGAGGAAGAGGCGCCATGCCGACTCCCTGACTTTGAGGGTGGAGGCCGCCTGCGACGACAGCTCGGACTGCGGATGTATGTCTGTGGGGCTCATGGCTTTCAGAATTGGAAGTAGATGAAGTTGTGGGCGTCGGCGTGGCAGAAGAGCAGCAGCGCCAGCAGCGCGTAGTAGATAGTCCAGCGGACGGCGCGCAGGCGCAGGATGCCGCAGGCGGGGAGGTCGAGCGCGTGGGTGCGGTGGCGCTGCAGCCACTCGATAACCATCAGCGCCGCACTCCAGAGCAGGGCGGTCTTGCCCATGGTCAGGGTGGAGAAGGCGGCGAGGGTGGAGAGGTGTGTGAGGCCGCTGGCGTAGGCGCAGAACGAGCTGAGGTCGGGTGCGCGGAAGAGGATCCAGCCGAACGTGACGAGCGGGAAGGTGAGGAGTGTAGAGTTTAGAGTGTAGAGTTTAGAGTAGTTTGGAGTTCTCAAGACTCGCAAGCTCGAATGAGCGACTAGAAGTCGAGCGGAGAGTTTAGAGTTTAGGGCTTTCTCGATGCTGACGAGGACTCCGTGGTACAGGCCCCAGAGGACGTAGGTCCAGGCGGCACCGTGCCAGAGTCCGCTCAGGAGGAAGGTGGTGAGGGTGTTCAGCGTGTGGCGCAGAGGAGAACAGCGGTTGCCGCCGAGGGGGATATAGACGTAGTCCCGAAGCCATGTCATCAGCGAGATGTGCCAGCGGCGCCAGAAGTCGCGGACGGAGGTGGCGAAGTAGGGAGTGCGGAAATTCTGCATCAGCTGGATGCCGAAGAGGCGGGCGCAGCCCACGGCGATGTCGCTGTAGCCCGAGAAGTCGCCGTAGATCTGGATGCTGAAGAGCACGGCACCCACGGCCAGCACCAGCGCGCTCTGCTCGGCGGGCGACTGCCAGATGATGTCCACGGCCAGGGCGCAGCTGTCCGCCACCAGCATCTTCTTGGCGAAGCCCCAAAGCATCTGGCGCAGACCATCGACGGCAGCTTCATATTTAAAGGTACGCGCGCGCAACATCTGCGGCAACAGGTGCGTGGCGCGCTCGATGGGACCAGCCACCAGCTGTGGGAAGAAGGAGATGTAGGCGAAGAAGGCCACGGCATCGCGCGTGGCGCGCAACTGCCGACGATGGACGTCGATGGTGTAGCTGAGGGCTTGGAACGTGTAGAACGAGATGCCCACGGGAAGGATGAGGCGCAGCGTGGGCAGGTCCGCGTGGAGTCCCAGCGCCAGCAGTAGCGCGGCGAAGTTGTCGGCGAAGAAATTGTAGTACTTGAAGAGGGCGAGGATGCCCAGGTTCAGAGCGATGTTGGAGGACGTGATCCAGCGGCGACGCCGCTCATGCCCTTCGTAGGATTCCAGCAGCAGACCGCTGGCAAAGCTGGCGGCGGTGGTCAGCGCTATCAGGCCCAGGAAGCGCCAGTCCCACCAGCCATAGAAGACATAGCTGGCGACCACCAACAGCAGATTCTGCCACCGCACACTGCGACGAAGCATCCAGTAGAGGCTGAAGACCAGCGGGAGAAAGAACAGAAACTGAAGGGAGGTGAAGGACATGAGGGGTATTTACGGATTTATGGATTTGCTAATCTTACAATCTTACAATCTTACAATTGGAAAATTCGACTTGCAATCAATCATTGACTGCTCCGCAGCGGGGGCATACGCCTTTCTGCCGCATCTTGGCTCCGCAGCGGCCGCAGAGGTAGTGGGCACGGACGTGGGTGAAGTAATAGATGAGGGTGGAGAGAATGTAGAGCGCACAAAGTGCGTAGGCGAGGTAGATGCTCAGCTGCGAAGCCAGACTGAGCAGGAGATAGATGAGGATGCAGACGGCAAGCAACGTCGCCAGGTAGGCTACGGCGGCAATGCTGCGCAGCTGGCTGAAAGCGGCATCGGCCACGGCGATGGAGAGCAGCAGCAGCAACCACACGCAGAGGAGAAACAGACAGAGCTCGCCTGGCTGGGCCAGAGGGTTCAGCGTGGGATGGAAGTAGAAGTGGACCCACTGCTCGGGCAGGTAGTGCTGGATGTGGGCGTAGGTGGTGGTGGCCACGGCAAGCGTAGAACTGAGCAGGGTGGGGTAGGCGCTGGGGAGGTCGTAGAACCGGGGGAGGTGGCGGCGACGCAGGTGGCGCACGCCGATGGCGAGGCTGGCGACAGTGATGAATGCCAGGAACCACGGCAGATGGTGGGCAGAGAAGATGCGGATGAACTGACTGATGGGGTCGTCGGGCGATACGGCGGCGAGGAGGTCACTCTCGTGGGTCCAGCCCATGGTGGCTTGGTCGCGGGCCACCTTCACCCAGACGCTATCCACGCAGTCCTCGGGGATGATGGTGATGGCAGCAACGACGAGGTGGTCGTCGCCGAAGACCCAGAGGCTGTCGCTGCTCTGGGCTACGCCTTGGCACCAGTGCATGGGGCGGTCTTCCTGCAGCAGGAGGCTGTCTGCATGGACGCGGAAGTTGTAACCCACGCTGTAGGGGCGGTCTGTCTCGGCAGCATGCAGGGGGGAGGCGTGGACGCCAAAGAGGAAAAGGAGGCACAGGAGCAGCGTGCGCAACACGTGCATCTCGCAGCGCTGGCAGTCGAAGCGCAAGGGGAAACGGCGTCCGTCGGCAAGCCGCAGAGAGAGGGGGCCGCGCAGCGAAGGGTGCTCGCGGAGGCACTGACCGATGGCGTGGCGCAGGCAGTAGCGGCAAGTCATGAGGGAGGAGGGAAGGAGACCCTCCTTCGTGCCTCTCTCGTCAGGGAGGGGAGAAAGACCCACCCCCATATCCCTTCCGTCAGGGAGGGGAGTTGGCTGCGCGGTGCGATCTTTTTCTATTGAATTGGTGAGCTCCGCTTCCTGATGGGAGTGGATGGTGGTGGCTCTGCTGCCTCTTTCTCCCAGTTCCTCCGTGAGCTGGCGGCGCCAGTCGGCAAGAGTGGAGGCAGGAATGAAGTAGTCGGCAGAGAGGCGGATGTCGATGTCATCCTCGCTACACGTGAGGGGGGTGTCGCCCAGACGGAGGAGCTGGCGGCGGATGGGCTCAGCCTGCGGAGTGCGAGCTGCCTCGTGGGGATGGGGGAAGAAGCGGGATATGGTGCACCCGGATTCCGAGGTGAGTGTGAGGCGGAAACCGGGGAGGAAACGCTCATCGGACGGCGCAGACTCCATGGCTGTGGGAGAGGGCGCAGGCACTTCCTCCAAGAGCCAGCGGACGGCCAGACGGCGATCGGCGGTGGGGCGGGAGAGTTCGCGCTCGAAGGCTGCATCGTAGTTGCGATAGAGGCGGGTGCCCTTGTGCAGTCCTTCGGGCAAGGTGGAGGGATAGAGGCGACCTTGCTGATCGACGCGGTTCACGCGGAAGCCGACGAGGTGGCCGCTGGAGTCGAAGAAGCAGAGACCATCGCCGTTGGAGAAGGAGGCGCTGCCGGCGACGGTGATGGAGGCGGCGTTCTGGCTGCGAGCGGGGTGATTGCTGCGGATGATATCCTTGACGATGCCCACTGGTTCGCCGATGGACTTGGGAGTGGCATGGCAGGCGAGGTCGGTGGTGCGCTCGTGGAGGAAGTAGGAGGTGAATCCGCGGTTGAAGGATTTGGCGGGATTGGGGGTGAAGGTGATGACGCTTCTTCCGAAACTCGAGCGGCAGTAGTCCTCCGGGCGGCGGGCGAGGATGGCGTCGATGCGCTGGCGGTAGTAGGCGGTGAGGTTCTTGACGTAGCTGACGTCCTTGAGGCGTCCTTCGATCTTGAAACTGCTGATGCCGGCATCCATCATCGCCTCGAGGTCAGCAGAGCGATTCATGTCGCGGAGCGAGAGGAGGTGGCGCTGGCGCAGGGAGCGGGCAACGTGCGGAACTCCAGGCGAGGCGTTCTCGGGCACGGTGACCACGCGGCCATCCTCGTCGAGGAGGTCGAAGGGCAGGCGGCAGAACTGGGCGCACTCTCCACGGTTGGCACTGCGTCCGAAACAATACTCCGAGGCATAGCAGCGTCCGCTGTAGCTGACGCAGAGGGCGCCGTGGACAAAGGCCTCGAGCGGCATGGAGGGCACGGCGGCATGGATGGCGCGAATGTCGTCCAGCGAGAGCTCGCGAGCCAGGACCACTTGCTCGTAGCCTGCGGCCTGACGGGCAAGGACGTCGGCGAGGGTGCGGTTGTCCATCTGTGTGGAGGAGTGGAGGGGGAGAGGAGAGCGCACAAATATGTGCGCCACCCGACCGCAGGCCTTGGAGGGGAAAGAGGAGGAGGAGGAAGAGGAAGCCTCAGAGGGGGAAGAGGAAGAGGAGGGGAAAGAGGAGGAGGGAGAGGAGGGAGCAGATGGGGGGAGGATGCGTGGATCCTGGGTGATGAGAGCGTCCACGTGGATGGCGGCGAGGTCGTCGATGAGTGCTTGCGCGGCGGGCAGTTCCTCGTCGTAGAGGAGGGTGTTGAGGGTGACGTAGATGCGTGCGCCGAAGAGGTGGGCGTAGTCCACGAGTTGAGCGATGTCCCCGATGCTGTTGCCGGCAGCAGCACGTGCTCCGAAGCGGGGTGCGCCGATGTACACGGCGTCTGCTCCGTGGCGGATGGCTTCGAGACCGCATTCCAGGTTGCGGGCGGGGGCAAGGAGCTCAATGGATCTCATCGATATCGTAGGGTGTTTCCTGATAGACGTAGTAGTTCAGCCAGTTGGTGAAGAGGAGGTTGGCGTGCGCGCGCCAAGTGACGAGGGGACCTTCTTCCGGATTGTCGTTGCGGTAGTAGTGCTGCGGCATCTGGATGGGCAGTCCCTTGGCGAGGTCGCGGCGGTACTCGGTGTCGAGGGTGAGCGGCGAGTATTCGAGATGTCCGGTGATGAAGAACTCGCGTCCGCCACGTGCCATGACGATGCTGACACCCGACTCGTCTGACTCGGCGATGATGCTCAGCCCATCTACTGCTGCGATGTCCTCGCGACGCACTTCGGTATGGCGGCTGTGGGGCATCTGGAAGATGTCATCGAATCCACGGAAGATGGGAAGCAGGGGATTGGCGATGCGCTGGGCGAAGATGCCGAATTTCTTCTCGGGCAGTGGATACTTGGGCACTCCGTAGTGATAATAGAGACCTGCCTGCGCTGCCCAGCAGATGTAGAGGGTGGAGGTCACATGGGTGCGTGCCCAGGAGAAGATTTCCTGCATCTCTTCCCAATAGTTGACATCCTCGAAGGCGAGGTGCTCCACGGGTGCTCCGGTGATGATCATGCCGTCGAACTTCTGATGGCGCAGCAGCTCGAAGTCATGATAGAATGCCCGCATGTGCTCCACGGGGGTGTTCTTGGAGGTATGACTCTTGATTTTCATGAACGAGAGCTCGAGCTGCAGCGGCGTGTTGGATAGCACGCGGATGAGGTCTGTCTCGGTCGTGATTTTGATGGGCATGAGATTCAGCACCACGATGCGCAGAGGACGGATGTCCTGCGACGTGGCGCGTGAGGTTCCCATCACGAAGATGTTCTCCTGCTTCAGGAGGTCGATGGCTGGAAGTCGGTCGGGAAGGGTTAGGGGCACGGGAGTGGGCTGAAATTTATGAGTTGAAAGTAGGCTGTGCGCAGCGATGATGGCTGCGCACAGCTATGATGTTTTTTTACCAGATGTTTACGCGCTGTTCCTTGGGAACAAACATGGGGTCGGACTCTGTGATGCCAAAGGCTTCGTACCATGCGTCGATGTGAGGCAGGGCGCCATTGACGCGCCAGCGACCGAGGGCATGGGGGTCGGACTTGGTGCGGTTGCGGATCTCCTCATCGCGGATGTTGGCAGCCCAGACGCCAGCGTAGGCGAGGAAGAAACGCTGTTCGGGCGTGAAGCCGTCGCGCTCTTCCAGGGGAGCATCCTTGGTGGCATTCTTGAATGCCTGGAAGGCGACTTGAAGGCCACCGTGGTCTGCCATGTTCTCGCCGAGTGTGAGCTGACCGTTGGCCATGAGGCCTGGGAGGACTTCGATGCCATTGAAGAAGTCGCGCATGACGTGGGTGCGCTCCTCGAAATTCTTGGTGTCCTCTGCCGTCCACCACTGGCGGAGGTTGCCGTCCTTGTCGAACTTGGCACCTTGGTCATCAAATCCGTGGGTCATCTCATGACCGATGACCACGCCGATGGCGCCGTAGTTGAAGGCGTCGTCAGCCTGCATGTCGAAGAAGGGGGGCTGCAGGATGCCGGCGGGGAAGCAGATTTCGTTGGTGGTGGGGTTGTAGTAGGCGTTCACGGTCTGGGGAGTCATGTACCAGACGGTGTTGTCAACGGGTTTGTTGAGCTTCTTCTCGATCATATCTTTGATAGCCCAGATGGAGGTCGCCTTGACGTTCTCCCAATAGTTCTTGCCAATCTTGAGGGTGGAGTAGTCGCGCCACTTGTCGGGATAGCCTACTTTGACAATGAAGGCTTCGAGCTTCTCGTGGGCAACGGCCTTGGTGGAATCGGACATCCATTCCTGTGCGTCGATGCGCTCGCCCAGAGCCACTTGCAGGTTGCGCACGAGCTGTGTCATGCGTTCCTTGGCTTCGGCAGGGAAATATTTCTCGACATAGAGCTGGCCGACGGCTTCGCCGAGTGCTCCTTCTGTGGAACTGACGGCGCGCTTCCAGCGCGGACGATCTTCCTGGCGTCCGGACATCACGGTGCCGAAGAAGGCGAAGTTCTCTGCGCGCATCTGGTCATCGAGGTAGCTGGAGGCGCCGTTGATGAGCTGCCATCGGATGTAGTCCTTCAGGGTCGGCACCTCAGCTTCTGCCCAAAGCTTCTCTACAGCTTGGATGAACTCGGGCTGTCCCACGCTGACTTCCTTGATGCCTTTGGCGCCGTGGATGGAGAAGAAGTAATTCCAGTCGATGCCGGGGTAGGCCACTCGCAGCGAGTCGTAGGACATCTTGTTGTAGTTGAGCTCGTCATCGCGCAGCTCAGTGCGTGTGCGGGAGGCTTTTGCCAACTCCGTCTCGAAGGCGAGGACCTTGTCAACGCGTGCGGCGGCATCCTCTGCGCTGTCGGCGACTTTGCAGTAGAGGAAGAGGTTCTGCATGTATTTCTTGTAGGCTTCGCGGATGGCGGTGGTGGCGGAGTCTGTGTCGAGGTAGTATTCTTTCTGCCCCATGACGAGTCCAGACTGCCAGATTTGCAGGAGGTTCATGACGCTGTTCTTGATGTCGGCGTCGATGTAGAATCCGAAGAGTCCCCCGATGCCTTCAGCTTGCAAGCCGGCGTAGAGGTGGAAGAGCTCTTTCTTGTCGTAGCATTCCTCTATGCGCTGGAGGTCTTTGCGGATGGGCTCGTAGCCTTGTGCATTGAGGCTGACGGAGTCCATAGCGGAGTTGTACATCTGCGCAATCTTATCGGCGATGCTGCCGGGTTCGTTCTTTTGGGCTGCAACACCTTCGATGAGCTCGCGCAGTTGGGTGCGGTTGTTCTCGGCAAGGAGGTCGAAACTGCCGAAACGGGCATATTCGGCAGTGAGGGGATGGCTGTCGGACCAACCGCCGGTGGCATAGCGATAGAAGTCGGTGCCGGGGACGGCGGTGGTGTCGAGATTGGCGAGGTCAATACCCGTCGTGAGGGGAGCGGTGGTACCGCCGCAGGCCGTGAGAAGTGTGATGGCCATAAGTGGGAGTGTGGTTTTGAGTTTCATTATGCTGATGATTTGGTTGTGAATTCGAGAGGGAGAGGGGGCTACAGGGCAGCGAAAGTTTCAGAGGCTACAGGGCAGCGAGGGCTTCGGAGGTTTCGAGCCAGCGGGTTTCGGCATCATCGAGCTTGGCGCGCAGGCGGGAGTGTTTCTCGTAGAGCGAGGTGTCCGAGGCGCCTTCGGGTGTCGACATGCGATCTTCGAGCAGGTGGATGGCAGCATTGAGTTCCGCCGTCTCGGCCTCCAGCTCAGCGATGGTGCGCTCCAACTTCTTGCGCTGGCGGGCAATGGCTTTCTGCGCTTCGAAAGAGAGGCGGCTGGCACTCACCTCGCCAGCTGCAGAGGGCGTTGCAGCAGAGGCAGAAGTGGTAGCAGAATCGGCAGCCACGCCGGTGGACTTTGGCGTGGAGGATGCGTAGGAAGGGGAGAGTGCCGCCTGCTCTTCCTGCTGACTGCGGATCCAGTCGTAGATGCCTCCGAGGTGTTCGCGGACGCGACCGCCGCCAAAGGCATAGACCTTTTGCACCAGTCCGTCGAGGAACTCGCGATCGTGGCTGACGATGATGACGGTGCCGTCGAAGGCGGCGATGGCTTCCTTCAGTACATCCTTGGAGCGGAGGTCCAGGTGGTTGGTGGGCTCGTCGAGGATAAGGAAGTTCACGGGCTCCAGCAGCAGCTTGATCATTGCCAGACGGCTGCGTTCGCCGCCGCTGAGCACCTTGACCTTCTTGTCCGATGCCTCGCCGCCAAACATGAAAGCACCGAGGATGTCGCGGATGCGGGTGCGAATGTCACCGCGAGCCACGCGGTCGATGGTGTCATAGACCGTGAGCTCGGGATCGAGGAGCTGTGCCTGGTTCTGTGCGAAATAGCCTATTTGTGCGTTATGACCCACTTTCAGGTTTCCTTCGAAAGGAATCTCGCCGAGGATGCACTTGACGAGTGTGGACTTGCCTTCGCCGTTGCGTCCTACGAACGCCACCTTCTCGCCACGACGGATGGTGAGGTTGACGTGTGAGATGACGGGGTGGTCATAGCTCTTGGCTAGTTCTTCCACGATGAGGGGATAGTCGCCGGAGCGTTCGCAGGGAGGAAACTTCAGGTGCAGGGCGCTGTTGTCCACGTCATCGACTTCGATGGGGATGATGCGGGAGAGCTGCTTGATGCGCTCCTGAACTTGCACTGCCTTGGTGGGCTTGTAGCGGAAGCGCTCGATGAAATCCTTGAGGTCGGCAATCTCCTTCTGCTGGTTCTCGTAAGCGCGCAGCTGCTGCTCGCGTCGCTCAGCGCGCAGACGCACGTATTCATCATATTTTACCTTGTAGTCCCAGATGCGACCGCAGGTGATTTCGATGGTGCGGGTGGTGACGTTGTTCATGAAAGCTCGGTCGTGGCTGACGAGCACGAGCGCGCCCGTGCGCTGTTGTAGGTATTGCTCCAACCACTGGATGCTCTGGATGTCCAGGTGGTTGGTGGGCTCGTCGAGCAGCAGGACGTCAGGCTGGCGCAGCAGCAGCTTTGCCAGTTCGATACGCATGCGCCATCCTCCGCTGAGCTCACGCGTGGGACGCTGGAACTCTGAGCGCTCGAAGCCCAGTCCGAGCAGCGTGCGCTCCACTTCGGCGTGGAAGTTCAGTCCGCCCATGAGTTGGAAATGTTCCTCTGCTCGAGCGTAGCGTTCACAGAGTTGCATGTAGTCTTCAGTCTCATAGTCCGTGCGCTCTGCCATCTCCCGCTGCATACGCTCGATCTCGCTCTGCAGGTCGCGGATGTGGTCGAAGGCGAGCAACGCCTCGTCCATCACCGAGCGGTCGCCAGCCAGTTCCATGACTTGTGGCAGGTAGCCTATGGTGGTTCCGCGAGGCGAGCTGACGGTGCCCGCCGTGGGCATCTGCTGCCCGGCGATGATTTTCATCAGGGTGGATTTGCCCGCGCCGTTCTTTCCTGTGAGCGCAATACGGTCGCGTTCGTTGATGACGAAACTGACGTCTGTGAACAGGGGACGGGCGCTGAATTCTATGCTTAGGTGTTCTATGGAAACCATGAAATCTGTGCGGGATATATCTTTTTAGATGAATGCCTGACGAGCTTTCTTCAGGAGGTCGGAGGCGAAGATGAAGTCTGTCAGTGCCTGATTGGTGGACGTTGCCACCTGAGTCTTGTCGCCTTTCCATTCCTCGTGTCCTTCCTTGATGAAAATGATGCTGTCGCCGATTCCCATGACGGAGTTCATGTCGTGGGTGTTGATGATGGTGGTCATCTGGTATTCCTCAGTGATGTCGTGGATGAGGGCGTCGATGACGAGGCTGGTCTTGGGATCCAGTCCGCTGTTTGGCTCGTCGCAGAAGAGGTATTTGGGGTTCAGTGCAATGGCGCGTGCGATGGCAACGCGCTTCTGCATGCCGCCGGAGATCTCGCCGGGGTATTTGCTCTGTGCATCGATGAGGTTCACGCGGTCCAGACACTGCTGTGCGCGCTTGGTACGTTCCTTCAGGGTCATGGTAGAGAACATATCCAGGGGGAACATGACGTTCTCGAGCACACTCATGGAGTCGAACAGGGCAGCGGACTGGAAGATCATTCCCATCTCGCGGCGCAGGAGGGCTTTCTCCTTCTTGCTCATGGAGACGAAGTCGCGCCCGTCGTAAAGTATCTTGCCGCTGGTGGGCGTCAGCAGGCCTACGATGCACTTCATCAGCACCGTCTTTCCGGAACCGGACTGACCGATGATGAGGTTGGTCTTGCCGTTGTCGAAGCGGGCACTGATGTCTTTCAGGACTTCTTTGTCCTCAAAGGATTTTCTTATGGATTGGATTTCTATCATTTCGTGAGCGAGGTTGGAGGGGTACCGCGATAGAATCGCGGGGTAAAAGATGGGACGGCTGCGCGAGGAAATGTAGGCTGCGCGGACGGTTGGAGCAGGCTGTAGTCAGGAGAGGATCTTCGTGAGGAAGATGTCGGCAAAGAGGATGAGCATCGAGCAATGCACCACGCTGTCTGTTGAGGCCTTGCCGACTTCCACGCTGCCACCTTCGACGGTGTAGCCGTAGAAGGCTGAGACACTGGCGATGATGAAGGCAAAGAAGAACGACTTGATGATGGACATCCAGACAAACCACTGGTTGAAGGAGTGCTGAAGACCATAGGTGAGGTCTTCGGGCGTCAGGATACCTGCAAAGCTGATGGCGTAGGCTCCGCCGAAACCCGCAGCCATGGAGAAGGTGACGAGTACCGGAATCATGGTCAGCAGCCCCATGATTTTAGGCAGGATGAGGAACGAGGCAGAGTTGACGCCCATGATGTCCAGGGCATCGATTTGCTGGGTCACACGCATGGTGCCCAGTTCCGAGGCGATGTTGGAACCCACCTTACCTGCGAGGATGAGACACATAATGGAACTGGAGAATTCCAGTAGCAGGATCTCACGGGTGGTGTAGCCCGTGGTGAAGCGTGGCATCCAGGGACTTTGGATGTTCATTTTCATTTGGATGCAGATGACGGCTCCGATGAAGAAGGAAATCATCAGCACGATTCCGATACTGTCGACCCCCAGTTGCTGCATCTCCTTCACATATTGTTTAAGGTACATGCGCAAACATTCTGGCCGACTGAACACCTTGGTCATAAGTTGCAAATATCGGCCGAAGGTGGCGAGTGGTTTCAGGATTGTATTCATAATTTGGGAGAGCCCTCAGGGACGGTTACTCTACTTTTTCGGTGCAAAAGTACTGAAAAAAGCCTAAAAGAAGGGCTGTAAGGAGCAGTTTTTTTATGGAAAGTGGCTTAAAGTAACAAGTTTTATGTAATTTTGCGCACTCAAATCGCAACGATGACAGAACAGAACGAACAATTAGCCCCTTGGAAGCTCCCTTCCGACGATCCTCGAAGCACTCGCTGGAAGGCTCCTCACCAGCCTGATCGTCTCTGCGCAGAGAACTTGAAGAAGATCTATGGCAAGCGAACGGTGGCGGACGATGTGGATTTCTACGTCGACCGCGGTGAGATTGTGGGACTGCTGGGTCCTAACGGAGCCGGCAAGACCACTTCGTTCTACATGACCACGGGACTGGTTATCCCCAACGAGGGTCGCGTGTTCATCGGTGAGGAAGAGGTGACGGACTTGCCCGTCTATAAGCGTGCGGACAAGGGCATCGGCTATCTGGCACAGGAGGCCAGCGTCTTCCGCAAAATGACTGTGGAGGATAACATCGCCAGTGTGCTGGAACTGCGTAAGAACGTGAGCGAGGAGTACAAGCGCCAGAAACTCGAGAGTCTCATCTCGGAGTTCCGCTTGCAGAAGGTGCGCAAGAACCTGGGCGACCGCCTCTCGGGTGGTGAGCGCCGACGTACAGAGATCGCGCGCTGTCTGGCCATCGATCCTGCATTCGTGATGCTGGACGAGCCGTTTGCCGGCGTGGATCCTATTGCTGTGGAAGACATCCAGCTCATTGTCTGGAAACTGAAGCAGATGAATATCGGTGTGCTCATCACCGACCATAACGTCGAGGAGACACTCTGCATCACTGACCGTGCCTACATGCTCTTTGAGGGACGAATACTCTTCAAGGGGAAACCCGAAGAGCTGGCTGCCAATCCCGTGGTACGAGACAAGTATCTCACCAACAGCTTCGAACTGCGAATGAAGGATTTCGAGGCCATCAACCGCGAACGCGAAGAGGAAAAATCTAACAACATACAATAATAGTACAACTGAATGGAAATCAAATTTGAAAAGACAAGTTCGGTGGCAGCAGAGTTGACCATCGAAATGGAGAAAGCAGACTATCAGGAGCGCGTGGACAAAGCGCTGAAGAATTATCGTAAGAAGGCCTCCCTCCCGGGATTCCGTCCGGGTCAGGTGCCTGTGAGCCTGCTGAAGAAGCGTTTCGGCAGTGAGATCACTGCTGAGGAAGTGCAGAAACTGCTCTCCGAGAAACTTTATGGATATCTCCGTGAGGAGAAAGTCGATATGCTCGGCGAACCTCTCGCCAGCGAGAAACAGCCTGCCGTTGACTTCGAGGCAGAGAAACTCGTATTCATCTTCGACATCGCCCTGGCTCCTCAGTTCGACGCCAAGCTGACGGACAAGGATAAGATTCCCTATTATACCATCGAAATCACCGACGAGATGGTCGATGGTCAGGTGAAGGCTTACACCCAGCGCGGTGGCAGCTACCAGCAGGTCGACACGTTCCAGGACGGCGACATGACCAAGGGTCACATCGCAGAGCTCGACGAACAGGGTAACATCAAGGACGGTGGTATCCAGAAGGAGGACGCCGTCATCCTGCCTGGCTATTTCAAGAACGACGACCAGAAGAAGAAATTCGACGGCGTGCAGGTCAATACAGTCCTCACCTTCAATCCCGCACAGGCTTATGAGAACAGCGCCGTCGAGCTTTCCACCCTCCTGGGAATCACGAAGGAAGAGGCCGAGAACGTGCGCGGTGAGTTCAGCTATCAGATTACGGAAATCACTCGCTACGTGCCTGCAGAACTCAATCAGGAGTTCTTCGACCAGGTATTCGGCGAAGGCCAGGTGAAGAGCGAGGAGGAATTCCGTGCTCGCGTCAAAGAGCAGCTGGCTGCACAGTTTGCTGAGGATAGCGAGTATCGTTTCCTCATCGATGTTCGTGAGTACCTCGAGAAGCGCATCGGTGACCTCGAATGGCCCGACGCACTGCTCAAGCGCATCATGCGTGCCAACAATCCCGACAAACCCGAAAGCTACGTCGAGGAGAACTACGAAGGCAGCATCAAGGAACTGCTCTGGCACCTGACGAAGGAGCAACTGGCAGACCAGACGGGTATCAAGGTAGAGCAGGCTGATGTCCTCGAAACCGCCAAGGCTCAGACTCGTGCTCAGTTTGCACAGTATGGCATGGGCAATGTCCCCGAGGATATCATCACCAAGTATGCCCAGGAGCAACTGCAGAAGCAGGACCAGGCCGAGGCACTCGTGGCTCGCACGGTAGAGCGTAAACTCCGCGTGGCGCTGAAAGATGTCGTCAAGCTTCAGGAGAAGACCATCTCCATGGAAGATTTCCAGAAACTTTTTGAGAAGAAGTAAACTATGCTGAAAGATTTTCGTAAATTCGCCACAGGGCACCTCGGCATGAACGGTCAGGTGCTTGATGACGTGATTCGGACACAGGCCAATTACCTGAACCCCTATATCCTTGAGGAACGCCAGCTGAATGTCACCCAGATGGACGTCTTCTCGCGTCTGATGATGGATCGCATTATTTTCCTCGGCACGGAGGTCAATGACTACACAGCCAATACACTGCAGGCTCAGTTGCTCTATCTCGACAGCTCTGATCCTGGCAAGGACATCAGCATCTACATCAACTCCCCTGGCGGCAGTGTCTATGCAGGTCTGGGTATCTACGATACGATGCAGTTCGTCAACAGTGATGTTCAGACCATCTGTACCGGTATGGCTGCCTCGATGGCCGCCGTCCTGCTCGTGGCAGGAAAGGAAGGCAAGCGCAGCGCTCTGCCCCACAGCCGAGTGATGATCCACCAGCCTCTGGGCGGCGTCTCCGGCCAGGCTTCGGATATCGAGATCGAAGCTCGTGAAATCCAGAAACTGAAAAAGGAACTATACCAGATTATTGCCGAGCACAGCCACACTGACTTCGACAAGGTCTGGGCAGACAGTGATCGCAACTACTGGATGACTGCCGAGGAAGCCAAGGCCTACGGCATGATTGACAACGTACTCCAGCGTAAGGCTTAATGCGCGCGTGCGTACCTTAAATTAAATAGAGTATTGATGGCAAGGAAAATTCAACGTTGCTCTTTCTGTGGCCGCTTGGACAGCGAAGTACGTCTGCTCATAACTGGCGAGTCGGGAGCTATCTGTGATGACTGTTTGCGCCAGGCCAATGAGGTCTTGCAGGAACATGATTCTCTGCTCAGTGGCTCCTCCGCTAAACATTCCCGGAAGTTGTCGGGGGACTTGAGCATGAAGGAACTGCCTCGTCCGACAGATATCAAAGCCTATCTGGATCAGTACGTTATTGGGCAAGACGATGCTAAGCGCTACCTGAGTGTGGCCGTATATAACCACTACAAGCGTCTGCTTCAGCCTACGTCCGACGATGGAGTGGAAATCGAGAAGAGCAATATTGTCATGGTAGGCCCCACAGGTACCGGAAAGACATTGCTTGCACGCACGATTGCCAAGTTGCTGAAAGTGCCTTTCACTATCGTGGATGCCACGGTGTTCACAGAAGCTGGTTATGTGGGCGAGGACGTCGAGAGTATTCTGACGCGTCTGCTGCAAGTTGCGGATTACAATCTGGAACTGACCCAGCGAGGCATCGTCTTCATCGATGAAATAGACAAGATAGCCCGCAAGAGCGACAATCCCAGCATTACTCGCGACGTTTCGGGCGAGGGTGTGCAACAGGGATTGTTGAAACTGCTCGAGGGAACGATCGTCAATGTTCCACCCAAGGGCGGACGCAAACATCCTGACCAGGATTTTGTTCACGTGGACACGCACAACATCCTCTTCATCTGTGGAGGTGCTTTCGATGGCATCGAACGGAAGATTGCCCAGCGCCTGAACACCCACGTCGTTGGCTATAATGCCATAGAGAACGTAGCACACATCGATCGCAATGATCTCATGCGCTACATCCAGCCTCAGGATCTCAAGGCGTTCGGACTGATTCCGGAGATCATTGGCCGACTGCCGGTGCTGACACATCTCGACCAACTCGACCGCGCAGCCTTGCGGAATATCCTGACCGAACCCAAGAACTCACTCATTCGTCAGCAGCAAAAACTCTTTGCCATGGATGGCGTAGAACTGACCTTCGATGACGATGCCTTGGAGTATATGGTGGACAAAGCCGTGGAGTTCAAGTTGGGTGCCCGGGGACTTCGCAGTATCGTCGAGGCAATCATGATTACACCTCAGTACGAGATACCTTCTTCCAAAGTCAAGGAGTTCCGGGTGACACGCGAATTTGCTCGCGAGCAGTTAGAGAAATCTACGGTCGGTCAGCTCGGCTAAAGTACACAGAATTCCCTCCAAAAAAGGCGGTGAATTGCTATCTTTGCGCTTCCAATCTCAAAAAATGAGGTCTGGAAGCGCTTTTTTATCGAAAAACATTGCAGAAAAGTTGCAACATTGGAGGTTTTTTGTATATCTTTGTAACGCACTTTAACGAGAACACATGAAGAATAACGTAGACCTAACCTCTCAATTGAAGCATTATTTTGGCTTCGACACCTTCAAAGGCGACCAGGAAGCAATCATCAACAATCTGCTTGCGGGGCGCGACACTTTCGTGTTGATGCCCACAGGTGGAGGAAAGTCGCTTTGCTATCAGTTGCCGGCTTTGCTGATGGAGGGCACGGCCATTGTCATATCTCCTCTTATTGCCTTGATGAAGAATCAGGTGGATGCCATCCGTCAGGTCAGTGCCGATGACGGCATCGCCCATTTCATGAATTCATCCTTGAACCGTGCGGCTCTTGATCAGGTGAAGAGCGACGTCCTCTCCGGTCGCACCAAACTACTTTACGTGGCGCCAGAGTCGCTGACCAAGGATGAAAACATTGATTTCCTCAAGCAGGTGAAGATCTCATTCTATGCTGTGGATGAGGCTCACTGTATCTCTGAATGGGGACATGATTTCCGCCCGGAGTATCGCCGTATCCGACCGATAGTCAACGAGATCGGCGTCGCTCCTGTGATTGCCCTCACCGCTACGGCTACCGACAAGGTTCGTGATGACATAAAGAAGAATCTCGGCATGCCGGAAGCCGACGAGTTCCGCAGCTCGTTCAACCGTCCGAATCTCTACTACGAGGTACGCCCGAAGACAAAAGATATTGACAAGGATATTGTTAAGTTCATCAAGCAGAATCCCGGCAAGAGTGGCATTATCTATTGCCTCTCACGAAAGAAGGTGGAGGAACTGGCAGAGGTGTTGCGAGCCAATGATATTAATGCCCGTGCCTATCATGCAGGCATGGACACACCCACTCGCACACAGACACAAGATGACTTCGTCATGGATCGCATTGATGTCATCGTGGCCACCATCGCTTTCGGTATGGGCATCGACAAACCGGACGTCCGATTCGTCATCCACTATGATATTCCTAAGAGTCTGGAAGGCTACTATCAGGAGACTGGTCGCGCCGGTCGGGACGGGGGCGAAGGCAAGTGTATTACTTTCTACACCTACCGTGACCTCCAGAAATTGGAGAAGTTCATGGAGGGCAAACCCGTGGCCGAGCAAGACATCGGACGCCAGCTCCTGCAGGAGACGGCATCATACGCCGAGACGTCTGTCTGCCGCCGCCGTGTGTTGCTTCATTACTTCGGTGAGGAATATACGGAGGAGAACTGTCATAACTGTGACAATTGCTTGCATCCCAAGGCTTTGACAGAGGCCAAGGACGACCTCAAGATGGCTCTCGAAGTCATCCGCGATGTGAAGGAGAATTTCAAGGTGCCTCACGTGCTGGATGTGCTCACGGGCAATCCCACCGAAGAGGTTATTGCTCACAAACACGACGACCTCGATTGCTTCGGCTGTGGTGACCAGAAGGATTCACGCTATTGGAACACCGTGCTGCGCCAGGCTCTCCTGGGCGGCTATATCTATAAGGAAGTGGAGAACTACGGATTGCTGAAACTGACCGACGAAGGTCGCTCCTTCATCCGCAAGCCGCACTCCTTCATGATTTCCCTCGATAACGACTTCGAGAGTGACTATGTTGACCCCGATGGAGGCACGGGAGCACTCGATGAAGTGCTGCTGGCTATGCTCAAGAGCTTGCGTAAGCGTGTCTCCGAGTCAAAGAAGATTCCCCCCTACGTCATCTTCCAGGACCAGAGCCTCGAAGCGATGGCAACCGTCTATCCTCTTACGATAGATGAACTCAAGACCATTCCCGGGGTGGGAGAGGGCAAAGCCAAGCGCTATGGCCGCGAGTTCTGTGAACTCATCTGCCGCCACTGCGAGGAGAACGAGATAGATCGTCCTGTGGATATCCGAGTGCGCACCGTGGCAAACAAGAGTAAGAATAAGGTGAGTATCATCCAGAGCATTGACCGCAAGGTGGATCTCGAGGTGCTGGCCAAGAGCAAGGGACTGGACTTCGACGAGTTCCTCGATGAGCTGGATGCCATCGTCGATAGCGGCACCAAGCTCGACATCAACTACTACCTCAATTCCATCATGGATGCGGATCAGATCGAGGATATCTTCGAATACTTCCGCGAGAGTGAGACCGACGATATCGATGATGCTCTGGACGAACTTGAGGACGATTACACCGAGGAGCAGATACGTCTCGTCCGCATTAAGTTCATCAGTGAATTGGGCAACTGATTCATCGCGTTTTTCGATGCTTAAATACCTTGATTTCCTCTCCCCGCAGGCCGCGGAGAGAGGAAATCCACGTTAATCCGCGTTAATCTGTGGTTAAAACTGCTTTTCGTTTTGGTTTTTTCGCGGAAAAGCACTACTTTTGCGCGCAATAAATACAAAATATTTTATCCTATGGCAGACTTTATTGCAGACCGCATCGTTATGAATGGACTCACATTTGATGATGTCCTCCTTGTTCCCGCGTATTCCGAGGTTCTTCCCCGCGCCGTGGATCTCACCACCCGTTTTTCTCGCCACATTGAGCTGAAGGTGCCTTTCGTCACCGCAGCCATGGACACCGTGACGGAGGCTACGATGGCCATCGCCATTGCCCGCGAAGGCGGCATTGGCGTCATTCATAAAAACATGTCCATCGAGGAGCAGGCTCGCCAGGTGGCCATCGTCAAGCGAGCTGAGAATGGAATGATTTATCATCCCGTGACGATCCAGAGTGACGCCACTGTGGCCGACGCTCTCGCTCTGATGGCAGAGTATCACATCGGCGGCATCCCTGTGGTGGACAAAGATAACAAACTGGTGGGTATTGTGACGAACCGCGACCTGCGTTTTGAGCGGAACGTCGGCCGTCCTATTGCCGAGGTCATGACGAAGGAGAACCTCGTTACCACTCATCAGCAGACGGACCTCTTTGCTGCAGCACATATCCTGCAGGAGAACAAGATTGAGAAACTGCCCGTCGTGGACGATGATAACCACCTTATCGGATTGATTACTTACAAGGATATCACCAAGGCCAAGGACAAACCCATGGCATGTAAGGATGAGAAGGGACGCCTGCGCGTGGCTGCCGGAGTCGGAGTAACCGCCGATACGCTTCAGCGCATCACGGCTCTGGTCGAGGCTGGCGCAGATGCCATCGTCATCGATACGGCTCATGGCCATTCCAAGGGCGTCATCGAGAAACTGAAAGAAGCCAAGGCTGCTTTCCCCGACGTGGATATCGTGGTCGGCAATGTGGCAACAGGCGAGGCTGCCAAGATGCTCGTGGAGGCTGGTGCCGACGGCATCAAGGTTGGCATAGGCCCGGGCAGTATCTGCACCACACGCGTGGTGGCAGGCGTAGGCGTGCCTCAGTTGTCTGCCGTCTATGACGTGGCCAAGGCTTTGGAGGGTACTGGTGTTCCCCTCATTGCTGATGGTGGCTTGCGTTACTCGGGCGATGTCGTCAAGGCTATAGCTGCCGGTGGATATTGCGTGATGGTCGGCTCGCTGGTGGCAGGCACCGAGGAGTCACCTGGAGACACCATTATCTTCAACGGACGTAAATTCAAGAGCTATCGTGGTATGGGTTCGCTCGAGGCCATGGAGAATGGCTCCAAGGACCGTTATTTCCAGGCTGGCGAGAAGGACGTGAAGAAACTCGTGCCCGAAGGTATTGCAGGTCGAGTTCCTTACAAGGGTACCGTGCAGGAGGTCATCTACCAGCTCATTGGCGGACTCCGTTCGGGAATGGGATATTGCGGTGCTGCAACAATCACGGACTTGCACCATGCAAAGTTCGTCCGCATTACCAACGCCGGCGTCCTCGAGAGCCATCCCCACGACATCACCATCACCAGCGAGGCGCCGAACTACAGCCGTCCTCAGTAATAGATTAAGATTGAATTTGTAACCAAGGCAAAAAAGATGAAACACCAATCTCTATTTTTATCTTTTATCTTCTATCTTTTGTCTCTGACAGCCACTGCCCAGTCCTCCGCGGATCCCGTGGTCATGAAAATCAATGGTAAGGACGTCACCCGCAGTGAGTTCGAATATAATTTCAATAAAAACAACACCGATGGCGTCATCGACAAGAAGTCGGTGGAGGAGTACGCAGAGCTCTTTGTCAACTACAAACTGAAGGTGGAGGCCGCTTTGGATGCCAAACTCGACACTCTCAGCAGCTATCAGCAGGAGTTCCGCAGCTATCGCGACCAGCAGATTCGTCCTTTGCTCGTTACTCCCGAAGCCGAGGAGGCAGAGGTGCGCGCGTACTACGATAATATGCTCAAGCAGCTCGAAGGCAAACAGCTGATAGAACCCGCTCACATCTTTGTCCGTCTGCTTCAGCAGGCTACTCCCGAGCAGCAGGCTGCCGCCAAGGCTCGCATCGACAGCATCAATTCCGTGCTTGCTCAAGGACGTGACTTCTCGGAAGTCGCCATGCAATGTTCCGAGGATCAAGGCACTGCCCGCCGTGGAGGCGTGATTGGATGGATTGGTCCCCACCAGTTGCTGAAGGAATTGGAGGATGCAGCCTATGCACTGCAGGTCGGTGAGGTCAGCCAGCCGTTGCAGTCCACCGTTGGATGGCACATCATCAAGTTGATGGACACCAAGCCTCTGGAACCATACGATACCCTGGCTCCCCGCATCCGTACTTTCCTCGATGCACGTGGTATGAAGGATAAGATTGCAGGAACTGTCGTCGATAGTCTGGTCAAGATTAGCGGCGGACAGAAGACTGCCGAGCAGGTCCTCGACGAGGAGTCTGAGCGCCTGGCTGCTCAGGACGACGAACTGAAGTACCTCATCCAGGAGTATCACGATGGCCTGTTGCTCTATGAAATCTGTCAGCGTCAGGTCTGGGAACCGGCAGCCAAGGACACCGCAGCTCTGGAGAATTATTTTAAGAAGAATAAGAAGAACTACTCGTTCGAGAAACCTACCTACGCCGGAGCCCTCCTGCAGGCTCAGGACGCTCAAGTCCTCAAGCAGGTGCAAAAGGCCCTGAAGAAGCAGAAGAACGAGAACCGTTGGGCAGACATCGTCAAGACGCAGTTCAACAAGGACTCCGTGCAAGTGCGTTTCGAGCGCCGTATGTTCACCCAGGGCGACAATGCTCTCGTCGACTCGTTGGTATTCAAGGTCCGCGAGGGCAAGACCCGCATCAATCCGCGTTACCCGGCGACAGCCGTTGTGGGACGTTTATTGAAGAAAGGACCCAAGTACTGGTACGACGTCAACGCACAGGTCGTGGCCGACTATCAGGCTATGAAGGAGCAGGAGTTCGTCGATGAACTCCGTCGTCGCTATCCCGTGGTTATTTACAAGGAGGCGTTAGCCACCGTTAACAAACACTGAAAATGAAACTCAAATACCTTTTTGCAGCGGTTCTGGTGGGGCTTCATCTGACAGCCTCTGCCCAGCTGAACAATGTCATCGACGAAGTCGTCTGGGTCGTGGGCGATGAGGCCATCTTCCGCAGCGATGTGGAGAAGACCCGCCAGCAGATGCAGCGCGTAAGCGGTAATCCTTACTGCACCATTCCAGAGAACCTGGCTCTGCAGAAACTCTTCCTTCATCAGGCAAAGATAGACTCCATCGATGTGCCGGCAGAGAACATCAACCGTCGTGTGGAGATGTTTATTAATCAGTGGGTGCAGGAAGCGGGCTCCAAGGAGAAGTTGGAGGAATACCGTGGCATGACGCTCTCGCAAATCCGCGAAGAGACGTTTGACCTCATACGTGCTAATCAGATAATGAGCGAGGTGCGTACCCATCTGACCAAGGACATCAAGGTGACTCCGGCTGAGGTGCGTCACTTCTTCAAGGACTTCCCCGAGGACTCGCTGCCCCAGATTCCCACGCAGGTGGAGGTGGAACTGCTGGCAGAGCATCCCAAGGTGCGCCAGGAGGAAATCGACCGTATCAAGGGACTGCTGCGCGACTACACCGAGCAGATCAACGGCGGCACGCAGACCTTCTCTGTGCTGGCGCGTATGTACAGTGACGACACCGAGTCCGCGCGCCAGGGTGGTGAGATGGACTACATGAGCAAGATGGACCTTGACCCCGCCTTTGCCAACGTGGCCTGGAGCCTCACCGATCCCAAGAAAGTCTCGAAGATAGTGGAGTCGCAGTACGGCTACCACATCATTCAGCTTGTGGACAAGCGTGGCGACAAGCTCAAGCTCCGCCATATTCTTAAACGCGTGCATGTGGACGATCAGGATGTGCAGGCAGGGCTGGCTCGTCTGGACTCTATCGTCTTGGACATCAAAGCTGAAAAGTTCACCTTCGAGGATGCTGCAAGTCTGCTTTCTGATGACAAGGATTCGCGCAACAACCGGGGCCTGATGTTCAACGTCACAGCGAATCCGGCTACCGGCGAACGTATGCGGACTTCACGTTTCCGTATGGCTGAACTGCCTACGGAGATTGCCCGTGTGGTCGAGGGAATGGAGGTTGGTGAAATCTCTAAGCCGTTCCAGATGATGGACAAGGCTGGCAAGATACAGTGCGCTGTCGTTAAACTCAAGAGCCGCATCCCCTCTCACACCGCCACGATTACCGAGGATTTCCAGATTCTCAAACAAATCGTGCAGGACCGCCGTTCCGAGGAGTTCATCCAGAAATGGATCCGAGAGAAGCAGCGTAGCACCTACGTGCGCATAAATCCCGACTGGCAGCAATGCGACTTCCAGTACCCTGGTTGGGTCAAGGACTAAAGATAACGATTGCTATTGAAATCGCGCTACTTACTTTCGCTGATCGTGGCATCGGTGGCTGTCTTTATCGTGGCAGCGCCGCCCGCGCGCCGAGGCAATCAGAAGCCTCGGCAGAAGGGCTCGTTGATTCATCTGCTCCATTCCGACGAACTCTACTTCAACCAGCGCATCAATCGTGATGCCCAGATCCTGGTGGGAAACGTCCGCTTTCGTCACGACGATGTCATCCTCACCTGCGACAGCGCACTCTACTATCAGCAATCCAACTCCTTCGATGCCTTTGGCAATGTCCACATGAATCAGGGCGACACGCTGACACTTGTCTCCGACGTCCTCTTCTACGACGGCTCCGACCAGCTCGCCAGAGCTCGCTATAACGTTATCCTGACGCACAACAAGATGCGCCTCTACTGCGACTCCCTGGACTATGACCGTCTCTACGAACTCGGCTATTTCTTCAATGGTGGTCGCATGGTCGATGGTGACAACACTCTCGAGAGTGAGTGGGGGCAGTACAGCCCCCCCACTCGCGAAGCCGTGTTCAACTACAACGTTGACCTCAAGAGTCCAAAGACCACCCTTATCTCCGACACACTGCACTACAACACCGGCTCCGGCTTTGCACGTATCGTTGGTCCCTCGAATATCGACAACGGTGACAACCATATCTACAGCGAGAATGGCACCTATGATACCCGTGGTGAACGTGCCTACCTGCTTGATCGTTCCATTGTCAGCAACAAAGGTGTCAGCATCGAGGGCGATTCTCTTTACTACCAGTCCGACAGCACACTCTCCAAGGCCTATGGCCGCGTCATCTACATCGACCGCGACAATCGCAATGAACTCCGAGGCAACTACGTCCTCTACAGTGACTCTCTCGGCTATGCCGAAGCTTCCGACAGTGCCGTCTGCATAGATTATTCCCAACGCGACACCTTCTACGTTCACGCAGACACCTTCAAGCTGTTCACTTACTTTTTGGAGCCCGACACGATTCCCGCCGATTCCCTCCCCTCCGCTTCCTCCCTTCGCGCCTCCTCCGCCTCCCTCCCCATCGCTTCCCTCCCTGCAGATTCTGCCTCCCTCCCCATCGCTTCCCTCCCTGCAGATTCTGCCTCCCTCCCCATCGCTTCCGTCTCCGCAGATTCCGCCTTCCTCCCCGCAGATTCCCTTGCCAAGGGTCGAGTGGTCGGCGGTTTTCCCGCCGACACCGCCTCCGTCATCCCGGCCCCGCTCGCTGCCCCCTCCACCTCCTCCCTCCCTCCTCCCTCCGCCCCCTCCGCTGCGAAAGATACCCTTACAGCTTCTCCCGCTCCCGCCGACTCCGTCTGGCGTGAGATTCGTGCCTACTATCATGTCCGTGCCTATCGCCGTGATATTCAGGCCGTCTGTGACTCCTTGGTGTTCATCTCCAAGGATTCCTGCATGACCATGTACAAGGATCCCATTCTCTGGCAAAACGGCCAACAGCTTTTGGGCGAGGAAATCAAGGCTTGGGTCAATGACTCCACCGTTGATAGCACCCACGTCATCCGCCAAGCCCTCTCCGTTGAGCGCATAGATTCCATGTGCTATAATCAGGTCACAGGTGCACTTATGCGCAGTTTCTTCGTCAAGGGACAGATGGACCGCACCATCGTCGAGGGTAATGTCTTGGTGAATTACTTTCCCTATGACTCGGACAGCCTGATGATTGGCTTGCTCCATGCTGAAGGCACTCTCCTACAGCTGTTCATGGCCAAGAATAAGTTGGACCAGATTAAGTTCATCGGCCAGGTTGATGGCTGTCTGCATCCCCTTGCGCTCGTACAGCCCAGCGTCCGATATCTCGATAATTTCCAATGGTTTGACTATGTCCGTCCCCTGAACAAGGATGACATCTTCAATTGGCGCCCGAAGAAAGAAGGCACCGAGCTCAAGGCTTCTGTCCAACATGCCAAGCCCAAGTCCAATATGCCAAGCAAGAAAGCAGGACCACCCGGAGGTGCCAATCAGAAAGCTTTGAAGATGCAGTAGCCCCTCATCCCCACCACCTCCCTTTCTCTCATTTCTCATTTTTCATTTTTCATTTCTCATTTCTCATTCATATATGTCCCTCTTCTCCACCCGCAGTCCACGTCGTTTCCGTGGCGTCCACATCTACACCTCCGAACGCAAGGATAAACTCGATCGTCTTGTCGCTGAGGCCAAGCGTGAGGAGCAGATTGCTAAGGGCGAAAAGCCCGAGTATATGCCCGATATCGAATCCTATCGCGGCAAGTTCGCCCAGAACCTCCGCAAGGCAGACCCCGACCGCAGACGGCTGCACCCCGGTGTCGCCATTGCCATCATTGTCGTTCTGCTCATCCTCTGGCACTACCTCATGACCGGATCCTTCCGTTTCTGAATCCCACACATCGGCCTCGCCCGCTCCCTTGAAACATACTTCAAATGTGAAGGGTCGCAAGCGCCGAGCAAAACTATAAACCGAAAACTACGAACTCCGCTCGTCCCCCAAAATGGACCTCATTCAACTCCTTCCCGATAGTGTCGCCAATCAGATAGCCGCCGGCGAAGTCATCCAGCGTCCTGCCTCCATGGTCAAGGAACTGGTGGAGAATGCCGTGGATGCGGGTGCTCGCCGAATAGAAGTTATTGCTATTGATGCCGGTCGCACCAGCCTGCAGGTGATTGACGATGGCTGTGGAATGAGTGAGACCGATGCTCGTCTGGCTTTCGAACGTCACGCCACCAGCAAGATACGTCAGGCCGCCGATCTCTTCACGCTCACGACCATGGGCTTCCGTGGCGAGGCGCTGCCTTCCATCGCTGCTGTGGCTCAGGTGGAACTGCTGACGCGGACTGCCGAGCAGGAACTGGGGACACATCTGATCCTCGAGGGCTCTCATGTCGTATCTCAGGAACCTGTGGCATGCCCTGTCGGGGCCAACTTCCTCGTCAAGAACCTCTTCTTCAATGTACCCGCACGCCGTAAGTTCCTCAAATCCAACAACACCGAACTCTCCAATATCTCATCGGAGTTGGAGCGCATAGTGCTCGTACATCCAGACATCGCCTTCACCCTCACCTCCAATGGCACCACCCTCCTGAACCTGACACCTTCCAGCCTGAAGGGGCGCATCGCAGCTGTCTTCGGGTCGCGGCTGGCCGACAAGCTGCTTACGGTGGAGGTCCAGACTCCGATGGTCACCATCCACGGCTTCATCGGCACACCCGAGTCCTCGCGCAAGCGTGGCGCACAGCAGTACTTCTTCGTCAACAACCGCTATATGCGGCATCCCTATTTCCACCGTGCCGTCCTGGAAGCCTTCTCACAGCTCATTCCCTCCGACGAGCAGGTGCCCTATTTCCTCTACTTCGATGTTAATCCTGCTGAGATTGATGTCAATATCCATCCTACCAAGACCGAAATAAAGTTCGAGAACGAGCAGGCCATCTGGCAAATCCTCCTGGCTGCCGTACGCGAGGCTCTCGGCCGCTTTGCTGCCGTTCCCTCCATAGACTTCGATACTGAAGGACGTCCCACGGATATTCCCGTCTTCAACCCCTTGGACCCCTCCACCTCGGCGCCGCGCCAGCCTGTGGTTCAGGTGGATCCCACCTACGATCCCTTTGCTCCCTCCTCCCGTTCCTTCGACTCCGCGTCGGGTCATGCTGTACCCTCTTCGGGTCCAGCACCCTTCTCCTCGGGCTCTGCCATCCCCTCCTCCCATTCCTCCGTACCGTCAGGTTGGGAATCCCTTTACGATGGCCTCTCCGCCGCGTCCCGTTCTTCCGTCCCTTCATCGGGATTGGTGGAAGGCGGTTTTCCCGCTTTGGACCCAGGCGGCTCTGCTTTCGACCCCGACGCCTCCACCTTTGCCACCTCCTCTCTCGCTCAGTATCGGGGACAATACCTCCTCTCTTCCACCGAGGAGGGGCTGCTCTTCATCGACCAGCACCGTGCCCACATACGTGTCCTCTATGACCGCTATCTGGCGCAGTCCGCTTCCTCCTCGTTGCCCTCTCAGCGTTTGCTCTTCCCCGATGTCGTCAAGCTTTCAGCCACCGACGCCACCACCCTTGTTGCCGTGCAGTCCGACCTTCAGTCTCTGGGTTTCGACCTCAGTGACCTTGGTGGCGGCACTATCAGCATCCTCGGCATCCCCTCTGGTCTCGAAGGTCTCGATCCGCAGCAGCTGCTTCAGGACCTGTTGGCTGCCGCAGCCGATCGCGGCACACTTCCCTCCGAGGCCGTCCATGGGCGCTTGGCGCTGGCCCTGGCCCGCGCTGCTGCCATCCCTGTAGGCCAACTCCTCAGCCCCGTGGAGCAGGAAGACCTCCTGCGCCAGCTCGCCGCCACCACTGACCCCGTCCACACCCCCGACGGTCATATCATACAAGCAGTCCTCCCGCAGGACACCATCGACCGCCTCTTCAAATAAATCCCTCGGCCTTCCGCCCTCTCTCCTCGGGCTTCCCGCCCCCTCTCCTCGGGCTTCCCGCCCCCTCTCTTCCCTCGGTTGGGTGTCGCGCATATTTGCGCGAATCTCCCTCCCCCTTGACAATAAAAACCAAAACCAAAAATAAACAATGAACCCAACACAAAAAATCATCCTTACCGGCGACCGCCCCACAGGTCCACTCCACATCGGCCACTACGTGGGCTCACTGCGTCGCCGCGTTGAACTCCAGAACTCAGGTCTCTACGATAAAATCTTCATCTTCGAGGCCGATGCTCAGGCACTCACCGACAACATCGACAACCCCGACAAGGTGCGCCAGAACGTTATCGAGGTCGCCCTCGACTACCTCTCCGTAGGTCTCGACCCTCAGAAGTCCACCCTCTTCATCCAGAGCCAGATTCCTGAGCTCTGCGAGCTGACCTTCTACTTCATGGATCTCGTCACCGTCTCCCGTCTGCAACGCAATCCCACGGTGAAGACCGAGATACAGATGCGCGGCTTCGGAGGCGAGAGCATCCCCGTGGGATTCTTCACCTATCCCATTTCCCAGGCTGCCGACATCACCCTCTTCAAGGCTACCACCGTGCCCGTGGGCGAGGATCAGGAACCCATGCTCGAGCAATGCCGCGAGATCGTCCGTCGCTTCAACAACATCTATGGCGAAACCCTTGTGGAGCCCAATATCCTCCTGCCCGAGAACGCCGCCTGCCTGCGTCTGCCTGGTACCGACGGCAAGGCCAAGATGTCCAAGTCCCTTGGCAACTGCATCTACCTCAAGGACAGTGCCGACGAGGTCGAGAAGAAAGTCAAGTCCATGTTCACCGACCCCGATCACTTGCGCGTCAGTGACCCCGGCAAGGTAGAGGGCAACACCGTCTTCACCTACCTCGATGCCTTCTGCCGTCCGGAGCACTTCGGACGCTACCTGCCCGACTACGAGAACCTCGATGCCCTCAAGGACCATTATCGTCGTGGCGGTCTTGGCGACATGAAGGTGAAGAAGTTCCTGGCAGCCGTGCTTCAGGAGACACTCGAACCCATCCGCCAGCGTCGTGCCGAGTACGAGAAGGACATCCCCGCAGTCATCGACATCCTGCGCCGAGGCACAGAGGTCGCCCGCGAGGCTGGTGCCCAAACCATGGACGAGGTGCGTCGCGCCATGCGCCTCGACTACTTCGCAGACGCCTCCTTCGCTGCCGAGCAGGCTGCCAAGTTCGTCCAGTCCTGAACCGCTTCCATTTTTTCTTTTTCTTCAAAAAAGTTTGGCTGTCCCAGATTTGAGCCTTAACTTTGCATCGCGAGAATCCGCCAAGCCTCTTGACAATGCTTAAATCGGCGAGTCGTCTTATTTCGTTCTGATACATAATTCAACGGCATTCTCATCGTGAAAACAGATAAATTGAAATAAAAAGGAAACAGATATGCAAGGAAATTTTTCTTACTACAATCCCACCAAACTCTATTTTGGTGACGAGTCCCTGAACTACCTCAAGGAAGAACTCATGAACTTCGGCCCCGTCGTGATGCTGAACTACGGCAGTGGCAGCGTGAAGCGCAACGGCATCTATGACCAGGTGGTAGCCATCCTGCGCGAAGCCGGCAAGACCATCGTAGAAAACCCTGGCGTGATGAGCAATCCCACTCTGGAGAAGCTGCACGAGGGCGTGAAGATTGCCCGCGAGAACGATGTGGACCTGATTCTTTCTCTGGGTGGCGGCAGCGTCTGCGACTACTCTAAGGGCGTGGCAGCGTCGGCCGGCTACGACGGCGACTACTGGAACCAGTTCTGGCTGCAGCAGCAGAATCCCGCACAGGAGCAGAAGATCCTGCCCATAGGCTGTATCCTGACAATGGCCGGAACGGGTTCGGAGATGAATGGCGGCTCGGTGATTACCGATGCAGAGCACAAGCTGAAAGTGGGCCGCGTGTTCGACAACCGCCTGATGCCCAAGTTCTCCATACTGAATCCGAAGTTCACGATGACCGTGCCCGACAATCAGATGAAGGCTGGCATCTACGACATCATGAACCACATCATGGAACAGTACTTCAGCGACACCGACGACAACACCAGCGACTATCTGTCCGAAGGTCTGATGCGCGGACTCATCGTGGCCTCACGCAAGGCTGTGGAGAATCCGCAGGACTACGAGGCTCGTTCGAACATCATGTGGACGGCTACATGGGCACTCAACACGCTCATCGGTCTGGGCAAACATCAGGACTGGATGGTACACATGATAGGTCATTCTGTAGGTGCCTGGACGCATGCTCCCCACGGCTATGCACTCGCTGCCGTCTCTATGGCCTACTACCGGCGTGCCATGCAGCCCGGACTGCAGAAGTTCGTACGTTTCGCCAAGAATGTCTGGAACATAGACGGAGGTGGCATGACCGACGAGCAGATAGCCCAGGCCGGACTCGATGCCTTGAAGGCGTGGATGATGGAGATTGGTCTGCCGCTGACCATCAGTGAACTCGGTGCCACAAAGGATATGCTGCCAGGCATCACCGCTGGCACCATCTGCTATCCTGCCGGCTACCTCGATCTGAAGCCCGAGGACATCACGGAGATATTGGCGGAAAGTATGTGATAGGAATTTTCAGATAAGAGGTGAAGATATCCCCGAACTTGGTAACAACGAAGTTCGGGGTTTTCTTTGCCAAGCCTCCGGCGGATTTTGCAAAACAGAATTTCAAAAACCTTGCTAACCTTGCTAATTTTGTTAAAAAACCTTTCATAACTTTACAGAAATTAACTTTTTTAGCAAGGTTAGCAAGGTTTTTGAAATTCTGTTTTGCATGCAAGGGGATTTGAAGGGGCTCGGAGGGCTGGGGAGGTGGGGAGGGTGACCATGAAAAGGGAGGGCGGTAATGCTCGAGTGATGAGACGGGGATATGTCGGGGGATGGTCCTGGGGAGGATGGAGCCGGGTGTGTGGGGCTGTGCAGCAGGGTGTGTGGGAGGATGGAGCAGGGTGTGTGGGAGGATGGAGCAGGGTGTGTGGGGGTGTGCAGCAGGGTGTATGGGAGGATGGAGCAGGGCGTGTGGGGCAATGGAGCAGGGTGTGTGGGGCTGTGTGTCAAGGTGTGTGAGCGAGTACCAGCAGTGGTACTTGCTTGTACCAGCAGTGGTACACGGCTGCGGATGCGGTCGTGCTTGCAATAAGATAAGGCCGCGTCTGAAATCTGGGCCTGCAGGTGGGTCGTGTGGGGATTATTGTTCGCGCTGGTCTATGTCGATCTTGCGAACGTAGAATTTGGCTTTGGCACAGAGTTCGTCGAAGTGCTGCTCCATCTCGAAGACGCGGCGCTGCTGCTGGTAGTAGAGCTCATTGGTCTTGCCGTTCACGCGGGGCTGCATGAGTCTGAATCCCTCGCGGGCGGCTTGCAGGCTGAGTTCGTAGCGCCGCAGGCTGTCGCGGGTTTCCAAGAGTTCCACGCTGTCGAGCGTGAGTATGGCTGCGCGCCGGGTTTCCAGTGCCGTGGGGTACTGCTTGCGAAGGGCGAAGATGGTGTCGCGGGCAGCATTGAAGTGTCCGTCGGCCAGCAATTCACGCGCCTGATGCAACATGAGGTGGGCTTCCTCCTCGGATGCCTCCTGGGCAGTCTTGCAGGCCACGAAAGAAAGGGTGCAGGATGCCGCGATTGCTATACAATGTAGGTAGTTGCTTCGCATTTTCAACCACAAAAGTAAGGATTTCTGCAAAAAGTGCCGCAAGGAAGCGCGCTGTTCCAACTTTTTTTATTACTTTTGCCGCTGTTTTTAGCATTGCTTAAACTTTATGAGACATTTAAATCGCGCAGAACTCACTCAGCTCCTGGATTCCCGCATCTTTCACCTCATTGGCGAAGTGGCAGACGAAATGGGGGTGGACGCCTATGTCGTTGGCGGCTACGTCCGCGATCTCTTCCTGGAACGCCCGTCGAAGGACATCGATGTGGTGGTCATCGGAAGCGGCATCGCCGTGGCTGAGGCTGTGGCAAAGCGCATGGGACGTGGGGCGCACGTGAGTGTGTTCCGCAACTTCGGCACCGCTCAGGTCCACTGGCACGGGCAGGAAGTGGAGTTCGTGGGGGCTCGCAAGGAGAGCTACAGCCACGATTCGCGCAAGCCCATCGTGGAGGACGGCACGCTGGAGGATGACCAGCAGCGCCGCGACTTCACGATCAACGCGATGGCCGTCTGTCTGAACCGCGAGCGCTTCGGCGAACTGGTGGACCCGTTCGACGGGGTGTGGGATATGGAGGACAGGCTGATAGCTACTCCGCTGGATCCTGACGTGACGTTCTCCGACGACCCGCTGCGCATGATGCGCTGCATCCGCTTTGCCACTCAGCTGAACTTTGAGATCGAGCAGGAGACCTGGGAGGCGCTGCATCGCAACCGCGAGCGCATACGCATCATCTCGCAGGAACGCATCATTGATGAGATCCAGAAGTTTATGGCCTCCGATGCCCCGGCGCGCGGATGGGAACTGCTGTTCCAGTGCGGACTGCTGGAAATCATCTTCCCCGAACTGTATGCTCTGCAGGGTATAGAAACAATGAACGGGCGCGCGCACAAGGACAACTTCTGGCACACGCTGGAGGTGCTGACGAACGTCGTCCGCGCTCTCGCCGCCGACGACCGCGAGAGAGCGGACAACGGCCTGTGGCTGCGTTGGGCTGCCCTGCTGCACGATATTGGCAAACCGAAGACCAAGCGCTACGATCCCGCGCAGGGGTGGACATTCCACAACCACAACTACGTGGGCGAGAAGATGGTGCCTCAGATCTTCCGCCGGATGAAGCTGCCGATGGACGAACGGATGAAGTATGTCCAGAAGCTGGTGTCGCTGCACATGCGTCCCATCGTGATTGCCGATGAGGAGGTGACGGACTCGGCAGTGAGACGTCTGCTGTTCGAGGCCGGCGACGACATCGACGACCTGATGTTGCTCTGCGAAGCCGACATCACCTCGAAGAACCAACAACGCAAGCAGCGCTTCCTGGACAACTTCCAGCTGGTGCGCCGCAAGCTGGTGGACCTGGAGGAGCGCGACCGCATCCGCAACTTCCAACCGCCCGTGAGTGGCGAGGAGATCATGGAGCGGTTCCACCTGCCGCCCTGCCGAGAGGTGGGCACGCTGAAGACGGCCGTGAAGGATGCCATCCTCGACGGAGTCATCCCCAACGAGCACGAAGCCGCCCTGCAGTTCGTCATCGAGAAGGCGAAGAAGATGGGACTCACGGCAGACTGAACATGTATGTACAACTCTTCAACTGAAATACTACTCACTTCAATGAAACAAGTTACCTTATTCGTGGCGAGCCTCATGCTCAGCGTGATAGCGCTCGCTCAGCCCGCCAGACAACAGGCGGCACGTTTTCATCAACAACATCGCGCAAGTGCCGTCAGACAGCAACCCGCAGGCAAACTCTACGAGAACCTCATCGTGAAATACACGGGCGAGGCCTACAGCAACTGGATGGGCAAGTACGACAGTTCGTCGGAATGTGCCTGCGCCAGCGTGGTCGAGGGCACGGACGGTAATCTCTACATCCTGAACCTGGCTCCCGTGCTCAGCCTGACGGAGGAGTACTGGGTGAAAGCCGAGAAGCAGACGGACGGAAGTTATCTGATTCAGAAACAGCCCATAGGGACGTACACAAGCGAATTCACGCAGACATCGACGGAATACTATATCACCCTGATGCAGCGGAAGGGCGAGACGATGGAGGAGAGTGAGTCCGCCAGCTTCGGCGTCATCTGGAGCGACGGGACGCTGCGCCTGGCAGCAGGCGTTGATGCTGACCATCCCTTCGGCATCGTGTCGCAGGCAAAGGACAAGGACTCGGGCCTGATGACCTGGCAGTGGAACGGCAGTGCCTACTGGGACTACGTGGCTACAGAGCAGAAGGACGTATGCATCACTCCCCCTGCCGACGCAGAGAAGGTGAAGTACATCCTCACCACCCACAACGACGGAGAGGAAGAGCAAGAGATGGTGGACGTGGCCTTCGCCGGCGAAGACATCTACCTCAACCTGCGGGACGAGGTGCCCGGATGGGTGAAGGGAACGCTGCACGGCAACAAGCTGAACGTCAAGGGCGGACAGTACATGGGCGTGGACGAATATTATGGTATGCACATCTACGAGCACGTCTGCGAGACATCGCTGAAGCAGATTGAAATGGGCGACGAAATATTGCAATTCACCGAATATGGCGATGCGCTGCCCGAGATCAATATGGACTTCGACGCTGCCACCCGCACGATTTCTACGTCCTACGCCATCACCTTCGACGGTGCCCGCGACAGCATCCTCGAGGGCGAGACCTTCGTGGCTCCTTCGCTGGCCGTGTTCAAGGAGGTGCCCGCCTGTCCTGCTGACCCGCAGATCACGATGTTCTACAACTTCGATGAGGAGGAAGGCTATGCTGCAGTAGGCTTTGTTATCCCCACGAAGGACATCGCCGGAAATTACATCCTGTCAGAAAAACTATCATATTTGGTCTATCTCGACAGCGAGACGGAGCCCTATGTCTTCAAGCCTGACACGTATGAGACGCTGGATGCTCCGATGACGGAGATTGCGTATGACTTCGACGACGACTATGACTTCACCGTCTATGAGGGCGAGAAGGAAGTCTATTTCTACTTCCCCCTGAGCAAGTGCGCCGGCGTGCAGGCCATCTATCGCGGTGGCGGCGAGGAGCACCGCTCGAACATCATCCTCTATGACCTGGTCGAGGAGAAGATGCGGACCATTCCCGTGGACGACCCCATCCGCACTCGCATCTCGCTCCCGAAGAGCGATGCCGAGGTGGTGGGCACGGAATACCGCGACCTCTCCGGCCGACGCGTGAGCGGCGATGCATGCGGATTGCTGATCCGCATCCAGCGTCTGGCCGACGGCTCGCTGCGAACGAGCAAGGTGCGTCGGTGATTGCCCGACAACGAAAAGACGAGATAAAGAAAGGGACCTGCATCCGGATGCAGGTCCCTTTCTTCTTCCTGTCTCTTCCTGAAGGGGCAGGCGACGTGGCTCACTTGCGTTTCTTGCTGCTCTTCTTGGCAGCCTTCTGAGCCTTCAGGTCGAGGACGCGGATGTTGCGGAGCTTCAGGCCTTCGCCATGACCGCAGAAGCTGATGAAGCCTTCTTCGTTGAAGAGGCCGGGATGGCTCTGGTGGTCAACGGTGTAGGGGTTGGGCTTTCCGGCTTCGGGAGCCATATTGTGGCCCTGGCAAGCCTTGCGGATATCGCCATCAACGAGGACTTCGCCATTCAGGGTGACGGTGATGTGGTCGCCCTCGGCACGGATTTCCTCGTAGTTCCACTCGCCTAAGGGCTTGTGCTTGATGCGCTTGGCGGGAATGATGCCATAGACGGAGCCGTGGACCTGATACTCGCGCAGGCCTTGGTAGATGGGATCGTCGTGGTCGAGGATCTGGATCTCCATGCCGTCGTAGGCGGCATCGACGCCGTCCTTGGTGCGGATGCCGACGCCGTTGTTGATGCCCGGACGCACAAAGCAGAACTCAAAGCGGAAGACGAAGTCGGAGTATTTCTTGTTGGTGTAGAGGTTGCCGTCGGCGCCGTAGTTGGCACTGACGTAGATAGCACCGTCGATGGGCAGGTAGTTGGCATTACCGCCGTGCCACTGGTCGAGGTTCGTGCCGTCGAAGAGCAGTTCATAGCCAGCCTTCTCTTCTTCCGGCGAGAGCTTGGTGACCTTAGCCGTGACGGCATTCGGGTCGTCGACAATCTTGGGCAGGATGGTATTCACCTGGTCCACGGCATATCCGGCATCGGCGTTCTCGGTGTGGCTCTTGAACACGTTCTGCGCCTTGAGGAGCATGTCGCGGATGTGAGCACCGCGCTGCAGGGCCTCGTTCTTCTCGATGAGGTCTGCCACGGCATGAGCGGCGGCGAGGTCGTTGGCTTTCACGTCCATGTACTGGGCTGCCAGGTTCAGGGCGGGTTCGTTGCCGAGTGTGCCGAGGGCGGCGATGAACTTGTTGGCGGTGGCTGCTGCGGGTTTCATCTCCAGTGCCTGCTTGATGAGCTGGTACTTGTCGATACGGGGCCAGTTGGCACCTTGGATGAGGGTGAGGGCACGGCCAAGCAGGTCGTCGCGACCTGCGGCATCGGTGGCGGCGAGGCTCATCAGAGGCGAAACGACATCGCTGCTGTTCACCTTCAGGAGGGCGTTGCGGGCAGCATCAACGGTGCTGGCAGCAGATACAATCTTCTGGATATCCTCCTTACTGCCGCGCTGGGCGAGGAGATTATAGAAGAGCTCGGGGTAGGGTTGGAAGCGCGAGAGCAGGTCGGCGAAGTTGTCGTCTGTGACAATCTGCGCCAGGCTCTTGGCGGCCGTTGCGTGGAGCTTGTCGTTGCCGATGAGGGCGGTCAGCGGCTGGTAGGCAGCAGTGATATGGCGCTCGCCGGCGAGTGCTACGAGGGCGGGAGCTGCGTTGCTGCCTTGACCCTTCAGTGCCGAGAGCACACCATCGGCTACGTTACCGTTGAAGGTCGAGAGGGCAGCCGAGGCGGCAGCGGCGTGGTCTCCGTTGAGAGCGGTAATCAGGGACGAGAGTGCGTTGATACCGCCAATCTTGCCGGCAGCTTCGATGGCGGCGTTGACCAGTTGGTTGTCGCTCGAGCCGAGAGCACGGAATACTGCTTCGACGTTCTCTGTGTCGTGACGGTTGCCCAGCCAGCGGACAACGTCGGTCTGCGCGTCGGTCTTCAGCTTCGGGAAAGCCTTGACGGCGAGGGGAGCCAGGGCAGCGCCACCGAGTTCAAGGGCGGTGTTGCGCAGCTGGCGGTCGTCGCTCTTCTTGAGGGTCTTCAGCAGGAACGGAGTCACCTTCTTGGCAGGCATAGCGGCGACCTTGTCGCGGAACTCGGCGATGGCGCGCGAGTTGGGGGCGATGGTGCTGAGGTCCTCAACGGCGTGCTTCACCTCCACGCTGCCGGGAGTGAGTTTGTTCAGTTGGTCTTGCAGGAAGACTTTGTTGCCTTCGTCGGTGCATCGGGCCAGAGCAGCCTCAAGACCTTTCTTGACGGCGGCGCGCTGGGCCTCGCGACCTTTCTGGGTCACGTAGCTCGTCAGACCGTCGATGGCGTATTGGAACGTGGCATTCTTGCCTTGGTCAGAGGGACCGAGCATGGCAGCGAGGCTCTGTACACCCTCGGCTCCCGTGCCAGCGATTTCGCTCATCACCTGCTCCAGGGTCTCCAGGTTCTGTGCCGGCAGCTGAGCCAGTCCGTCGGCAATGATGGTAGAGGCCACGCGGTTGCGGCTATCCTGTGCGAAGGCTTCGCCAATGGATAATGGACAATGGATAATGGACAATGTGCCCATGCCAAATGCCAATAAAAGAAATATACTTATACGTTTCATTTTCAATTATCGATTATATGTTACAGACTTTATGCTAAAGTGGAGGATGCTTTTATTTTTCACTTTTCACTTGAATAAGTTACTTTTATTTTTCACTTTTCACTCTTTCACTTTTCACTCTTCAAATCTTCCACTCGCCGCGCATGGGCTGGTCGATGAGTGCGTTGGCAGCATCGTCGCCGATGAAGGTCTGTGTCTTCGGGTCGAAGTGCAGCTCTCGACGTCCGAGTCTGAGTCCCACAGCGCCCATGTTTACGAGGGTGCAACTGTGGTGGCCGTTGTCCTCGTTGAGGGCGAACTTCTGGCGCGTGCGCACGCACTCCAGGAAGTCGGTGCGCTGGGGTTCCGGGTCAGGCAGCTCGTTCAGCTTGTTCCATACATCGGGGATGGTGCACTCGAAGCCTTTATAGACCTTGCCTTTGGGCCCTTCGATATAAGCCAGTTTGCCCTGGCTCTCGTAGCCTTCGCCTTCGAGCACAATCTGGCAGCCGTCGGCATAAGTGTAAGTGATCTTATGCCATATACCTACTGCATCGTAGTGCTGCTGCGGCGCGTCTATCTCCACCTTCACGGGGAACTCGTCGTCCTTACCCAGCATATACTGCACGGGATCGAGGTAGTGCTGACCCATATCCGTCAGTCCGCCACCGTCGTAGTCCCAGTAGCCGCGGAAGGTCTGGTGGGTGCGGTGGACGTTATAGGGCTTGAAGGGAGCCGGTCCCAGCCACATATCGTAGTTGAGCTCTGCGGGTACGGGCTGAGGCGTCAGGTTGTCCTTGCCCACCCAGAAGAATTTCCATGCGAAGCCCGTGGCGCCAGAGACCGTCACCTTCAGCGGCCATCCGAGCAGTCCGCTCTGGATGAGCTTCTTCAGGGGCTTGACGGGAGTGCCGAGGCCGTAGAACGTGTCGGTGAAGCGGAACCAGGTGTTCAGGCGGAGGATGCGACCATAGCGCTCGACGGCGGCTTTGACGGCCTTGCCCTCACCGATGGTGCGCGTCATGGGTTTCTCGAGCCAGATGTCCTTGCCGGCCTTGGCGGCTTCGACGGCCATCAGGCCATGCCAATGGGGTGGGGTGGCGATGTGGATGATGTCTGCTCCGGACTGATGGATGAGCTCGCGCCAGTCATCGTAGGCTTTCACCTCTTCCTTGAGTTGTGTCTTTGCAGCATCGACAGCGCTCTGCAAGTGTTTCTTGTCGACATCGCAGACAGCGAGCAGGCGGTAGGCCTCCGAAGTGGAGAAGTGGCTGCTGCTGCGTCCGATGCCTCCGACACCGATGACGGCTTTTGTCAACTGGTCTGAGGGAGCAATGAAGCCATTGCCGCCCAAGACCTTACGGGGCACGATGGTGAACAGCCCTGCTGCTCCCATCGCTTTCATGAAGTTTCTTCTGTTCATGGTTGTTTATAAGGGCTTTTCGGTAAATAATTGCTTTTTGCGCCGTAAAGTTACACATTATTTTTCAATGCGGTTCTTTTTCCCTTTCTTTTTTTACATACTTTCACACAAAAGCCGTCCCTTTCGTGCACCTCTATCTATAATAAGGTGCTATATGGTACGAAAAAAGGTCGCTGTCACTTGACAACGACCTCCTGATAAATCAATGATGCTTTATTTCTTCTGTTGTTACTCTCCCCACGACTCGCGGTCGAGGTTGCGATAGCCTACAGCCTCTGCGAGGTGATGGGTCTGGATGGTGGGCGATGCTTCGAGGTCGGCGATGGTGCGTGCGAGGCGGAGGATGCGGTCGTAGGCACGGGCACTGAGCTTCAGCCGGTTGATGACCTCGCGCAGCATGGCCAGATCCTCGGGGGCAGGTGTGGCGTACTGCCGCATGAGTGCCGAGGTCATCTGGGCATTACAATGGATGCCCGGGTGCTCACGGTAGCGCTCTTCCTGAATCTGTCGTGCAGCAATGACGCGCTTGCGGATGGCTGCGGACGACTCGCCTGGCTGAGTGCGGCTGAGTTCGTCGAAACTCAGGGGAGCAATCTCGATCTGGATGTCGATGCGGTCGAGCAGGGGACCGGAAATCTTATTCAGGTATTTGTGGATTTGCCCCGGAGTACACTGGCAGGGCTTCGTGGGATGGTTGTAGTAGCCGCAGGGGCAGGGGTTCATTGATGCCACGAACATGAAGTTGCACGGGTACTCGATGCTGTACTTGGCCCGGGTGACGGTGATCTTGCGGTCTTCCAGCGGCTGGCGCAGCACTTCGAGGGATGCGCGTGGGAACTCTGGTAATTCGTCGAGAAAGAGGACACCGTTGTGCGCCAGCGAGATTTCGCCGGGCATGGGGTTGGCACCGCCACCCACGAGTGCGACTTGCGACACGGTGTGGTGAGGCGAGCGGAAAGGTCGTTCTGTGATGAGGCCTGTGCCGCCCTTTAGTTGTCCGGCAACGCTGTGTATCTGCGTGGTTTCCAGACTCTCGGACAGCGAGAGCGGAGGCAGGATGCTGGGCAGGCGGCGGGCCATCATGCTCTTGCCGGCTCCGGGAGGTCCTACCATGATCAGGTTATGGCCCCCGGCAGCGGCAATCTCAAAGGCGCGCTTGACGCTCTCCTGGCCCTTGACGTCCGCAAAGTCCAGCTCATACTCATTCTGATGGGCGAAGAATTCAGCACGTGTGTCTATGATTGTGGGCTCTATCTTGTTGTCCCATCCGTTGATGAGGTCCACGACTTGCTTCAGATTCTGGGCTCCATATACTTTCAGGCGGTTGACGACGGCAGCTTCACGGACGTTCTGTTCTGGGACGATGAGCCCGTCGAATCCCAGTTCACGCGCCTTGATGGCGATGGGCAGGGCACCGCGAATGGGCTGTAGGGAGCCGTCGAGGCTGAGCTCGCCCAGCACCATGAAGTTCTCTTGCGGTTGCTGAGTGATGATTCCGTTGGCCTTCAGGATGCCTGCAGCAATCGGTAGGTCGAAGCCCGTGCCTTCCTTGCGGATGTCGCCGGGAGCCAGGTTCACGGTGACATTGAGTGACGGAAGCGTGATGCCGCTGTTGGTGAGAGCCGCGATGATGCGGCTGTAGCTTTCCTTGACGCTGTTGTCTGGCAGTCCGACGATGACCATCCTCATGTTCTGCACGTCCTTGCCACCTGGGGTGATGTCCACCTCAATGGTGACAGGGATGGCATTGATGCCATCGACCGTTGCGCTGGAGATTTTTGCAAGCATGATAAGTTCAAAAAAATGCACCTGTTCTCGCCATGGCAGCCTCTGAAGCGAATTTCATGTAGCTCGTCTGGCTTAACGAAAAGGTTCCGTTTGAAAGGTAGTTTGAAGGCAAAGGAAGAAAAAGAGGCCGCCTGTTAGAAGGCGGCACTCTTTGGGGTACGTGGGAAGGGAATGACGTCGCGGATGTTCTGCATACCCGTGACGAAGAGGATTAGACGTTCGAAGCCAAGGCCGAAGCCGGCGTGGGGGCAGCTGCCCCAGCGACGGGTGTCGATGTACCACCAGAGGTGGGTCTGATCCATCTGGCGACGTTCGATTTCGCTCATGAGCTTGTCGTAGTCAGCCTCGCGGACACTGCCTCCGATGATTTCGCCGATGGCCGGGAAGAGGACGTCGGTGCCCTGCATGGTGGGACCAGGTGCCACGGCACCGCGGTAGCCTACGGATGCGCCATCGGGGTTGGCGGCATCGACGGGTGTGTTCTGCTTCATGTAGAACGACTTGAAAGCGCGCGGATAGTCGGTCATGATGACGGGCTTCTTGAAGTGCTCCTCGACGAGGTAGCGCTCGTGCTCGCTGGCGAGGTCGTCGCCCCAGTTGCAGGGGAACTCGAATTTCTTGCCGTTCTTGATAGCTTCCTGGAGGATGTTGATGCCCTCGGTGTAGGGCAGGCGGACAAATTCCTCTTTCAGCACGCCCTGCAGACGCTCGATGAGGGTCTTGTCGATCATCTTGTTGAGGAACTCGAGGTCGTCCTGGCAATGGTCGAGTGCCCAACGTACGCAGTACTTGATGAAGTCTTCCTCGAGGTCCATGAGCTCTTCCTGATCGAGGAAAGCGACTTCGGGCTCTATCATCCAGAATTCTGCCAGGTGGCGAGGCGTGTTGCTGTTCTCTGCACGGAAGGTGGGACCGAAGGTGTAGATGGCACCCAGGGCGGTGGCACCCAGCTCGCCTTCGAGCTGACCGCTGACGGTCAGGCTGGTCTGCTCGCCGAAGAAGTCGTCGTCGTAGATGATCTTGCCTTCCTCATCCTTCTGGAGGTCGTAGAGGTTCTTGGTCGTAACCTGGAACATATTTCCGGCGCCTTCGCAGTCAGAGGCGGTGATGAGCGGTGTGTGGAAGTAGAAGAAACCGTGCTCGTGGAAGTAGGTGTGGATGGCCATTGCCATATTGTGGCGAATGCGCATGACGGCTCCGAAGGTGTTCGTGCGCAGGCGCATGTGGGCGTGCTGGCGCATATATTCAAAGGTCTGCCCCTTTTTCTGCATGGGATAGTCGGCTCCACAAGTGCCGAGGACCTCGATCTTTGTGGCCTGGATTTCCACCGCCTGACCGCTGCCCACGCTCTCTACGAGCTGTCCCTCGACGCTGATGCAGGCACCTGTGGTGATGAGCTTCAGCAGTTCTTCGTCGAAGCGAGCAGGGTCTGCAACGACCTGGATGTTCTTTATCGTGCTACCGTCGTTGAGGGCGATGAAATCGACATTCTTGGAACCACGATGGGAACGGACCCAGCCTTTGGCACAAACCTCGCCACCCGGTTGGGTGGCAAGGAGATCTATTATCTTTGTTCTTTTCATATCATTGGGGGTTAAAGTTTCCTAGACTTTCAAGAAGCTCCAGATTTTCTGGAATCTCCAGATTTTCTGGAATCTCCAGATCGTTTACTCGAAGGCTCCCATGCGCAGCATGGCCACTTCCTGCTCGGTGAGGAATCGCCAGTCGCCGCGCTTGAGGTTCTTCTTGGTAAGTCCTGCGAAGTAGGTGCGATCGAGTTTGGTGACCTTGTAGCCGAGGTGCTCGAAGATGCGGCGCACGATGCGGTTGCGTCCGCTGTGGATTTCGATGCCCACCTGTTTCTTGTCTGTCGGCGAGGTGTACTCGATGGCGTCTGCGTGGATTTCGCCGTCGTCGAGCTGGATGCCTTCGGCAATCTGTTGCATGTCGGCAGCAGTGACGGCCTTGTCCGTGTGGACGTGGTAAACCTTCTTCTTGAGGAACTGCGGGTGGGTGAGCTTGCTGGCCATCTCGCCGTCGTTGGTGAGCAGGAGCACACCGGTGGTGTTGCGGTCGAGTCGTCCTACGGGATAGATGCGCTCGGGGCAAGCACCCTTGACGAGATCCATGACGGTCTTGCGGTTCTGAGGATCGTCGCTGGTGGTGACATAGTCCTTGGGCTTGTTGAGGAGGACATAGACCTTCTTCTCCAGGCTGATGGTCTGATCGTGGAACTTGACTTCGTCAGAGCGTTTCACCTTGGTGCCGAGCTCCGTGACGACGACTCCGTTGACGCTGACGACTCCAGCCTCGATGAAGGTGTCGGCCTCGCGACGCGAGCAGACGCCAGCGTTGGCGAGGTATTTGTTCAGGCGGATGGGTGCTTCGGGGTCGATGTGAGCCTCGGAATATTCAATACGCTTCTTGAAGCTATACTTGGCATTGGGGTCATATCCTTGACGCTGCTTGCGAGGGCCGTAGCCAGGACGCTGGGGACCGTAGCCTCCGCCGCGCTGCTGATAGCCTCCGCCGCGCTGCTGGTAGCCTCCGCCGCGCTGCTGGTAGCCTCCGCCACGCTGCTGGTAGCCTCCACCACGCTGCTGGTAGCCGCCGCGCTGCTGGTAGCCTCCACGGGGCTGATAGCCACCTTCCTGGGGCTGGAATCCCTCTTGCTGTTGGAATCCGTCGCGGGGCTGATAGCCACGGGGCTGGTAGCCTCCTCGGGGTTGATATCCGCCACGGGGCTGATATCCTCCGCGGGGCTGGTAGCCTTCTTCGCGCTGGTAGCCGTTACGGGGCTGATAGCCGCCTCTGGGTTGATAGCCAGCACGGGGCTGATAGCCCTGGGGGCGTTCCTGCTGACCTTCTTCCATAGCATTTCCGTTTGCATCGTAGCGAGGACGATAGGTGCGACGTTCGCCTTCGGCACTGCTGCCATAGACGGGACGCTGAATACGCGGACGCGGAGTGCGACCGCTGCCATAGCCATGATTCTGTTCTCTGCTGGAGGGATTGAAACCTTCGCGGTGTTCGTCACTTCCCTCGTTGGCGCCGAATTTCTCGCGCCACTGATCGTCGTTGTTTTCCATAGAAGTTTCTACTGAAAATTAAAATGAGAGTAATTGAAATAAATGTGTATAGATTTTGATGTACTGGGCATTTCCGTTAGATGCCCGTGTAGTTGCTGGGAGTGATCTGGCGTAGTTCAGCCTTGATGGCTTCGCTGACGTCCAGTGTCTCGATGAAGTCTGCGATACTCTGCGGATTGATGGCAGCTCCCGTGCGTGTGAGTTGTTTCAGCGTCTCGTAGGGGTTGGGGTATCCCTCTCGACGTAGGATGGTCTGTATAGCCTCTGCCACCACCGCCCAGTTCTGCTCGAGGTCCGTGCGAATGGCGTCTTCGTTCAGCAGTAGCTTGCCCAGTCCCTTGAGTGTGCTCTGGAAGGCGATGACCATGTGTCCGAGGGGCACTCCGACGTTGCGCAGCACGGTGCTGTCCGTGAGGTCACGCTGCAGTCGGCTGACGGGCAGTTTCTGTGCCAGGTGTGCGAAGATGGCATTCGCCATACCGAGGTTGCCCTCGGAGTTCTCGAAGTCTATGGGATTGACTTTGTGTGGCATGGCGCTGGATCCTACTTCTCCGGCCTTGACCTTCTGGCGGAAGTACCCCATGGAGATGTACTGCCAGACGTCGCGGTCGAGGTCGATGATGACTGTGGCGATACGTCGGAGTGCATCGAAGAGAGCTCCCAGGCAGTCGTAGTTCGAGATCTGTGTGGTCCACTGCTCGCGCTCCAGTCCCAGGTGCTCGCTGACGAAGCGATTGCCGAGTGCACGCCAGTCGAGGTCTGGATATGCCACGTGGTGTGCGTTGAAGTTGCCCGTGGCTCCTCCGAACTTGGCTGTGACGGGGCAGGCACGCAACATCTCGAGCTGGCGGCGCAGGCGATAGGCGAAGACCATGAATTCCTTGCCCAGACGGGTGGGGGAGGCAGGCTGGCCGTGGGTCTTGGCGAGCATGGGGATGTCCTTCCACTCGTCGGCGAAGGCTTCGAGGCGGCCGAGCAGCTGCTCTGCCAGGGGGAGGAACACCTGCTCCAGAGCCTCCTTAATAGAAAGAGGTGTGGCGGTGTTGTTGATGTCCTGCGAGGTGAGTCCGAAGTGGATGAACTCCTTGAAGGAAGCCAGTCCTCCGATGGCGTCGAACTGCTCCTTGATGAAGTACTCCACAGCCTTGACATCGTGGTTGGTGATGCTCTCGATATCCTTCACGCGCTGGGCATCCTCCTGCGAGAAGTTCTCGTAGATGGCGCGCAGTCTGGAGAAATGTTCTTTGGGGAATGTTGCGAGTTGCGGCAATGGCAGTTCGCAGAGGAAGATGAAATATTCGATTTCGACCCTCACGCGGTAGCGGATGAGTGCGAATTCAGAAAAGAATTGGTCGAGTGTTTCGGTCTTTGAGCGATAGCGGCCGTCGATGGGAGATATAGCCGTCAGTGAATTTAGTTCCATGGCTGAATATTTGCTGAATATTTGCTGTTTCTTTGCTTCTTGGCTTATTCTTAATGTGATGTTCATGCAAGGTTGTTCTTGCAGTCGTAGGCTGTTTCTCTCGAAAAGCGGTGCAAAAGTAGTCTAAGACGCTGAGATATCCAAATTTTTTTGCTTCAAATTGCCTCGGCAGTGAAAAAAGGAGGTTTTTCTTATCCTAACCTTGTCCTAACTTCGTCCTAACCTTGTCCTAACCTTGTCCTAACCTCATCCTAACTTTACCCTAACCTAGTCCTAACCTAGTCCTAACCGCCGTGCAGTCTACTGTCTGGTGAGGGTGAACTTGAGGTTGAATCCGAAGTCCTGGGTGATGGTGGGATAAGCCGAGGAGGAGAGCAGTGGCTCGTTGCGCTGGAGGTCGTAGTAGAGCGAGAAGGTGACCCAACGGCTCATGGAGTAGTCTGCGGCGAAGCTGGCTTTAAGAGCCTTGTTTCCGCTGGTGGCTTCGGAGAGGTTGGTCTGGATGTTGCGCGTGATGGCGTCCTGATTGCGGATGGAGAAGTCGAAGCGGAGGTTCAGCGCGTGGGCGAAGTTGCTCTTGCTGCTGCGCGAGTTGTTGTTGCTGCCAGCTCTGTTGCCGGGAGCATTGTCGTCGCCGGCCTTGCCCTTGCTATTCTTGCTCTTGCTCTTGTTTCTGGAGGATGCTCGCTGGCTGCTGCTCTTGCTGCTGAAGAGGCTTCCGATCTTGAAGTCGTCGATCTTGTAGCCCCATCCGAAGACGAAGTCGGTGGAGGATGCCTCGTTGATCTGGGCGGAGGTCATGCTGAGTGTGAGCACGCGCGTCTTGCGGTACTCTGCCTTCAGGGTCATGTTGTTCTGCAGCGTGACGTTCAGTCCGAGCAATGGCGCAAAGGCTTCGTTGATGCTGACGGTGGAGATGTCGTACATCGAGGATGGGATGTAGCCTCCGGTGGTGGTGTTCTGAACGTAGCCGAGGTCCGATCCGTGCATGTATTCCACCCAGGATGAATAGGTGTTGTAGGAGCCTACGGTGTAGATGCTCTTGTAGCCGTGGGTGAGGGTGACGTTCTTCAGGTGGTCGCGGATCCAGGGGAGGTTGGAGAGTCCCTTGTAGCTGAGGGTCCAGTTGGGGAGCACGCGCGTCAGGGCGGGGAAGATGTCGAGCGGCGTGGAGATAGCGTTGCGGCCGGTGTAGGCAGCGAGGAAGGCCGGCACCATGACGTCGGAGCTGTATTTGTCCACGGTACCGTTGGCGGGGTCGAAGGTTCCGCTATTGCCCACGCCTGCCGGGTACTGGGTTCCCACGTACTGCTGTTCCACGCGTCGCTGTATCACATCCAGGTAGTTCTGGAAGTTTTTGAACGCCTTGCTCTCGTAGCCGTTGTTGGCGTTGCCACGGCTCTGGAAGGCGGTCTTGATGCTGATGGTGGTCATGTTGAAGGATCCGGTCTGCGTCGTCGGGTTGCCGGCGAACATATACTGGATGCTCTTTGTGTTATTTATTGTGCGACTGGCGTTGAGGTCAATCTTCAAGTCGGGCAGCGGTTCCAGCGTGGCTTTGATCTGAATGTCTTCCATGCCGTTGGTGGTGGCTGCATCGGAGAGGCTGTCGCTGTTGATGAGCCAGTTGTTCTCCTGGGCGCGGTCGATGTAGCTGTCGCCGACGAGACCGAAGGCGAAGTCCAGTCCTGGCGACATCAGTCCTCCCGTCTTGCGTTGTCCGAGCATGTCGCCCACATTAGGCTTGAATCCCGGCAGGCCGAGGGCATAGGTGTTGCGGTAGCTGACGCTGACGTTGCGCAGCATCATCAGGAATCGTGCTCCGGCTTGTGCCCACTGGTACCATTTCTGGTCTTCCACCTTTGGCAGCGCGATGACGTTCACTCGCAGCTTCTTCTGCAGCGTCGTGGTGTCCTGCGCGATGTCTTCTGCGGGTTTCTCCTTTCCTTTCCTCCGGGCTCTCGGCTTGGCGGCCGTGGAGTCGGCGGCCGTGGAGTCAGCTGCGATGGAGTCAGCTGCTGCCAGCAGCGAGTCTGGCAGTTCGTCTTGCTTCTTTTTCTTGCGCTTCAGGTCGCGCAGTTCCTTGGGCGGCATGATGCGTATGGAGTTCTCGTCCACGCGCTTGTACTTGATGTCGTAGGTCTTGCCGTTCTCGTCCTTTGCGGTGACGCGTATGCGCTTGCTCTTCTGTCCGTGTTTGACGACGACTCCGGAGTCTGCGTTGAGGACCACCTCGCCGGCGAATCCCTTGAACTGCTTGTCCTTCTGTCCGCCTTTTCCTTTGGCGTTGGTCTGCGGTCCGGCGTTGGGGTCGTTCAGTGCCTTCAGTGCCGTGGAGTCTCCTGCTGCGGCTTTCTTCTCAGCCTCTGCACGTCTCTTGGCCGCGGCTTCTTCCTCTTTCTTCTTGGCTTCCTGCTCCTTCTTCTTTGCCTGGTCCTTCTTCTTCGCCTCGCTCTTGACGGTGGAGGCGGTGAAGCGCTTGTTGGCATCCTGCAGGAACTTGGAGTGGTTGTACAGAGTCTCGAAGTTCAGTCGTCCGTTGATGTTCACGGTGCGCTGGGTGTTGATGCGGTTGCCGAGTGTGCTTCCGTCGTCGAGTTCGGCTCCTCGCTTCCAGCTGTACTGCGCCTGGTAGCTGCCGTCGGCCTGTATCCAGTCGGTCAGAGGCAGTTTTTCGAAAGGAACTTTGTAGGACAGCTGTGCGTTCTGCGAGTAGTCCAGTGGTGTTCCGAATCCTCGTATGCTGTGCAGGACGCTGTCCTTCCATGCGCTGTAGTTGTCGTAGTAGAGGTCCTTGTTGACGGGCGTGTACGGTTCCTCGATTTCGGCCTGCGTTCCGCTCTGGAAGGTGAAGTGCAATGCCTTGGTGAGATCCCATCGGAGGTTGAACTCTCGGTTCCAGAGGAACGAGGGTGTCCAGCGGACGGGGATGGCCGTCGGCGACTCGAGGTTCTCCATGTCGCGCTCCTGGATTTCGTAGTAGGTGCGGACGATATCGGTGTTGAAGGTGAGGCTCTGCGGTGCGAAGTTGAAGTTCTGTGCCTTCAGCAGATCCAGCCACTTGGATTTGGACTTGATGTTCTTGAAGGGTTCCCATGCTTTCCAGTTGGGTGTCCAGCTGTAGTTCAGTCCTCCTCGCCACGACTTCTCGTGCTCGTACACGGTGGTCTCGCCGCTGGCGTAGGTGTGGCTGTGGCTGTAGTTGAAGGTGAAGTTTGCCGGGTCGTAGGGCATGGGGTGCTTTCGGCTCTGTATGTTGACCTTTACGCCAGTGAGTGAGAGGTTCTTGGTTGTCTGCTGGCGGGTGGTGAGGTCAGAGATGCTGTCGCGCTCGTGCTTGCTGGTGGTGGCATCGAGTGCGTCGGAGAGTTCCATGTCGGTGTCCAGGGGATTGTACTTGGGCTTGATGCTCTCCTTGGCGTAGCTGTAGTAGAAGGGCACGGTGACCTTGGCGGCGGGCGGCAGCAGTTTTCCGAAGTCCAGCTGGGTGGTGATGGTGTAGTCGAAGGTGTTGTCGTTGCTGCGTTCGCTGACGCTCTGCTCTATGCCTCCGAATCCGGCTTTCTCGTAATGGCCTTGTATGTTCACGCTGCCGAGGTCCGAGAGCTGTATGTTCAGCGCCGCCTGCGCAGCCCATCCTCCGTCGTTGGAGAATTCCTGCAGACGCATCTCGTTGGCCCACACCTCTACGCTCTTGACGGTGCGTCCGTTGTTGCGGATACCGATCATGATGGTCTTCACCTCGCCCAGCGTGGGGTTGCCCATGACGGTGATCTTGTTGCTGGGCCGGTCGCTGTCGAACTGGCTGAACTCCTGATTGTAGCTGGCGTTTCCGAGGCTCTTCTCGCGGTTGCGGTTGCGCTTGAGCTGAGTGAACTTCTCGAGTTCGATGTCGATCATGTTCTCTGCGGGCCAGACGATGCGGCAGTCCGAGGCGTTGTACTGGTCGTAGCGCCCTTCGGGTGTCAGCTGCAGGGGTACCTCGTACTCGTAGAAGTTCGACTTGTAGTCCGAGCCCACGCGCAGGAACACGCTGGTCTCGCCGTCGCGCAGGTCGGTGACGTCGTTGGCCAGGGCATTGGCGTGGACGTAGAGTTGCAGGTGCTTGTACTGCCGCATGTCGTAGTTGCAGTTCTTGAAGACGGCGCGTGCGTCGCCGGGCGAGAGGTTCTTGGCGATGAGCGACAGCGCCTGCTCGTTCTCCTCCACGAGCTGTGTCTGGTTGGGGTCCGTGACGCGGGTGATTCCCGGCGGCAGGATGTAGTTGACGGGCAGTTTCTCGTTGTTCTCCTCGATGTTGACGGCTCCCACCTCGAGGCTTGCGCTGACGGATGGTGCCTGCCCGTTGTAGAGCGACTGTTCGTAGCTGCGCCAGTCGGCCTGCACGAGGTCGAGTGTGGCGAATCGGAGGATGATGGGTTTCTCGAATCCCGTGAGGTAGATGCGTATGAAGCGGATGCTGGTGAAGTCCGTGATGCCTCCCACGGCGCGCTCGTATTCCTCCAGGGGTATTCGGAACTGGAACCAACGTTCCGTCCGCTTGTCGCCATTGCGCAGGGTGGCGACGACGCGTCGGATGTCGGTGATGTAGTTGCGTCCGATGATGGTGTCCTGCGGATGCAGGCTGACGTGGTACTGGAAGTATTTCTCGTACTCGTTGAGTGTGAAGTCCTGGTTGATGTCCTCCACGTCGGGCGATGTCTTGTAGGCTGTCTCGTAGCTCTCCGGCGAGTTGTCCGTGTCGGGTGAGTTGCCTTCGGGGAGGTTGATGCGCTTGTAGCGCTGTAGGATGCCCACTCGCTGTTGGTCGAAGTCTGTGCCGCGGTAGTAGTGGTAGTCGTCGGCAGCGGGGTCTGCGGCGATGCTGTCGAAGACCTCCGGCGATACCTTGCCCTGGATGGCTGTGAGGAAGTCGCGGTAGGCGGGGTACTCGCGTTCCTGGGTGCTGGAGAGTCCGTTGAGTCCCACGTCCTGACGTGCGCGCGCGCCTCCTTCATTATTGAATGCGTAGGTGACGCTGCTGGTGCTGGTGGGAACGCGTCCCCAGACGGTCTGCTCGAAGTAGCGTGGATCGTCGTCCACGGGCAGTCCGCTCTCGTAGAATTTCTTGCCGTCCTTGAGCACGTCCTCCGACACCTCGCCGAGGTCGAAGTAGAGTTCTCCGCCGTAGCTGGCGTCGCTGCCGGTGTAGAGGAAGGGGTCGAGCATCCAGAACTCGATGTACTCGTAGTTCTGTGCCTCGAAGTCGGGGTTCTCGATCTTGCGCATCATGCCTCCCCATTTCTCCTTGGGGTTGGTGAGTCGTCCCTGCCGGTCGAGGTCGGGGTTGAGGTTGTAGGCACCGCGCTCCGTGGGGTAGTAGGCGAGGTTGAGCACGTTCAGCGATGCGGCTTCGTTGTAGCTGTTCTGCCGTTTGTTGGGGTAGAGGTCGCGCTCATAGACCTCGCGTACGTAGCTGTCGGAGAGCTGGTTGAGGTCGCTCTTGATGTGTCCTGGTGTGAGTGAGCTGCTGCGTCGTGTGAAGATGGGGTCTATGTAGTACCAGGAGAGCAGTGCTCGCTGGTAGCCGCTGCGCACGTCGTTCGTCAGGCGTGAGCCTTCGAAGGGCGTAGGCACGCTGGAGAGCATCCACGCCGTTGGCGTTGTCAGGCTCCATCGTGTCTTGGTGTTCTCGAAGTCGTCCATGTAGGATGCAGCTCCCTGCACGCGGTGGTTCTGCCCGGCGATGAGCTGTGCGAAGTCGGCGCTGAATGAGATCTGGGAGGGCACGGTGAAGTTCAGCAGCGGGATGGCGTTGAGTACGTTGGTCAGCCACTGGCTCTCCTTCTTCCAGTCCATGTGCAGTCCCCAGATGGTGTTCTTCAGCGGCTCGCTGCCCATGGTGACCTTGGTGGTCAGTGGTTGCTCGTTGAGGAACTGGAATGTACCTCCGAGTACGAAGTTCTTGGAGAACTCGTAGTCCCAGTTCAGTCCGAGGAAGGTCTTGCGCTGCATGGCGTAGGTGTCGTCGCTCTCCACGTGTGCTTCAATCTTCTGTCCGGCGTCGATGAGGCTCTGGTTGAGGATGGTGACCATGCCCATGGAGTAGTCCACGCGGTAGTCCACGTTCTCGGTGAGCGTGACTCCGCCGGCTGTGACGACGACGCTGCCGGGTGTGATCTGTGTGGCTCCGAGGTCGATTTCAGCGCCGTTGGTGCCTTTGTATCGTCCGGAGAGCTGGAACTTGTTCTGCTCGGCAATCTGCTTGGCCACGGTCTTGGTGGAGTCGTAGAGTGCGTCGAAGCAGTACTTGTCGGCGATGGCGTCGTTGCCTATCCACTGCCGGAGGTGGTCGCCGAAGGGTTCTGCCACGGGGAAGATGATGCGTCCCTTGCTGATGGTGTAGCCCTCGACATAGTCGAACTGTCCGTCGGCGTTGGCGCGGTTGTTGTTGTCCAGGCGGTCGAGGTTCATGGCGCGCAGCAGGGGTGTGGCTTTGAGCTGTGTCTCAGGGAGGTAGGTCTGATAGACGCCGGCGGTGTCGTTCTGGTACTTGACGTCGAGGCGGAACTTCTCTCGCTGTGTGCTGGTGGCGCCCAGGCTATAGACGTTCTTCATCATCAGCGGCCAGTTGCCCATGCGCGGCGAGCTGGTGGTGGACTTCAGGGCCTTGACGTAGAGGCACTGGGTGTTGTCCGTCAGGTCGCTGGCGAACTCACCCACCTGGTAGGTCTGTCCGTTGAGGGTGTATTCGAAGGCCGCTGCCAGCACCTCGTCGGGTTTGAGCTGGAAGTTCAGCGTGACGTAGCCGAGGGCGTAGTTCAGGGTATATTCCGAGCTGGAGAGCAGTCGTGCGCTCTGCAGCTTCTCGTAGTCCTTGCCGCCGTCGAAGTCGGGGTCTATGGCGTCGAGTTCGTTGGTGGCGGAGCTGATGTCGCGTGCGCCGGGGTGTTCGTTGACGATGCTCTGGTAGAGGTCGTTGGCGCGGTTGTGGGGCTGCTTGCCGGTGCCCAGTGGCGACCAGATGTGGTTGCTGATGTGCTGCGTCTCGCCCAGGTCGGTGAAGGCGATGATGTTGCGGTTGTTCTGCGTGGATGCGTTCTTGTTGGTGACCCAGAGTTCCACGCGCTTGAGAGTGACGCCGCTGGCGATGGTGGGCAGTGTCTTCATCCATCGGTCGTAGTTCTCGCGGAAGTAGTGTGCGAGCCAGAAGTGTCGGTTCTCCTCGTAGTCCACGGCGGAGATCTCGAAGTTGTTGGTCTGCGAGCCGCCTTTGCTGCTGACGCTGTGTGAGGCAGACTTCTTCTGGCTGACCACGGCCTGCAGCTTCAGTTTGCCGAACTGCAGGTCGGTGCGCAGGCCGAAGAGGCTGCTGACGCCGTGGATGAGTGTGGAGTTGGAGGGCATGCTGATGTTGCCGCCTTCGACGAGTTTGATGATCTCATCCTCCTTGCCGTCGTACTTCAGTTTCATTTGCTGGGCGTCCACGTTCATGGTGGCTTCGGTGTTGTAGTTGATGTTCATGTTCACCTTGTCGCCCACCTTACCCGTGACGCTGAGGTTGATCTTCTCGTCGAAGTCAAAGCTGAAGGTCTTCCTTCTGTTGGCCGCCAGCGAGGGGTTCTTGACGTTCTTGTGGGTGCCGCCCAGCTTCAGTTGGGCGTCGCCTTGAGTCTTGATCTGCACGCCTCCGGGGCCGAAAATCTTCTCTGCTGGTCCGAGGTCGAACTTGATGTCTGTGAAGTCGAACTTGCTCTTGCCGCTGGTGTTGAAGGCGTCCTGGTTCTTCTGGCGGTAGTACTGCTGCATGGAGCGCTTGAGGCTCCATTGCTGGTACTCGTCGGGCGACATGAGGATGGGCGTTGACAGCCATCCTCCCGTGCCGAGTTTTCCCGTTCCCAGCTTCATTCCCACGCGGTAGTCTCCCGTCAGCGAGTCCATCTCAGTCACCTGCTGCAGGTTGTCTGGCCGGCGAATGCTGAGAGCTGCCGTGTCCAGGTCTTCCACGGTCTCTGGCGTGGTCTTCTGCGGCGTGGTGCGCAGGCTGTCGGGAGGCAGGGGAAGTTCTCCTCCCCGCTCCGCTTCGAGAGGCAGACTCCCTCCCCGTTCCGCTTCGAGAGGCAGACTCCCTCCCCGTTCCGCTTCAAGGGGGAGAGTGTTCGCCTTTGCAGACAGCAAAGCATTGCTGGCAGCAAGGATGATTGCTGTCAGCAAGACAAAACTATATGCAAAGTGTCTTCTCAAGAGTCTATTCGTTTCTTCGTTGTTCTTTATTCCGCCTCCCCCGTCTGACGCGCATGACCTTCGACGTATTCGCTGCCTCCCTTCAGGGGAGGGCGGGGGGTGAGGTTTCCTACAGCATCTTCAGTGCCAGCTTGATCACTCGCTCCACGCTGGCGTCGGGCTCTGCGCGCAGGATTCCCAGCACGGCTTTCTGCGATGGGGCGGGGGAGAAGCCCAGCATGGTCAGTGCGGCCACGGCCTCGTCCTGCACTTCCTTGTTGGCAGCGATGGCGGCCTGCTGTGCGCCTGCGCCTGCGACGGCGGCGTCGAGTCCCAGGCCTGCGATCTTGTCGCGCAGTTCCACGATGATGCGCTGCGCCGTCTTGCCTCCCACGCCCTTGGCGGATTTCAGCAGTCGCTCGTCGGAGCGGGAGATGGCGTCGCAGAGCTCGGCGGGAGTCATGGAGGAGAGGATGACGCGCGCGCTCTGTCCGCCCACGCCGCTGACCGTCGTCAGCAGCAGGAACAGCTCGCGCTCGGCCTTCGTGGCGAAGCCCCACAGCTGGTAGGCGTCCTCGCGTATGGACTCCAGGGCGTATAGCTTCACGTCGCCGCTCAGGCCTTGGATGGCGGTGTACGTGTTCAGGGTGATATTCAGCCCGTAGCCGACGCCGTTTGCATCCAGCACGGCCATCGTGGGGCTCAGTTCGGCAATGCTGCCGCGTATGTATTCTATCATAGGGTCAATGATTTGCGCCTTTTCTCGCCATGGCAGCCTTCGTGGCGCTCTTCGGGGCTGCTCGTCTGGCTTCTCGTCTGGCTTCGCGAAACGTTCTGTCCGCTGTTACCTCTAATATAACGCGCGCCGGGGCGGGTTTATTGTCCGTGCCCGAAAATTCTGTCTCTCCGTGGGGCTCACTTCAGGTAGCCGGCCAACTCGCTGCCCGAGCGGCGCAGTCCGATGGCGATGCCGATGGCATTCAGTCGTGCGCCACGCAGGGAGGTGTGGGTGTGGTCGCCGCAGTAGTAGTCGCGTGCAGCCTCCTGCCCGATGGCGTCGAGTGCGTCGGCAGTGATGTTGTGGAGGTCCACGAAGGTGGTGCCGGTCTGCTCGGCCACCTCGCGGTACCATCGTCCGTAGGTGTCGTTGCGGCGCTCGATCTTGCCGTCGGACCACTCGTTGCGGGGCGTCAGGCTGACGATGATGGGCGTGGCTCCCTTCTGGCGGCAGTCGTCGATCATCTTGCGCAGGTACCATCCGAAGCTATATACCACCTCGTTGAAGGCTTCGTCCTTCAGCGTCACGCGGCTGACGATGCTGGTGTCTGCCACGCCGGGAATCTCGCCGCGGTGCTTGCCGCGACCCAGCTCGCCGATGTCGTTGTGACCGAACTGGATGAGCACGAAGTCGCCCGCTTGGAGGTCGTTATATACCTTCTGCCAGCGTCCCTCGCGCAGGTAGGTGCGCAGCGAGCGTCCGGCCTGTGCGCAGTTGACGGGGGTGATGCGCTGCTCGTCGAAGATGCGCCATGCCTGCGAGCCCCATCCCCACATGCCCGTGCTGTCGCGGTCGGTGTTCTTCACCGTGGAGTCGCCTGTGATGAAGACCACGGGCTTGCCCTTCTGGCGCTTCACGCCCGTGGTGGGGGTGATGAGTTTGCCGTCGTCTGCGGTCAGCATCATCTGCTTCAGGGGAGCGAGCTCCGGATGGGGGCAGGCCAGCAGCCCCTCGGCCGCGCTGCGAGCGTTCAGCTCAGCGCCGAACTTGGAGGTGTGGATGTTGTCGAGGTAGAAGTGGTAGCAGAGTTTCCAGGAGGACATCTGGTCGTACTTCGAGGCGGAGATCTCGTTGAGGTCCACGAAGGGCACGTTCATCTCCTCTGCCACCTGGCGGGCCCAGAGGCCGAAGGTCCCCGCCACGCGGACGGGTTGCCATTCCCCGTCGCGCCCTCCGGCTGCGGCGGTCTTCGCTCCGCCTTGCCTGGCTGCTGCGGTCTTCGCTCCGCCTTGTCCTGTTCCGGCCTGCTCGCCCTTCCCCTGGGCGGGGGCGGGCTGCTTCCTGGGCGTGAGGCTCATCAGGATCGGGTGGGCTCCCAGCGCGCGCGTCTCGCGCACGAACTTTCTCAGATACTCGCCGTAGCTATACACGGTCTCCACGCGTCCTTTGTTTGGTCCGTCCTTCAGGGTGACCACCATGGAGTCCGTGGGGGAGATGCCTCGGATGGTGGCCCGGCAGCGTCCGCTGTCGAAGGGGCCGTTGTCGTTGTGCCCCAGCTCGATGATGACCCAGTCGCCCGGGCGTATGCCAGCCTTCACGTCCGGCCACAGCTGATTGTAGAACGTGCGCGAGCTGGTGCCTCCCAGCGCCTGGTTCTCCACGCTGATGCGACTCTCGTCGAAGTACTGATGCTCGAAGAATCCCCATCCCCACTGGCCGTTGTCGCCGTTGCCCTTGGTGCCTGTGCGCATGGTGGAGTTGCCCACGAGGAAGAGCACGGGGTTCTGTCCGCGGCGGCTGCTGCCCGCCACGGGGCGTGCCGTCTTCACTTTCTCCAGCGAGTCCAGCGTCAGGTCCACGACCTTGTTGACGTCGTCCATCGGGCGGAAGTCGTTCTGTGCCAGGGCGATGGCTGCGCAGCCCAGCAGGCACAGGGTGAGTAGTGTGTGCTTTATGTTCATGACCTGTCTCATATTTCGGTGCAAAGATACGGAAAATTCTCCGAATATGCAAATTTTTTGCGCGAAAAAATACAGCTTGCTGTATTTGGCCGCGCAGCTATCTCCTCTGCCGCTTGCAGTTATCTCCTCCGGCGTCCACAGCCGCCTCTTATTCGTCATCGGCGCAGCGGCGAGAGAGGCAACCTTGCATTCGGTGAAAACAATTCCACCCTTGCAGACCGCAAAAGTGATACAGAATACAGAATACAGTTTATTTGTGAGCAATGCATAAAAGTGGCGATTGAAAATTACAATATATAATATATAATATTCAATATTATATATTATATATTGTAAAATTATTTTCTCTTTTTCCCTGCACCCTATGTGATAGCTCATGAGAAAACTGTATTCTGTATTCTGTATCCATTTTAGTAGGGACATACCCCCGTGTATGTCCGAAAAAATACATCCTCGATCGTAGGTGTCGGTGGTGGTATTTCGGACATACACGGGGGTATGTCCCTACGGTGGGTGTTATCAGTGTATCGGAGGATGTTTCGAGAGTCCTGTAGGGACATACCCCGTGTATGTCCGAAAAAATACATCCTCGATCGTAGGTGTCGGTGGTGGTATTTC
>ONJJ01000051.1 GCA_900318115.1 uncultured Prevotellaceae bacterium | reverse complement strand
CATTGCGAGTGTAGTAGTTGAAGTGGCGTGTGCGCGCCAGGTCGCGGCTGGCGTACTCCGGGGTGAGTTCGTGGTGGCCGTGGTGCTTGTGGAGCACGCCGAAGTCTCTCAGTGCGGACAGCAGTTCGCCGGCGCGCATTTCTTTGTTCAGTCCGCGGGCCACTTCGGAGGTTGTCAGGCAACCCTCCGTCTGCTGGTTCTGGTCGGAGATCTGTTCTGCCATGATCTCTCCGGCCATCTCCAGCAGCTGGCTCTCGCTCAGTGGGCATTCATGAGTTCTTTTCTTTTTCATTGTTTTTAAGTTTTAATAGTTAAATTGTAAATCATTAATTTTTTAATTCTTTAATTTTACTTTGTACTTAGGATTTGACAAAAACATTAAAAACACCTCAGCTGAGGTCTGCATCGTCCGACTGCGTCGTCCGCTTCTCTGCGTTGCTGTCCGTGTCCGTTTAGCCCCTCTCTAACTCCCCCCAAGGGGGGAGGACTGCGTTTCCGCTTGTTTTCATTTTTACTTTTTCAATTCATTTTTCTCTTTTCTCTTTTAATTTTTTAATTTTCAACCTCTGCTTGCATTAGCTAATCGCCGCCGCGAGATACACCAGCATGCCTCCAGTCATCAAGGTCAGCACCAGCTGCCCCAGTCGACGATAAAATTCTTGGTCTGTCATAATCGTTCCTTTGTTTAGAAGTTAATAAATAGGTGTCGAATCCTCGTTGATTCTTGGCGCAAAGGTCGGTATAAAACAAAAAAACTCCTACGACTTATGTCGCAGGAGTAAGAAATTCTAAAGGTTCTAAAGGTTTTTCTAAAGGTTTTCCCTCAACACCTCTTTCATAGCTTTCCCAAAATCATCTTGCAGTATTAAAATCCGTGACATCGCCCCGTTCTTTTTCCATTCCTCGGGCTTGTCCCTCAACACCGGGTTATTCCTCAGCCCCATCGTTATCGTGCCGGCAGAGCAGCGCCAGTCCATCTGTTGTGTCAGTTGCTCCATATCCGTCTCGAACTGACTGACATTGCGTAGTTCCCCAAAATCGCTTTGTAGAATCCGATAGACGACCGCCCAGGCACTGGAAGCCCAAAAGAGTGCCTGACAACGTTTCGCCGCCTCGATGACCTGCTCGTCTGAGTACGACGTCGCCTGCTCAGCTTTCCCGCCCGACTGGTAGTGCTCCGTGCCGTACTTGTTCATGTTCCCGTTAATAATCAGATTGTTGATGGTGGCACCCTGAAAATAGTTCACGATGCCACCCATCCGCGCTTGCGGTGTTTCGTCTTGTTCCATAGAGTAGTATAGTTATTTAGGTTAAGTGATTTGTCCGGGAAAAAGGAGAGCGGGCACCCTCAGAAACAGCATGACTTTAGACCGCTAAGTACTTATCACGTGCTGAAACCGCCAATGCCCACGTCTCCGGGGGGGACGTGAGCAGGCAGACATTCTCCTCGTGATAGTACTTTGATTAGCGGTCTAAAGTCTACGAGAAAGCTGTCTAAGCTCCTATATGTCTATTTATCTATATAACGCTACTAAGCGCTATTTATTGTCATATTGTCTATTGTTCCACTGAAATTGTTGTTGATGGTGACGTTCACCACGCTGGGATTGTCGTACAGGAGCTGCTGCATGTTCAGGAAGAATTCGCGGATTTGCTCAGGCCCCATATTCAGCATCTTCACCGCATCCATTGGTGAGTGGTACTTCATGTTGATGAGCGTTGGCAACTTGTCTGAACCAAGCTCCTTAAAACCGTTGCGCACGTAGAGGCCCATGATGTAGTTCACGAAGTCCTTCTGCATCTGGTTGTACTGCTTCTTGGTTTCGGCCATCAGCAGTTCTGCGCGTCGCTGCCGGTCGATGGGCGTGGTATTGTAGGCCAGATAGGCCAGCACGTCCAGCATGTCGCATTTCTCCAGTTGCAGGAATCGTTTGGTCATCTCCAGTTTGTCCTCTGGGAATCCGCTCTGCTCCAGTAGTTGCAGCAGCTGTTCGCGTGTGTCGGGTCGTGACCATTTGCGCCGCAGGTCGTCTGGTCCGGCAAAGAAGCGCGGTAGTGTGCCGAAGAGTCTCTGTATGTACTCTTCCACGCTCAGCAGCTCGTCGCCGAACTGAATGCGCTCGTCCCAGCGCGTATAGAGCGTCAGTTCGCGGAAGGCCGACAGCTTCACCTTCACCGTCTTCTTAGCCACTCCGCCCGTGCCCTCGCAGGTGCAAGGCAGATGTCCGCAGACGGGACACGGCTGTGGCTGCGGCCGTTCGCCGTCTATGTCTTCACCGACATTTGACGTGTCGCCGTCCAGTTCATCGGGATATCGGATGCCTCGCCTGCAGGAGCAGGGGTAGTTGCCGCAGACGGGGCAGAACGGGTCGCCGTCCCACTCCTCGTCTTGGAAGTTCTGCGAGGCACCCACGAAGTCAATGAGTGTGAAGTAGTATTTGCCGTCGAACAATCGCGTGCCGCGGCCGAGAATCTGCTTGAACTCCACGATATTATTCACGGGGCGCATCAGGACTATATTCCTCACGTTTCTTGCATCGACGCCCGTCGACAGCTTCTGCGACGTGGTGAGGATGGTGGGCCGCAGCATATCGTTGTTCTGAAACAGCTTCAGCTTCTTCTCGCCCTCTGCGCCGTCGTCCGCGGTCACCCGTTCGCAGTAGTTCGAGTCCGGCACCAGCTTCTGCTGGTTGATCATGTCGCGGATAATCATCGCGTGGCGCTGCGTGCAGCAGAACACCAGCGTCTTCTCGTCGCGCCCTATCTGCCCCAACATTTCCCGCACGCGGTGCTCGTCGCGCTGGCGAATCTCTATATTGCCGGCGTAGAAGTCCTGTTCCGTGTAGGTCTTGTCGCGGTCTATCTCGCCCTGCTCCACATCGTCGTCGGGCTGGAATTTGTAGTCGTCGATATTGCTCTTGGCAATCTTCACGCGGAAGGGCGTGAGGAAGCCGTCCTCGATGCCCTGCTTCAGCGAGTAGCTATACACGGGGTCGCCGAAGTACTTGTACGTGTTGGCGTTCACCTTTCGTCTCGGCGTGGCCGTCATGCCCAGTTGCACGGCGGGATTGAAGTACTCCATCAGTTGCCGCCATTCGCTCTCGTCGTTGGCGCCGCCGCGGTGACACTCGTCGATGATGATGAAGTCGAAAAAATCGGGCGGGTACTGCTTATAATATGGCGAACCGCTTGGGTCGTTTGCCATGAACGTCTGGAAGATGGTGAAGTACAGGTGGCGAGCCTTGGGAACGCGGTCGCGGTGGCGCTTGTCGTGCAGCAGTTCAGGTGTGATGCGCTCCATGGCATCCTCGGGGAACTGCTCGAAGTCGTTCTTCGCCTGATTCGCCAAAATGTTGCGGTCTGAGATAAAGAGGATGCGCGGTTTCTGGTCGGCACCGCGACGGTTGACTTCGTCTTCCTCCGTCACGACTCGGCCATCATTGAGCAAGCTCTGATGGCTCTTGCTGTTCCGTCGGTTCCAGTTCGTCTCATACAGCTTCCAGCATATCTGAAATGCCGTGTAGGTCTTGCCCGTACCCGTGGCCATCGTCAGCAGGATGCGGTCTTTGCCTTTGGCGATGGCTTCCAGCACGCGATTGATGGCGATTTCCTGATAGTAGCGCGGCTCGCGACCGCCACCTCGGTTCAGCGGTTGCAGGTTGAACTTGTCGCGCCACGGATTCACGTCGGGGAAGGTCATCTGCCACAGCTCCTGCGGCGAGGGGAAGCGGTCGGCGGGGCCTTCCTTCGAGGGTATGATGTAGTTGCCCTGAGCGTCCTTCACGCCCATGTCGATAGCCCATATCTCGTCGCCGTTGGAGGCGTAGGCGAAGCGTATCTTCAGCAACTCGGCATACAGCTTAGCCTGTGCCACGCCTTCGCTGACGTCCTTCTCGTCGCTCTTCGCCTCGATGACCGCCAGCTTCTGCTTCTTGTACACAAGGATATAGTCGGCCTTCTTCGGGTGGCGGTTCACCTGAAGACGCGAGACCTTACCGGGCGCAATCTCGTAGGCGCGCTGCTCAGTGAGTATTTCGCTCTCCGGCACCTGCTCCCAGCCCACCTCATACAGCTTGGGGTCGATCTTCTTGCGGCGTGTCGCTGTTTCGTCCATTTTTTATGCTATTTTTTGGTAATTTCGAATAATATACCTACTTTTGCGCCCAGAAACTAAAGAAATTGACGCAATGAAATCACTAATATCTACGGCCTCATAATGTTTAACCGAGTGGTTTTGCGCTAACACGCTACCGCTCACAACATTATTGGCCTTATGAGTAGAAGTAGAAAGAGAACGCCTGTCACCACATGGTGCTGCTGTAAATCTCAGAAACGCGGAAAACAGCTTTCCAGCCGACGCTTTCGTCGCTGTGAAAGTGTGTTGTTGCACACAATGGACATAGGATGTCTTCCCTTTCGTCCTCGGGACATTACAAGCCCTTGGAGTTTGGGTGGTGATGGGAAACGCTACTGGAAGATTTCTCCTACAGATGACCGCTTCAAACGTATTGTGCGCAAGTGATAGTTCCATCTTATTCAAAAACTTCGCGTAATATTGCTTGTTTCAGCGCATCGCACTCATCCTTCATCTTCTTCAACTTCTCTTCCAAAGTGCGGACGTGGGAGGAGAGGGAGTCAAGATGGGCGACGATGGTGTGCTGGACTTCAATTGTTGCTGGAATATTAATAGGAATGCTATTTAATGCTTTTTGGGTTAACTTCGGCTGAGCGGCTCCAGTTATGTACTCGTCAAGTTTTATGCCCTCAAGATAGTAGTTCACATAATTCTGCGTTGTCATGCTTTTAAATCTCAGAACGTGAGCATGATTATTTACCCATACTTTCCCTGATATTGGAAATGCTATAGGATATGTTCTCATAAGCAAATTAGCTCCATCTTCCGAAATACATAACAAATCTTCATCAAATAGGTAATCGTCAACGTAATCTACAATACCAGAAGCTCCATAATAAGGATATTTCCCTTCTGTCCTATTTTTCTTTGTTACGGGAACACGAATGCTATCAAGATTCTCAGAAATATCTGGTAGCCTCTTCTCCACCCATCCCTCTTTCGGTGTCATCGCTTCTTCGAGTGCTTTTTGGAAGAGTTGGCGGGCTTCGCTGAGCTGCTTCTCCGCATTCGCTTTCAGGGAATCAATCTGGGCAAAGGCTGAATCAAGACGGGCGACGATGGCGCGCTGCTCGTCCATAGATGGAGATGAAATTTGATATCCTTTAACGACATTATCAGTAACTGCAGGATAACTAGCTCCTGTTTGTAGTGGTTCTATGTAATAGTAAAAGTTATCTGATTGTAATAAGTAATATATCCATTTAGATAATATATTCTCTTTTGGTCTAATAACACAAAAACCAGTACTGCATATTTGGTTATCAAAAGAAGATGGTATTAAGCAAACTCTTCTTAATGTTGGTCGAGTAGTAGCAAAAAGGATATCACCCTTTTTTACTATTTGTTTCGCTCTTGAAGGAGCATTAGTCTTGGTTATTGTTTGTGGGTCTTTAATTGATAAAGATAGCCTGTCGACAGAGGACAAATCAATGTAAGAGAATGAGTCCTCTTCATTTATCTCCTCCCATCTGATAGTCTTGATTTTCTCGCAGACCTCTCCCAACTTCTTGTATGTCCATCCCTCTTTCATATCATCTCCTTTATCTTGTTCAGCAATTCCTGTGCCTCGTTATGGAGCGAGAGGAGAGATTCGGCAATCTCCTTCGAGCTACGCTCGTCCTTCTCTTCTACGCGATTCGGGTTCTTCACGCTCAGGTCGCAGTCCTCACCCAATGACGCGCGGTCAATGGTCCACGAATTCTCGCTGTCGGCCTTCGTGCGCTGCAGCTCGATGAACTCCGCGAGGTCGTCATCGTTCAGCGCATTCGTCTTGCCCAGGTTGCGCCCGGGGTTCAGCTGGTAGTACCAGATTTTCTTTGTCGGCGTTCCCTTGTCGAAGAAGAGCACCACGGTTTTCACGCCTGCACCTTGGAACACGCCGCTGGGCAGGTCGAGGATGGTATGCAGGTTGCACTGCTCCATCAGCATCTTGCGCAACGCAGCCGCGTCGCCGTTGGAGAGGAACGTGTTCTTGATGACGATGCCTGCGCGGCCGCCCGTGCGCAGCATCTTGATGAAATGCTGCATGAACATATAGGCCGTCTCGCTCGTGCGCAGGTCGAAGTTCTGCAGCACCTCGCCTCGCTCCGAACCGCCGAAGGGGGGATTGGCGAGGATGACGTCTTTCCGGTCCTTCTCCTGCACCTGACTGAGGTTCTCCGCCAGCGTGTTGCCGCGGATGATGTTGGGCGCTGCCACCCCGTGGAAGATCATGTTCATCGTGGCGATGATATAGGGCAGTGGCTTCTTCTCCTTGCCGAAGAAAGTATTCTCCTGCAGCACGCTCGCGTCCTTCGTGCTCTTCACCTGCTGCTGCATATAAGCAAAGGCCTCGCATAGGAAGCCAGCCGAGCCGCAGGCAGGGTCATAGACCGTCTCGCCGATGCGTGGATTCACTACCTTTACGATGGTGCGAATCAGCGGACGGGGTGTGTAGTACTCGCCGCCGTTGCGCCCGGCATTGCCCATGCGCGCAATCTTCGACTCGTAGAGCACGGTCATCTCATGCTTGTCCTCGGCACTCTGGAAGTGGAGCGAGTCGATGAGGTTGATGATCTCGCGCAGGTTGTAGCCCGAAGTAATCTTGTTGCGCAGCTCGGCGAAGATCTCGCCAATCTTATACTCCAGCGTCGAGGCCGACGAGGCCGTCTCCTGGAACTTACGCAAAGCGGGGAAGAGCTTCGTATCGACGAACGTCTGCAGGTCGGGGCCCGTCATGCAGTTGATGTCATCGGGCGTGCCGTCGGCCTTCTTCGGAGCGGCCCACTGCGTCCAGCGCAGGAAGCCCGTGATGATGCGCTTATACTCCTTGCCGGCCATCAGCGCCTCCATCTCGCGCTCGGCCTCCAGGTCGTCGAGGTATTTCAGGAACAGCAGCCACGACGTCTGCTCAATATAATCCAGCTCCGTCGAGCATCCCGCCTCGTTCCGCAGGATATTATCTATTGCATTAAATGTGGATTCGTATGCCATATCTACTCATCTTTTTGAAACTATCTATTATTACTCTCAAATCACGACGTCGCTTTGCGCAGGTCATTCGCAATCTTCCATATCGTCTTGTGCAGTTCTGCACGTTCTTGCATTGTTGCCATATCTCGTTATATTCCGGCCTCTTAAACTAAATTTAAATTATTTGAAACAATTATGATTTGCTCTCAGACTCTTCGTTCTTTTGGATATAGATGTAAGCTGCTTTAACGATATAGCTGAAGCCATATATTACAAAGGACCAGATAATCATAAAGATGCCATAGGTGATTTCCATATCACCCTGACTCCTAGTTCCAGAATAAGAGGAATCATCTATTCCTTGGATGAATTGGGCTATGCCCAAAATTAAAGATATAACAGCAATAACCTTGATTGCTGGAGTAATAATTGTAGTTTTCATTTTTTTAATATTTTGATGTTAATGATGTTTCGATTCTCAAATACTGGAGCGGGAGCCTCGCGGTGGCCGCTCCCAAATACATACTAAAAGGCGACACTTCCGCTTGCGGAAGGTCTGATGGAACATTGCGGGATGTTTATATGTCGTTGCCATAGTTCGTTTTAAAATCCATGATACTCTCCGTCACCATTCTCGAGCGCGCGCATTATTTGCTCTTCTGACGATAAATCCATGTCGTCATATTTGTGTTCCTCATACTCCTCATAAGCCCCGGCTTCCCAATCATCTTGTTCCATTTCTTCTTTCCTTCTCTTTGCTTCTAATTTTGCATGGTAACTATCAATATTGTTGAACTCTAAAGCCTTTGAGGCGCATGGGGACGAAATATCAATGTATTCTTTTTCTAAAATCTGGTAGACATCTGGTAACGAACGATTATCCAGATGAGCAAAAACAACAATTTGGGAATAGATAAGGGGCCGTCCCTCTGAATTCCTTTGTATCTCGCCAATTTTATCTCTTTGGCAAATACCTCTATCCACGTCATCCCACGTCAATTTATGATAAGACCGTTCCTGAAGCTCAATCAACAATCTCTCAATGGTGTGGACTCGTTTTGTTTGCATATCATTGAAAAGAGCTTCATAATTACGTTCGTTATATATATAACTGAATAGGAATTCCAACGTATCTAATTTGCCAAATTTAGCCAATACGAATTGGTGTCCATCCTTCATCGGATGAAGAGTCACGCTGGTTAAGCGGCACTGCCATATTATTTTATTTAATATCTTGAATTGCATGTTTATTATAAAGGATTGTTATTAGATATTGTCTTCAATATAACTCTTTAGTTGCACATAATCCCAATGTGAGAGATTCAGGGCTCTGTAGTCTCAAAATCAGTTTTTATATATCGGGGCCCAATATAGATTTTTCCATTCAGGATCTCTAAACAGCTGCCAAATCTTTCCAGTATGTATATTCAGGAGGAAGCAATCCTCTGCGGCAGTGCCACTCATGAAGATTTGGTAATTGATATCATGGTTCTCATTTCTTTCGCTATCCCCAGGGTCATATGCCTCTAAACATCTCATACCAACCCAAGTTTTGTTTCCCTTTGAGTCTACCTGCAATTGAGCAGTCCAGCCACTTTTCTTGTCTATTAGGAAAGTATGCTTTCGCGTTATTTCAGATTGTACGATTTCATATCGCCCACCCTCTACGCTAGATTTGACAGCTCTTGCATTTACATCAGCAAAACTGGAAAGGGAAAGGGAAACAAAAGCTAATACAGCAATGAACTTTTTCATTAGTCAGTTATTGAATTATTCAAAAAAACATTATTCTTTCCACCACTCCGTGGCATATTTCTTTCCTTCTTTATCTTCCCAGTCCTTGGTTCCCTGTCGCGAAGTGCCCACGCAGAAGGAGGCGGCACCTGAGGGGGAACAGTTGGTTTCGGGAATCTCTATGTCTTGCAGCAGTTGGCATAGTTCGCCATTATTCTGACACAGCTTCTTGTCGCTGATCACCTGCTTGCGAAATTCTTGCATACCTTTAGAACAACTGTCCCAGGTCTGACTCATTATGGTACTGCCTGCAGCTATCACATAACGTTGACTCTCCTTGTAGAAGTATAAGGTTGCTTTGAGGCCAGATTTAGGTAGCGACATCGTGAATTCGATGTAGTTCTCAGCTGTGGCCTGGCGTTCGGGGCGGTCGAAGACGCGGCAGCCGTAGAAGCGCGTCAGGAACTGAATGTCCTCAAAGAACAGTTCCATCTCGTTCTGCTTGTCCTCTGACAAAGGAGGCTCGTTGATGTCCTTCGTATTATCAATGATATAGTTGCCAGCTTCTGTCGCTGCCTTCCAGCCGAGGTATTCCAGATAGAGTGCTTCACTGGGGTAGATTTCGTTGGACTTTGACACAAAGACGAGAGCCGTATCCCACCAGTCTTTCTTCTGCTTGTGGTCGGTGACGCGAGTAGTAAAGTCATTCGTCTGACCTACATAAGCTTTCTTTCTATTCTGTTTGTCCTTGCCCAAAAGAAGGTAGAAACCATACCGCTGTAGGTGTGGCTGTTTCTTACCGACCTCAGCCACCTGCTCACGCGGCAGGACGAAACACTCGCAAGACTTGGTTGAGCCCATTTCGATAATGCGTGCTCCTTCCAGTGTCTTGTCTAATAGTTTTGTGTAGACTGTCAGTATTGCCATAAGCTATATATAATCATTTCTTGAAGCCGTGCGGGGTCTCGCTCCCCTGCCTATTTCCGCCGCAAAGATAACGAAAGTTTCAATAATATGGCACAAAAAGAGAGGAAATATTCAGTTTGGCGTATAAAAATAGTGAATTAGCGATGTTTCCGCCATCATGTGGCAGCAGAAAATCCAGCACGCTGCAGGACGGGATGCAGCGTGCTGGATGAGGCGATGTAACGTGCTGCATGGTGGTATGCAGCGCGCTGCCCTCCGAAGAAAATTGCGATTTAGCGAATGCAGTGCTAAGCTTGCTTAAGCAATGCTGAGCGTGAGCAATTTATCCAAAAGTGTACAAAAAGAGGCAAAAGCACCTTGGAAAAGTGTAATCGCATCATTTAAATCCCAACGTTGCACGTCGATAGTTGTACGAAAGCCAGTAGCTGCGTTTCAAGGAATCCGACAAGAAGGAGCGGTCGATGAGTTCCTTTGCCAACGGATGTTCCATAGCAAAGAAATCTATTTCTCGTTTCACTAATCTTGCAGTCATACCAATGCGTCTTCCAAACTCCTCGAAGTCTTTTCTGCTTACCGTTCTTGTATCGGATAGTTGCATGCCTTCTTTGAATAACCCTTTGTTGAGTGCGAAGATGCGAGGCATCCTCAAATGCAGACTGGTATTGATGAGGTCGTAGGCAGGGGTGAGGTGGTATTCTCCGTCACCTCGGTTGATTAGTGAGAAGTTCTTTAGGTGAGCATCGTCATTGAGGGTAAGATAATTGAATACGATGATACGGAAGAATTTCAGGATTTCAACAGGAGCAGCCTTAACATACTTGCGAATGATGTCTGCACATTCCTCATAACTCAGATTGCTATATTTGAAATCACTGCCTCCGTTGGCGTTTGTCAGTCCAGCAAGAGAAGCAAAATCTTCCTGGCTATACTTCTGGCCGCTGGGACCGACATCAAAGCGACGGCAAAGATAGGCGGCTTCACCATCTTGGAAGAAACAAATGCCATTGGCGGCAGTCTCAATGTGATAGACTTGTGAGGCCAACTGCATGGTCAAATGTTCGTTGGCTGGACAATGCTTGCGGTCAAGCAAAGCATAGGATGAAGGAGCCGGTTTCAAGATGTATGTTCCACGTTCACCTTCGGCCGGCTTTACCAAATGTCCCTCACTATCCAGCACCAAACTCGCCTTGGGTTGAACACCAGAAAGCGAGATTCGTCCTACATTCTTCAGATAGGCTTCATTGTCGGCACTTTCGTTGTTGGGACTGTCAAAATCCAACACATGAAAAACCTCCTTCCCGTCAAACAATAGTTTTCGGGCTACAGGGGAATAGGTGGTAAAGCCTTCCTGCAAGGTGGAAGGGCAAACATTGACCTCAATCATCTTCACATCGGTTTAATGGTTACGGCTCCGATGGTATCGTGCCCGGCTGTTGCAAGCATGATGCCAAAATCATCGTTTTCATCGATATGATGCAACATGGATTGCACCTGACGATTGGAGCCTTCAGACAACATGTTATAAAAATAAGGAAAGAGATGGTTGGAACGGTAAGACTCTTTTCTGACAGGCATTGCCAGACATACTGGTTCACCTTGATAATTCTCGTTATAGGTGAACACATATTCTCTGGCATCGGTTTCTTGCAAGATGCCAGCCTCCATGTCGTGAACATAAACCTTACATTGTCTCATAGTCAAGTTGCTTGATGTTAATGTCTATTTGAAGACCCAATGTATCCAGTATCGTAAGCAAGGTGGCGAGCTGAGGGTTACCCTCTCCGCGTTCAATGGCAACGACAGTGTTTACGGCCACACTTGCCAAGTCTGCCAATGTTTGTTGGTTGACACCCAATTTTTTCCGCCTTTCCTTGATGGCATTCCCTATTTCCTGCTGTGTCATAATCTTAAAATTGCGAGTAAGCGAGCGCAGAGCCAAGCCTGTTTGAGTTATGCCGAGCGCAAGCAATTTATCCAATATATTGCGATTTCGGTGCAAAGATAAGCTATTCTTTTCAAACAGAAATACAAATTCTCAATAAAATGCGATTTTTGGTGTGATTTACTATGAATTGTCACAAAAAAGCATAAATGCAAGACAGAAACAAGGATTAATTAACGATGGATGAAAGAAATTGAGAATAAATCACTACCTTTGTACCATTAAATTTCAAATAAATGGAAGATGTTAACCGAAGAGAAATTGCATAAGTTATGAAACAGATAGAAGTAGTAGCAGCTATTATCCATGATGAGCGAGGGCGTATCTTCGCTACGCAGCGGGGGTATGGCGAGTGGAAGGATTGGTGGGAATTTCCCGGCGGAAAGATGGAAGTGGGGGAGACGCCAGAGGAGGCTTTGCAACGGGAGATATGGGAAGAACTGGAGACCCGCATCGTGATAGAGCGGTTTTTGGAGACGGTGGAATGGGATTATCCTCAATTTCACTTGACCATGCATTGCTATTTGTGCCACGTTGAGAGCGGGCACTTGCAGTTGAAGGAACATGAGGCAGCGAAGTGGCTCAACAAGGGTGACTTGGAGAGTGTCAACTGGCTGCCTGCAGACAGGGATTTAGTAAGGAAATTGAAGATAGGCGTGAGGTTATAGCGAAGTCAAAAGCGGATGCGGGCGAAGACGGGGTAGTGGTCGGAGGGGGTGCGGCGTGTGGTGGTGCCGTCGGCGTTCTGCGTCCAGTAGGAGTCTGTGCGGACGGCATAGGCATCTACGTTGGCAGCGGCAGTGACGAAGATGTGGTCGATGCGGGAGGTGGTGTGGGACGCGGCGTCGAAGCTGTTGAAGGTGCCGTTCTCGGCGAAGCGCAGTCGTGTGGCTTCGTAGCAGTCCTTGAGTAGTCCTGACTGGGTGAATATGGAATATATTTCGTTGCGCTGATCGACGTTGAAGTCTCCGGTGAGGATGGTGAGTCGCTTGCCCTCGGCCATTTGTTCTATGCGTTGGCTGACGAGTTTGGCAGCTTCGCGTCGTGCGACCTTTCCTACGTGGTCCATATGGAGGTTTAGGAACAGAAATTCCTTGCCGCTGCGCAGGTCGAGGAATCGTCCCCAGGTGCAGATGCGAATGCATGCGGCGTCCCATCCGAGTGCGGGTCGGTCGGGTGTCTCGTTGAGCCAGAAGTTGCCGCTGTCGAGCAGTCGCACGCGGTCTTTCTTGTAGAAGATGGCGGCGTACTCGCCGTCCTGCTTGCCATCGTCGCGTCCGACGCCGATGTAGTCATATCCGTCGAGGTTCTGTAACATGTCGAGGAGTTGGCGGTGGAGTACTTCCTGGGTGCCGAAGACGTCAGGGCTTTCCCAGTTCAGTTGGTCGCACATGACACGGCAGCGACGTGTCCATACGTCGCCGCGAAGGCTGTCGCTGTCGTTGCGATTGCGGATGTTATAAGTCCCTACGGTGAGCTCCTGGGCCAGGGCGGTGAGGGTGGTCAGGGCGAGGAGGAGGAAGGAAAGGAAGGAGGTCTTCAAAATTAAAAATTAAAAATTAAAAATTAAAAATTAGAGATTAAAGATTAAAAATTAAAGATTCGCAAGTTATGAAACCACAACGTAGCAGTGGCCTGAAAGGCCAAAAAGCTCATAGCCCAGGGCATCGCCGTAAGGGCAAAAGATTTATATCTGATGACCATTCTTTTGCCCTTACAGGGCGCGTATATGGCTGTAATCCGCTACCCAGGGCGATGCCCTGGGCTGACACCTTATTGCCCCTTCGGGGCGCTCTCTTACTGACTGTTGACATACTTGCGAAACTTGAATTAAAAAATTAAAGATTAAAAATTAAAGATTAAAGATTATAAGGATTACGGATTTGTTGATTTATTGGTAGATGAGTGTCGTGAGGCGTTCGGGGTTCATGACATCGCGTGCGATGTCGTGGAGTTGTGCGGGTGTGAGCGCGTCGATTTGTGCGAAGCGCTGTTCGAGTGTGACGACGTTTCCCGTGTGTAGGAAATATTTGGCCATACCGAGTGCTGCGTTCTCGAAGTTGTCGGCACCGATGCCGAGCTGTCCCTTGAGCTGGCGCTTGGCCGCGGCGAGGGTGCGTGGCGAAAGCGGGGCGTCTGCGAGACGCTGGAGCTCGCGACGGACCAGGCGTAGGCAGCGGCGGACGTCGTCGTGGTCGCAGCCGAAATAGACACTCCAGACGCCCGTGTCGGTGTAGGCGGTGAGGTTGGACTCCACGGTATAGACTAACCCCGTGCGCTCGCGCAGGGCGAGGCTGAGGCGGGAGTTCATGGCGGGTCCGCCGAGGAGGTTGGAGAGGAGGAAGAGCCCGATGTAGCGGGGATCGGTGAGGGCGTAGGCTCGTGTGCCCAGCATGACGTGAGCCTGGTGGGTGTTGCGATGGATGATATGAGGGACGGACTCTCCCCCCGCCCTCCCTAAAGGGAGGGAGCAGTCACCCTTGACGGATGCTGCCTTTTCTATAGACGAAAGTAATTGCTCCCTCCCTTTAGGGAGGGCGGGGGGAGAGTCCGCTATTCTAATGATTTCCTCAACGGTGACCTTTCCCTTCACAAACAGCACGGCGCGGTCGGGGCCGTAGGTGCGGCGTACGAAGTCCAGCAGGTCGGCGGAGGTGTACTGGCGCAGGCGCCCGGCGTCGCCGAGGATGTTGCGTCCGAGGGGATGTCCGGGGAAGAGCAGGGCTTCGAAGTCATCGTAGATGAGTTCTGCCGGGGAGTCGTTGTAGCTCTCTATCTCGTCGATGACGACCTCGCGCTCCTTCTCGAGTTCCTCTTGGGGGAAGGTGCTGTGGAAGACGATGTCCATGAGCAGCGGCAGCGCGCGACGGAGGTGCTGGCGAAGGAAGGTGGCGTAGTAGATAGTCTCTTCCTTTCCGGTGTAGGCATTGAGGTCGCCGCCCACGCTCTCCATACGGTTGAGGATCTGCACGGAGGAGAGGTCGGGAGTGCCCTTGAAGGTCATGTGCTCCACGAGGTGTGCCATGCCGCTCTCGCTGTCGAGCTCGTGGCGTGTGCCTGTGGCGACGGCGATGCCTGCATAGACGACGTCGGTGGCGGAGGGTGCGAGCACGACGCGCAGGCCGCTGGGGAGGGAGAAAGTGTGGATCATTTTCGGATGTAGTATATGAATCCTGCGATGGCTGCGAGTAGCAGCAGGGCGTAGAGGGTGTTGAAGAGTGGGAAGCGGTTGTTCCATAGCTCCAGCTGCATGCGCCAGGCGGGGATGGGGGGCGTATCGGCGGGTGCAGGCTTGATGAGTGTTCCCGCTATGAGTTCCGCCACGAGGCGCACGCGCTCATCGACGTCGGTGATGGAGCGCTGCAGGCGGGTGTCGTCGGGCGCAGCGGCCTCGAGGAGCGCCTGCAGACGGTAGGCGGGACCGTCGTAGAGTTGCACGACGGAGGCTCGCTTGCCGGAGAGTGCGAGCCGGCGGCGCAGCTCGTCGTTGTCCACGAGGATGAGGGGTGCGCGGTTCCAGGTCTCGGGGTAGAGTGCCCAGCTGGCCACGACTTGCTCGGGGGTGTAGCCGTAGGGACGTCGCTGGCCACAGACTTTCAGTGTGAAGTCGGTGGCCAGAGTGTTGAGTGGGCAGATGCGGCCGTTCCACAGGACGAGGCGTGTGGCGAGGATGTCAGCGTGGGCGCGGGAGACGGATGGAATGGACTCATCCCCCGCCCTCCCTGTCAGGGAGGAAGCGAATACCATTAGACTGGCAAAAAGAATCACAAATCTTTTTTTCATGCGAAATCAGAAGTCCCTGAATTCCTCGTTCTTCTGTTCCTTGATGGCCACGCACTCCATCTCGATGAGCCAGGTGGGTCGGCAGACGGGAGCGTGGGTGATGACGTAGGGTGTGTCGGGGAAGCGCTGGCTGAAGAGCTCGCTGACGATGGCGTAGTCACTGATGTCGCGGAGATAGACAATGATCTGTGCCACGTCGTCGAAGGTGGTTCCGGCCTCAGCCAGCAGGGCTTCTACGTTCTCCCACATGCGGTGGGTCTGGCGTACGATGTCGCCCACGTACATGACCTCGCCCTTGTTGTTGATGCTGGCAGTTCCGCTGATATAGACGTGCCGCCGATCGCCGAAGTCCACGGCCGTTCCGCGTTCGAAGGTGACTCCGTACTCGTAGGTGGGGTTCAGGTGGGTCTTGGCGTAGAGGTAGCGCTGCTGCGTGGGTTCGAAGCCCACGAGGGCGTAGGTGCCGAGCTGCACCAGTGCCCGGGTGTCTGCGGGCAGTCCTCCGATGCCAGTGGAGCTGATGTAGTGGGTTTCGGGTGTGAGCCCCTGTGCGACGAAGTTCTCGCGTCGTGCTCTCACCATTCCGGCGTACTGTGTATCGACGTCGCGGACATAGAACCAGGTGCGGATGCAGTTGTCGGCGAGTGTGGCTCCGAATCGCTGGAGCAGCTCCTCGTAGGCGGTCAGGAGGTTCTCCGTCTGGCAGGCGCTGTCGCCGCTGTGCTCGTGCATCCCCATCTTCCAGATGTGCTGGTAGCCGTTGTGGCGTGCGATGACGAGTCCGTCGTGGTTCTCTACCGCCATATCGTGGACGAGGTAGAGCCAGGCAGCCACCTTGGAACCGTCCAGGGGTGCTTGCTCAATACAGCTGACTGAGCAGTCGCCGTCGGCGTGCACGAGGGGCTGCTGGTTGGTGGCGTCGCTGAGGAAATAACGCTTGAAAATGGTCTGCGAACCAATGCACTGCGGCATCTGCAGCAGCACTTTTTCGGCTTCGTAGATGCGCTCGAACTGCTGGGCGAAGAGTTCGCCCTGCGGTGCCACGTGGAGGATGGCGTGCTGTTCCTTGACCTTGCCTTTGGGGGCGAAGGTCGCGAGCTCCACGGTGACGCCGAGGTCTTGGTATGTTATTTTTTCGTAAGTCACTTTTATATTTACTGATTTGCGAATTTACTGATTTGCTCCTGCGTTGATCCAGTTGTCGATGAGGGTGATGGAGCGAGATTCCTTAATCATATTGGAATGGTCGAAGCTGACGCCGGCGTCGGGGTTGCCGTGGATGACCTTGTGGAGGAGGCTGACGGGGGCGTTGCCCGGCACCACGCGCACCCCGCGCTCGGGGTGGGATGACTCCTGTCCGACCAATGCGGCATAGCTCTCTCCGGCAGCCAGGGTGAGCCCTCCGGCGGGCGAGTTGCCGAGTCCGTGGCAGCGGGCGCAGGTGCCCGTGAACACCAGGTCCTGAATGGACTGGAACATACTGAGGTTCAGGTCGCCGGCTGCCAGCAGGAGGGTGTCGCCCTGCAGCTGGCTGATGGTGGCGCTGGCGAAGCTGACCACGCGCTGTCGCAGACGATTGGTCACACAGAGTTCCACGGTGGAGACGTCGTCGCTGGTGAGATTCAGGGTGGCCGTCACATCGCCGTCGGCTCCTTCGGGCAGCAGCTTCTGCGATACGGCATAATCATTGCCTTCGGCAAAGGCAGCGAGTACCACGCTGTACTGCGAGCTCCAGGTGCTGAGGCCGCTGATGTGGGCGGTGAGTTGGGCTACCTTGCCAGAAGTCTGCACGTCCGTGACCTGCTCCTGGATGTCGCCTTCGTCGCACGCCGCAAGGCCTAATGCCCCGAAAATCGCTGCAAAGATAAGGCTTCTATTCTTCATTTCGTACTCTTTTTTGATTTATTAACAGAAAGTCAAGCCCTCAGGCGGTTAAAAAGAGTACTGCAGCATGACGACAGCCTTGTGCGTGGCGATTCCGAGGTCGTCGATGTCGCGATCGAGCTGGCGGGCGTGGCCCCAGCGACCTACGAATTCATACATACCCGAAAGTTTCAGGTTGCAGCTGGGGATGAAGTAGTTCAGTCCGATGGCGGGAGCGTTGAGCAGGCCGTCGGTGCCGGTGCCGCCCACGCCGTTGCGGTCGAAGAGGTCGTAGCGGATGGTGGGCTGGAGGTTGCGGGTGACGAAGTAGCCAGCTTGGATGTAAGCGCCGAGGTAGTGGTAGTTGTCACTGATTTTCTGTCGCTTGGTGAAATCGACGTTCATGAAATAGAATTCGCCGGCGACGTAGAGCCGTTTCCAGAGCATAGCGAATTCGGCTCCGAGGCGGAAGTCATTGGTGGACTCGTTCTCGCTCTCTACGTTGTAGTTGGCCGAGAGGCCGAAGAGCATCTTCTTCTCCTTCAGCAGCTTGGGGTTGCCTTGCGAAGAGGGCATGGCCCCGAAGGGCTGGTAGGTGAGGCGTCCGGCGTAGAGGAGCGAGGGGATGTGCAGGTCGTCGGAGAGGGTCTTGTTGGCCAGGTTGACATTGATGCCCGTACCGTTGAATATCCCCACCTCGTATCCGATGTTGGATTTCGTGATGCCATGGAATTCCACGCCGAGGTCGAAGCCCGTGGCGAAGGCGGGGGTGACGGCGTTCAGCGAGTAGGGGAGCAGTACCTGCTGCGTCAGGGAATTGGGCAGCGAGGGCATCAGCGTCTCGCCCAGGGTGGTCAGGTAGGCGTGGGAGAAAGGCGTCTTGAACTTACCTACGCGGAAGTGGGCGTACTGGTTGATGCCATAGTCTATCCAGGCTTGCTGGAGGATGGCAGCCCCGCTGGCTGCAGCGTTGATGCAGAGGTTGTAGTCAATCTTGCCGAAGGCACGTCCCGTGAAGCCCAGGATGGCATTGGGGATGGCGAAACCGCTGTTGGCCACGTTGTCCTGGTTGTAGGCTTTGTCCAGTCCCTCGCTGTCGTACCAGTTGAAGTTGCCGCTGGTCTGGAGCATGAGGTAGGGCTTGAAGACGAAGCGGCCGTCCTTGCTCTGGAGGGTGAATCCGCGGTTGTCGGCGATGGGGACCACGCCGTTCTGCATATCAAGGTGCTGTTCGTCAGCGGCCTCGACGGGTTTCTCGATTTCTTCTGCCGCAAGCGGGAGGGCAAAGGCCACGAGGGCGGCAGCAAAAAAAAGTTTCTTCATGATGCTTTATGATGTTTTTGATTTTTTTGTCGGGAGGAATGGAAATATGACCGCAGATAGGACTACAGCGACTGGAGGAACCGGATGAGTGCCTTGCGGTCGTCGCTGCTCATGTGGGCGAACTTCTGTCGCGAGGCTTCGCCCTCACCGCCGTGCCACATGATGGCCTCGGTGAAGTTGCGTGCGCGTCCGTCGTGAAGGAAATAGGTGTGTCCGTTCACCTTCTCCTGCAGGCCGATGCCCCAGAGGGGAGTCGTGCGCCACTCGTTGCCTCGAGCCAGGCCGCTGACGTAGTTGTCGTTGAGGCCCACGCCCATGATTTCCGACCCCATATCGTGGAGCAGGAAGTCGGAGTAGGGGTGTATGGTCTGGCCGCCCAGCCAGGGTAGCTGCGTGCCGTTGAGTAGGTTGGCGCCGCGGGTGCGGGTGTGCAGTGTGGTGACGTGGCAGAGGTGGCATCCGGCTTCGTAGAAGAGCTGCTCGCCCCGCTTGACGGTGGAGTTGTTGACGTTGCGGCGGGCTGGAACGCCGAGAGCGTGGAGGTAAAGGTCCACATCCTCCATATCCTCGGTGCTGATTTCCAGCTGGTCGTAGAGTAGTCCCATCATCGAGCCTTCCTGCATCTGGAGCTGTCCTTCGCAGATTTCCTCGGGGTAGCGGCTGTTGGTGACTCCCATATCGCTGCTGAAGCCCAGTTCTACGGTCAGGTCGGCGTGCTGCGCCTTGTTGCCACCGACGCCCAGGCGGCGCTGACCTCGCTCGGTGATGTAGTTGCAGCGTCCGCTGATGCCCCACTCGGGGTAGTTGCTCTTGCGTCCGAGGGCCTCGATTTCATTTTGGTCCAGGGCCATGATCTGTCCCATACCCACGTGTCTCAGGGGAATCCGCACGGAGCAGAAGAGGTCCTCGGGTCGTATGCTGTCTGCATACCAGTCGGTGATGCTGTATTCGGGATAGCAAAGTTCGTAGGTCTCGCCGTCGGGGAACTGGAAGGTCTCGTAGTGTTTCTTTACGTGGACTTTGCCTTCGGGTTGAACGCCATAGATGGCCTGGTCGTGGATCACGCGGCCATAGTCTTGGAAGAAGACGCCATTCTTGCGGGTGACGTAGCAGAGCATGGCCGAGAAACCATAGGCTCCGCTGCCCTCGGCGTCCTCCCAGAGGGCAGGCTTCGTGCGCCCGGCATTGCGATGGCAGCCGCCGCAGCTGTAGCCGGCATAGACGGGACCCAGTCCACCGCCGTAGCCGTTGGAGCTGGTGCGGGCGTCGTCGTAGAGTTTGTCGCCGCGGGTGAATCGTTTCTTCAGCGCACCCGTCACCCATTCCGCCTCGCTGTCGTAGGCGAAAGAGGAGGTGGAGAAAATCGTTGACGTGCCGGCCGAGAGGGCATAGCCTTTCGGCGGCGTCAGGTCGGCCTCGGTCAGGCCGTCTTCATCATCGCTGCAGGCTGCCAATGAGAGGGTTATGGCAGCCATCAACAGGAGCTTCTGTAAGGAGTTATTCATCGTTTTTTAGGAATTGGATATCAATCCGTTTTTTTTTTAGACGCCAAAGAAGCAAAGGCCATTTTGGGGGCCTTCACTTCTTGCAGCGTGAGCAGTGGTAAGGAGGAGCAGCAGGCAAGAGTGTACTGCCTGCTCCTCCAGCTTTCAGTTCTTATTCTTCGTCGTCGCCCGTTTCGATTTCGTGGCTGAGGAAGAGGTCTTTGTAGGCCTTGCCGCCCTCATAGCTCTTGGTCCAGGAGTCGTAGAGTTCCTGTGCATCCTTCTGTAGGAGGTAGCCCACCTGCACCATATAGTTCCCCCAGCTGGTGGCGTTGGAACTGGTGTAGTCGAGGTCTGCGAAATCGGTGCTGTTGCCGTCGTTGAGGGTGCGGGCCTTGCCATCCTTGAAGATGAGGAACTCCATGGTGTGGAATCCGCGTACGCTCTGCACGGCTTCGATGTCATCGTCGCTGTCGCCGTCGCTCCAGGTGAGCTGGTCGAACTTGCCGGAGTTGAGGATATTTGCAATGGCTTCCTGGTCCAGAGGCCAGCTGTCCATATTGGGGTCCAGTCCCAGTGCATCCACGGGTCCGAAGAGGAAAGCCTCGCTGGTCTCCCAGGGCGCACGGGCGCTGAACCACGCCTCGCAGCAAGCTTCGAAGGCCGCGTTGCTGGGGTCCTTCTGGAAAGCCTGGGCTGTCTGATAGAGGGAGGTGTTGGCTTTCAGCAGGTCGGAGTATGTGGGCAGGACTACGTTATTCACATAGTTGTTGAGGATGGGCTGCAGCACGGCGTCGGCGTTGACGGCCTCGTTGCGCTGGATGTATCCCTTCAGGTTTCCGAGCACCTCTTCCAGCTCGTTGCAGACATCCATGGCGGTGGATACCTCGGGAGCCCCGATATTGTTGCGGAAGGGAGCGGGGATGGCCTGGATGGCATCGATGGCGCGCTGAATGGAATTGCGCACGTCCTGATCCAAGGTGGCGTTGGCGCCGGAAATCAGGGTGGCCAGAGAGCTCGAGGCTACCTTGCCGTCGCGGGTACCGTAGTAAGCATTGCGGATACTGCGGATGTTGTTGGTGTAGTCGTCGATGCTGTGCCAGCTGTACCAGGACTCCACAGCGTAGAGGGCTTGCTCCACCTGACCATGGTGATAGAGGTCGTAGGGGTCGCCGATTTTGGCGTTGCCGACCTCGTTGGCGATGTCCATGCAGCCGTCGATGATCTGTTCCACACAGACGAGTGCGGACTGAACCTCATCCTCTTCACCTTCTTTCTCATTGTCGTCGTCGCTGCAGGCTACGAAGCCCATGGCGCCGACAAGCAGCATTGCTGCCAAGAAAAAATACTTTTTCATTCGATTGATTTTTTTGTTAGACTTACTCTTACTTAACTCTTTAACTCTATTTACTCTTTAACTCTATTTACTCTTTAATTCTATTATACTTCAAGTTTCGGATGTTCTTAAAAACAACTAATTAGACTAATTAAACGGATGTCTTTCCTCCTGACAACTCTCAATTTATAAATTCGCGACACGCTACGCAGGTGTCGAGTGTCATCTTGTTTTGGATTCCATTCGAAACATCGCGCAGCGGTTTCGCTCGATAATTCGTGAAATTCGGTATAAATCGTAAATCCATAGGCCATGAATAATTCGTTTAATTAGTCTAATTCGTTGTTCTAATAAACTTCCGAAAGTTGAGTTATACTCTTTTCTCTTATTCTTTCAGGAAGTCATTTCTTCCAGAACCAGCCGGCGTAGGCCACTCCGATGGAGAATTCGTTCTCGCGGTGGTAGCGGCTGCTGCCGAAGACCTTGGCGGTACCAATCTTGCGTGTGCTCCAGTCCGCCTTGACTACGAGGTTGGGGAGTGCAAACCAGTTCAGTCCGCCCACCCACTTGCTCACCTGGCAGCGTGCTTCGATGGCCTGGTCGTCTTCGCCGCGTTGCTGCGGGTTGTAGTATTCATAGCGGACAAAGGGGTAGAAGACGGGCACGCGGTTGTTGCCGATGACGTTTCGCAGGTTCAGACCCACCTCAGCGCCGTAGGCGAGGGCGTTCTTGGCGGTGCGTCGCATGGCGCCGTGGTGGTAGTTCGAGAGGTTGGACAGCGAGACGCTGCTCAGCTTCTTGGAGTTGCCCACCTGTCCCCAGAGAACGTTGGCACGGGCGGTGACGTAGCGATTCACGTACTGTGCATCGGCGGAGAGGATGGTCACGGGCACGCGGCCCACCTTGGAATATTTATAGGCCTTGTCGGCGTTGGCGGCGGCATCGTTGCAGTAGTAGACCGAGGCCCCTACGCGCAGCCCCTTCACGCCTTCGTAGTCCAGACGGGCGGTGTAGGCGGGGCTGGTGAAGTTATCCGTCTCGAACAGCCCCTGCTTGCCATCGGCCACCCAGTGGTCGCGACCGAAGCCATCGGCGTTCAGTCCGGCGGTGACGTAGGCTTCGTAGCTCATGCGGCCATAGCCCTGCCCGAACTTGCCGAAGACGGACAGACCCGTCTCGTGCCAGGTCGAAGGAATCACCACCGTCTCGCCCTCCGGACGCACGGTGCCGAAGAAGAGGATGGGCTCGTGGTGTGCGTTGGTCAGACCCACCGGCAGCACCATGTGACCTGCCCGTACGTGAAAGTAGCGGTTCAGTGTGTAGGTGACGTGGAACTGCTCCAGGGCGACCTCGCCGCCCTTCTCCATTTCGGTCTCGTACTCGCCGTTCTCGGATTGCTCCATCTCGGTCTCGACACCTACGCCGCCGGCCTCGAACTCGATCTCGGCACCTATCTGCCAGTGCTTGTTGAACTTATAGTCACCGGCCAGCACAAAGCGGGGGATGGCGATGGCGTTGCGGCGCTCGTAGGTGTTGCCCGTCGTGGTGCCGTTGAAGCGGCTGGTGCCGTAGCCCATGAAGGAAGCCACCATCTCGCCGTAGCCGCCGACGCGGAATTTCTCAAAGCTCTCGCTGCCATCCTGAGCCTGGGCGAAGGTGGCAGTTCCAAAAGTCATGAATGTGGCAAATGCCAGTATGTTCAATGTCGTTTTCATACGCAGTTTTTGTTTTGCGGCTGCAAAAGTAGGATAAATGAACGAGGCGTGCAAGAGGCAGCCTGCAAAATACTCACAAATAATGACCGCCTGAAGCAGGTCAATACGGGCAAGGACCATCGGGTAAGTCATTATTTTTAGGTAGAGGAGGCCTTTTTCTGTGTATTTTCAATCCTTTTTGCAGATTTTGTCCGCCTTTTCTTTGGTTCACATTGAATTTATCGCTACCTTTGCAGCAAAATAATAACAACCTCATTAATTCAAAAAGCAAAACGACAATGAAAAATCTATGGAAAATTCTGGCAGCAATGATGGTCATTGCCTTGCCTTTCGCAGTAGCCTCTTGCGGCAGTGATGACGAACCCGAACCCACAGGCCCTTACACTTTCACCTGGGCCTACGAAGACTACATCGAATCCAGCGCTCAAGACCTCAACGTCTATCAGACAGCCACCCAGGCTATCGACCAGGCTTTCGCCACCCAGCTGAACCAGCTGGGCTACAAGGCCACGGCTTCCACGAAGAGCTTCACGCGCGAACGCGGCAAGAGTGACGAGGACATGAAGTCTGAGATTGGCGCAGCCATCACACTCACCAAGGTCAATGCCAGCGAGTCCTGCAAGAAACTGAAGGCCAAGGCCAAGCTCGTGGTGAAGCGCGACGACAAGGTGTTCTATTCCACCGCCATCAATTAATAATAGGCAGCCCCGCCCGGGGCTCTCCCTATCCTTCCCCCTCGCCCGCCCCTGTACGTCACACAGCGGGCGGGCTTCATTCTTCAATTAAAGTAAAAGGCTATGCATTTTACGGAATCGGCTCACATGAGCGACCTCATTCACGATGACTACCGGCTGCTGCAAGTCATCTCGCGCTTCGGCGTCTCGCTGGGTTTCGGCGACCTGAGCGTCGATGCCGCCTGCAAGGCCAGCGGCGTCGATACGATGACCTTCCTGACCGTGGTCAATTTCATCCAGAGCGAGGGTCGCCTCTCTGTCAGCGAACTGGCAAAACAAGTCAGTGTGGAAGAGCTGATGCGCTATCTGCGCCGTTCCCACACGTACTTCGTGGACTTCCGTCTGCCAGCCATCCGCAGGAAGCTCATCGAGGCCATCAACTGTTCGGCCAAGAACCAATTGGCATTCCTCATCCTCAAGTTCTACGATGAGTACGCTGCAGCCGTGCAGCGTCACATGGACTATGAGAACGAGCATATCCACAGCTACGTCCAGCAACTACTCGACGGCCACCTGCCCCAGCGCGGATCCACTTACCGGGTCCTGGCAGCCAAGCACCACGACAACCACAGCAGCATCAGCGACAGCAGCCACGAGCTGAAGTCCATCATCATCAAATACTATCCCAGCGATTCTGACACCCAGCGGCTGGCAGACACCCTGATGGATATATACATCATGGAGGAAGACCTCTTCAGCCATTGTCATCTCGAGGACACCCTCTTTGCCGAGGCGGTGCATCTGCTGGAGCTGGAGGTGAGTGCGCGCGCCGAGGACGGCTCGCAGCCCATGGATGAGCGCCCGAAGGGCAAGGCTGTCGATGCGCCCAATTCCGATGAACTATCGGAACGCGAGAAGGAAGTCGTCAGGATGGTTGTCCGGGGACTCTCCAACAAGGAGATCGCAGAGAAGATGTTTATCTCCGCCAACACCGTCATGACCCACCGGCGCAACATCGCACGCAAGACACAAATCCACTCGCCGGCGGGACTGACCATCTATGCGATTGTCAACGGGCTCATTAATCTGGAGGAAGTGAAACTGTAGATTCCCTATTTATGACGGAAAATCCTATGATCAACAATAGCGACCAGCCCGTTCCCCTGCGGGAGGGCGAGGGGAGAGTCTCTCCTTCAGACCGCGACTTCGAACAGGCGCTGCGTCCATTGCGCTTCGAGGACTTCGCCGGACAGGACAAGGTGGTGCAAAACCTCAGTGTCTTCGTCGAGGCCGCCAAGTACCGCGGCGAGCCGCTGGACCACACGCTGCTTCACGGCCCCCCGGGACTGGGCAAAACCACCCTCTCGAACATCATCGCCAACGAGCTGGGCGTGGGTTTCAAGGTCACCAGCGGTCCCGTGCTCGACAAGCCCGGCGACCTCGCAGGCATCCTCACCTCGCTGGAGCCGCAGGACGTGCTCTTCATCGATGAGATCCATCGCCTCTCGCCCGTCGTGGAGGAATACCTCTACTCGGCCATGGAGGACTACCGCATCGATATCATGATCGACCGTGGCCCCAGCGCCCGTTCGATTCAGATCGACCTGAATCCCTTCACCCTCGTAGGCGCCACCACGCGCTCCGGCCTGCTGACAGCTCCCTTGCGCGCCCGCTTCGGTATCAACCTCCATCTGGAATACTACGATGCCGACACGCTCTGCGGCATCGTCCTCCGCTCCGCAGGCATCCTGGACCAGCCCATCGACTATGAGGCCGCCGTGGAGATCGCCCGCCGCTCGCGCGGCACGCCTCGTATCGCCAACGCTCTGCTGCGACGTGTGCGTGACTTCGCCCAGGTGAAGGGCAACGGACGTATAGACCTGCCCATCGCTCAGTATGCCCTCGAGGCACTGAACATCGACCGCCACGGCCTGGACCTCATCGACCGCAAGATCCTGCTGGCCATCATCGATAAGTTCAAGGGAGGACCTGTGGGCGTGGGAACCATTGCCACGGCCATCGGCGAAGACCCGGGCACCGTGGAGGAGGTCTATGAACCCTTCCTCATCAAAGAAGGATTCATCAAACGCACCCCGCGCGGACGCGAGGCCACGGACCTCGCCTATCAGCACTTGGGCCGAAGCCGCTACGCCCAGCCGGGGGAACAACCCAGTTTGTTTGATTAAAGGTGCGTTCTATTAAAGAAATGATAGATATACAAGAGATAAGAAAGGATTTCCCCATCCTCTCCCGCGAGGTGTACGGTCGTCCGCTGGTTTACCTCGACAACGGCGCCACGACGCAGAAACCGCGCTGCGTCATCGATGCCATGACGGATGAGTACCTGAACGTGAACGCCAACGTCCACCGCGGCGTGCACTACCTCAGCCAGCAGGCCACGGAACTTCATGAGGCTGCGCGCGAGACCGTGCGCCGCTTTGTCAACGCCCGATCCACGGCTGAAATCATCTTCACCAGAGGCACCACAGAGAGCATCAATCTCGTGGCATCCTCCTTCGGCCAGGCTTTCTTGCACGATGGCGATGAAGTCATCCTGACGCAGATGGAGCATCATTCGAACATCGTTCCATGGCAGCTCCTGCAGGCGCGTACGCGTATTATTATCAAGGTGTGCCCCATCACGGACGAAGGGCGCCTGGACCTCGATGCCCTTGAGGCGCTGTTCTCGCCCCGCACCCGCTTGCTCTCCTGCACCTTCGTCAGCAATGTCCTCGGCACCGTCAACCCTGTGGCTGACATCATCCGCGTGGCCCACGCCCACGAGGTGCCCGTGCTCCTCGATGCCGCTCAGGCGGCACCCCATCTGCCCATCGATGTGCAGGCCCTGGATTGCGACTTCCTGGCCTTCAGCGGCCACAAGGTCTATGGCCCCACGGGCGTTGGCGTGCTCTACGGCAAGGAAACGTTGCTGGAGCAGATGCCTCCATATATGGGCGGCGGCGAAATGATCGGCAAGGTCAGCTTCGAGCACACCACTTTCAACAGCCTCCCCTACAAGTTCGAGGCCGGCACGCCCGACTATGTGGCCACAACGGGGCTGGCGCGTGCTCTGGACTACGTCAGCGCCATAGGATTCACTGCTGTCATGGAACACGAAAAGGCGCTCACGAGCTATGCTCGCGAACGCCTGTCGGAGATTCCTGGGATGAGGTTCTTCGGTCCGTCGGACGACAGCGTCGTCAGTTTCCTCGTTGGGGAGATCCATCATCTGGACCTGGGCACCTTGCTGGACCGCTTGGGCATTGCCGTGCGCACGGGGCACCATTGTGCCGAACCGCTGATGCACCGTCTGGGGATTGAAGGTACGGTGCGCGCCAGCTTTGCGCTCTACAACACCCGGGAAGAAGTGGACGCCTTGGTGAGCGCTATCGATCGCGTGCGCCAGATGTTCTGAGCTCCCTCTGAACCTTACTGAAGCTTGAACCTTACTGCTGCTCGAACTCCTTGCGGATAGCATCTGCGGTGGCCTGCATTTCCTCGGCCGGCAGTTGCAGCTTGGGGTTCGAGAAGAGCATGTCCTTCTCACTCTGCATAGGGACCAGGTGGATGTGGGCGTGCGGCACTTCCAGTCCGAGCACTGCCACGCCGACCTTCACGCAAGGCAGCACCTTCTTGATGGCGCGTGCCACCTTGGCGGCGAAGATGTGCATCCGGCCGATTTCCTCGTCCGTGAGGTCGAAGATGTAATCCACTTCGCGGCGGGGAATCACGAGGGTGTGGCCCTTCACCAGCGGATTGATGTCCAGGAAAGCATAGAACTCATCGTTCTGGGCGCAGCAGTAGCTGGGGATCTCGCCTGCTGCAATCTTACTGAAAATAGAAGCCATTGGGATTTACGGATTTACTTATTTACGAATTTGCCGATTCCCCCTCTCACTCCTCGTAGCTGATGCCGAGGACTTCGAGCTGGATGATGCCCTGTGGGACTTTGATCTCAGCTATTTCGCCTACCTTCTTGCCCAGGAGTCCTTGGGCAATGGGTGTCTTCACGCTGATCTTGCCTTCGCGCAGGTTGGCTTCCGTCTCGCTGACGATGGTGTAGGCCATTTTGGCGCCGTTCTTCACGTTCTTCAACTCCACGTGGCAGAGGATCTGCACCGTGTCGGCGTTGAGCTTGCTGGTGTCGATGATCTTGGCATCGGCAATGGTGGCCTTCAGTTGCGTAATCTTCATTTCGAGCAGGCTTTGTGCTTCCTTGGCTGCATCGTATTCTGCGTTTTCGCTCAGGTCGCCCTTGTCGCGGGCTTCGGCGATGGCTGCAGAAGCCTTGGGACGCTCCACAGCTTCCAACTGCTGGAGCTCGGCCACGAGTTTGTCGTAGCCCTTCTGTGTCATGTAAGCCATTATTGAGTTTTTAAATAGTTCCGGTTTCAAAGTATTGCGACAGACAAAAGCAAAAGGACTCCGCTGGTGCGCGGAACCCTTCGTGCTATGGTGTCTTTCTTCGCCTTTGCGAGTGCAAAGATAGGACTTATTTTCGGACTAACCAAATTTTTTTGGAAAAAAGTGCTAAAGTTCGGCTTCAATGGCCTTTTCAATATCCGGAATGTCCTCTCCACGTGCCTTCATGTTGCTTCCGCGACCGATAAGGAAGTAGGAGGGGATGGCAGACACGCCGTACAGCTGTACCATATCATTCCCGAAGCCTTCGGGGCAGTGGACACACACCCACGGCAGCTGGTCGCACATCGTCTTCCAATAGTGTTCGTCGGTGTCCAGTGAAACCTGATAGATCTCCAGCCCGCGGCTGTGGTATTTGCTGTAGATCTCCCGCAGCTGGATGTTGCGCTGCTGGCTGGTGGGCAGGCTGTAGGCGGTGAAGTCCAGCAGTACGACATTCTCCGGGAAGTCGCTGAGGCGACGCTCCTGTCCGCGTATATCCTTGAATCCGAAGTCGATGATGCCTATTTCCTTTACCTTCTCGCCGTCAATCTGCAGCTCCACGGGGCGTGTCTGCCGCGTGTTGCGCAGTCCTCGGATGGCGATGTTGCGCAGGTTCTGCGTCCGCAGGGCACCGGGGTAGCGCAGCTCCCACTGCGTGGCCACGGCGGCGAAGTACTGGACGTCGCTCTTGTCGCTCTCGGGGTTGAAGAGCAACTGTCCGCCCACGGTCTGGAACAGGGCGAAGTAGGCAGCGGAGGAGCCCGGGTCGGCGAGGATGTAGTCGCGCTTGAGGGTTTGCTTGTAGGCCTCGACGAGTCCGCGCGCGCGTTCCGTCTTCTCCAGGGCCGAGAGCGTGGCGTCCTTCTCCAGCTGCGCAAACTGCTGCTGCAGCTGGATATTCAGCAGCGAGATAGTCTTCATCGTGCGCGAAGCCTCGTTGCCGTCGATTTCGTAGGCCGTGGCCATGCGCTGGTAGGGAGCTTGCACGCTGATGTCCTCCAGCGAGTCGATGACGAAGTTGATGACTTGCGAGCCGATGCGCAGGCGGTAGAACTCCGGCGCGGAACTCGTGTCGGGCAAGATGCTGAAATCGAACGCGCCCGTGGAGTTCAGGCGCACGGAGTCCACGGCTCTGACGCCCGTCAGGGTCATGGCTTCCAGCAGCAAGGTGGAGTCCTCCGCCTCGGTGATGCTGCCGCTCACGTGGAAACGCTGGCCGGCAGGCGAACAGCCTACCATGGTCAGGAACAGGTAGCAGACGAGCAGAACGATGAGTGCCATCGCAATGACGCCTTTCATGATAGCTTGATTGGTGTTTTGAGCTCTTCTTTTTCTCATATCTCTTTTTTTCGTTATTTCGTTATTTCGTTATTTCGTTATTTCGACATCTCGACACTTCGACACCTCGACACTTCGACATCTCGACACTTCGACACCTCGACACTTCGATACTTCGACATCTCGACATCCCTTTCTTCTCTTTAATTTTTTAATTTTCTCATTTTTTAATTATTTAATTTCCTCAAGCACTCCACCGCCTTCTTCACTCCCTTGTCGCTCAGCATTTGATGCTTCAATGCACCTTGCTGGTAGAGGTGTCGGCTGATGATTTCCGTCTCCAGGTAAGGCTGGATGTGATGGCGGAAGCGCTGGAGGTCAGTGGCGAGGTCGTTCTCTTTCAGTTTCTGTTCCAGGGCCTCGAACTCCGCCGCGGCCTGTTCCAGCCGTCCTTCGAAGCGCGCGAGCTGGCGTAGTTGGCTCAGGGCTGCTGCCGTGCGTCCGTTGTAGGTGAATCCGCTGGCAGCGATGCTGTCGGAGAAGGCGGCGTAGTCCTCGTCGCTGATGCTGAAGGCACCCGGTTCGGGAGCCTCGTGGGTGGCCGCGTAGTGCGTGACGTAGTCGAAGAAGGCGTCGGAGTTGTAGAGGTCATAGACCATCGTCGGCACGGAGTCCACGGCCAGGATTGAGTCGGGCAGGATGCCGCCTCCGTCGCGCACGGGACGTCCCAGGCGGGTGCGGAATTCGTGCGTCAAGCTGTCGGGTAGGGTGGTGGCAGCGCCGTCGGCCGTGCGGTGGCGGTAGTCATAGGCCTGTATGCACCGTCCCGAGGGGATATAGTAGCGTGCGGTGGTAATCTTCAGTTGTCCGCGATACGATACTTCGCGCACACCCTGCACGAGTCCCTTGCCGTAGGTCCGCTGACCGAGGATCACGGCGCGGTCCATATCCTGCAGGGCTCCGCTGACGATTTCTGCTGCCGAGGCGGTGTTGGAGTTCACGAGCACGGCCACGGGCATCACCGTATCAAGGGGTTCGGCCGGCGTCCTGTAGTCGTGGCAGGTGGCCGGCACCTTGCCCTTCGTGGAAACCACCAGGCTGCCGCGCGGGACAAAGAAGCCCACGATCTCCACGGCCTCGCTGACCGCCCCGCCGCCGTTGTCGCGCAGGTCCAGCACCAGCCGTTGCATCCCTTGTTGCTTCATGTCCAGGATGGCGTGGCGCACCTCGCGCGCGCTGCGGTCGGTGAACTCCGTCAGCAGCAGGTAGCCCGTCTTCGAGGCATCATCGACCATACCATACCACGGCAGGCAGGGCAGCTGGATCTGGCGGCGCGTGATCTTGAACGTGCGTCGCTGCTTCTCGCCCGGGCGCTGCACGATGAGTTCGAACGTCGTGCCAGGCTCGCCGCGCAGGTTCTCGCTCACGCGCGCCGTTGGCCATCCCTTGATGTCCTTGCCGTCGATGCTGATGATGATGTCGCCCGCCTTCACTCCAGCCTCCTGTGCAGGGCAGTTCTCATAAGGCTCCTCGATGACGCAGCGGTCCAGCTTCTTGTAGGCGCGGATGAGGGCGCCGATGCCCGCGTAGCGGCCAGTGGCCATGCGGCGCAAGTCATCCTGCTCGTCGTCGGGGTAGTAGACCGTGTAGGGGTCAATCTCCGCCAGCATACCGTTGATGGCCCACTGGATGGCGGTGTCGGCAGAGAGCGTGTCAACGTAGAACATATCCAGTTGGCGGTAGATGTCAGCGAATACTTCGAGGTTGCGCGAGACGTCGAACCCCGTCTTCCCCGGTTTCTGTTGTTGAGGCTCCTGTGCTGCTGCCGGCGCGCTCATGAAGGCCGCCAGCAGTATTCCGGATAGTATTTTTCTCATTTATATTATTCTAATCTTATAATTTCCTAATCTTATAATTGTATAATCTTATAAAAGGTTTGCGCGCAAGCGCTCGCGCGAGACTTGAGTGCCGATGACCTGCACCACCTCCGCTGCCGTGCGGTTGCCCAGATCCAGGCACCTCTGCAGCGTCCATTCGTGAATCAGTCCGTGGAGGAATCCGGCGGCGAAGAAGTCGCCCGCCGCTGTGGTGTCCACGGCGTGCACCGCCAGCCCGGCCACGTCGGCGCGCTGCTGGCCTCGCTGGCCCATGGCGCCTCGCCGGCCCACCTTCACGACGGCCACCTCAGTCATCGCGGCGAACTGCCGCAGCGCCACCTCGGGGTCGTCCTGCCCGCTGAAGGCGGCTGCCTCCTCCTCGTTGGCAAAGACGATGTCCACGTAGTCCTGCACCAGATGCTGCACGAAGTCGTGGTCCGCCCGGACGATGTTCCACGATGCCAGGTCGTAGCTCACCCTCATCCCCGCTTCCTTAGCCGTGCGCATCACGTGCTCGATGAAGTCGTGGTCCTGCACCAGATAACCTTCCACGTGCAGGATGGCGTCGTCGCCGATGAAGTCCGGGTCGGGCTGGAACTCAATCTGGGGCGCCACGCCCAGGTACGTGGCGAAGGTGCGCTCGCCGTCCTCCGTGATGAAGGTCGTGGCCACGCCCGTGTCGCCCTCGTCGCACACCCTCAGCCGGGCGTCGATGCCTCGCTCGCGGGAGCACGTGGCGAAGAGCGTGCCCATCGTGTCGGCTCCCACCGTGCCCACGAACCCCACCGAGTCGCCCAGCAGGGCCATGGCGTGGATGGCGTTGGCGGCACTTCCGCCCGTGGCAACCTTGTGCGGAAGGGTGCTCACGGCAGCTGCCAGTTCCTCGTATCGCGGACGGTCCACATGAGTCATGCCTCCCTTGGGAAGCTGAAGCCTATTTAGGTGTGTTTCGTCCTCCAGATGGACCAAAACATCCACTAAAGCATTGCCAATTCCAATTATTTTCGTCATCTTTTGCAAATTTTTCTGCAAAAGTATTGTTTTATTTCGAGAAAAGCACTACTTTTGCCCCGCAATTCCGAGAAAAAGGCGTCAAAAAGTGAATTTAACCCTCCTTTTAGCGCTTTTCTCCTCAAAAAGGAGTCAGAAAACACTGCTTCAGTAGCTCAGTTGGTTAGAGCACCTGACTGTTAATCAGGGGGTCGTTGGTTCAAGCCCATCCTGAAGCGCAAAGTTCCCGGAAAAGCACTGCTTCAGTAGCTCAGTTGGTTAGAGCACCTGACTGTTAATCAGGGGGTCGTTGGTTCAAGCCCATCCTGAAGCGCCAAGAGAGAGCCACCGTGGCCCTCTCTTTTCATTTATAAACATCACCGTCAATGACATTCCAAGACCTCGGACTCTGCGCCCCCCTTCTCCAGGCCATCGCCGAACTCGGCTTCGAAACCCCTATGCCCGTGCAGGAAGCCGTCATCCCCCATCAACTCCAGACCACACAGGACCTCGTGGCCCTCGCCCAGACCGGCACCGGCAAGACCGCTGCCTACGGCCTTCCCCTCCTGCAGCGACTCAGTGGCCTCACCTCCGCCCCCTCCGATCCCGTCTCCACCTCCGAGGCCCCCGCCCCCTCCGAGGCCAGCACCCCCGCTCCCTCCGAGGCCAGCACCCCCGCTCCCTCCGAGGCCAGCACCCCCGCCCCCTCCGAGGCCAGCCTCCCCGCTTCCTCCTTCCAGCCAGGGCCGCAGGTCCGCTCTGCTGCGACGTCGTCGCAGCCCGTCCCCCTCGCCGTCATCCTCTCTCCCACGCGCGAGCTCTGCCTCCAGATTGCCGATGACCTCGAGTCCTTCTCCAGATACCTCCCCGACGTGCGCATCCTGCCCGTCTATGGCGGCACGGACATCATGCCCCAGCTGCGCGCCCTGCGCCAGGGCGTGCACGTCATCGTCGCCACCCCCGGTCGCCTCATCGACCTCATGAACCGAGGCGCAGCCGTCCTCGAGAGCGTACACACCGTCATCCTCGACGAGGCCGACGAGATGCTCTCCATGGGATTCTCAGAAAGCATCGATGCCATCCTCGAGGGAGTGCCCGAGAAGCATCGAACCCTCCTCTTCTCCGCAACCATGAGCCGCGAGATAGAGCGCATAGCCCAGAACTACCTCCACGACGCACGGGAGGTCGTCGTCGGCAGCCGCAACGAAGGGGCCGAGAACGTCAATCACATCTATTACATGGTGCGCGCGAGCGACAAGTACCTCGCCCTGAAGCGCGTCGTGGACTACTTCCCCAAAATCTACGCCATCGTCTTCTGCCGCACACGACTGGAGACCCAGGAGATTGCCGACCACCTCATCCGCGACGGATACAACGCCGACGCCCTCCACGGCGACCTCTCCCAGCAGCAGCGAGACCTCACCATGCAGCGCTTCCGCCAGCACCGCATACAGCTGCTCGTGGCCACAGACGTCGCCGCACGCGGACTCGACGTCGATGACCTCACACACGTCATCAACTACGGGATGCCCGACGACAGCGAGGTCTATGCCCACCGCAGCGGGCGCACCGGACGCGCCGGCAAGCGCGGCACAAGCATCTGCATCGTGCACAGCCGCGAGCGAGGACGCATACGCGAGGTCGAGCGACTCATCCAGAAAGAGTTCCAGCGCGGCACGCTGCCATCCCCCAAGGAGATCTGCTCCAAGCAACTGTGGAAGGTCATCGACGACATCGAGCGCGTGGAAGTCGATGACGAGGAAATAGAAGAATTCCTGCCCGAGGTACGCCGCAAGCTCGAGTGGCTGGACAAGGAAGACCTCCTGAAGCGACTCGTCAGCCGCGAGTTCGGGCGATTCCTCGCCTACTACGCCAACGCCCCCGAGATTGAGGAGGTCACCACGGAGAAGAAGGAAAAAGCAGCCAAGGAGAAAAACACCAAAGAGAAAGGGAAGGTGCACCGGCGCGCTGGCGACCACGAGGCCGAGGACGGCTACAGCCGCCTCTTCATCACCCTGGGCAAGGCCGACGGCTTCTACGCCCGCGAGCTCATCGGGTTCATCAACCGCCACGTCCAGGGCGAGAAGGTGGAGATCGGCCGCATAGACCTCCGTCCCCGCTTCTCCTTCTTCGAGGTGCCGGAGTCCGAGGCCCGCCGCGTGCTCCAGGCCATGCAGGGCCTCCAGCACAAGGGACGTCGCGTAGGCGTGGACTTGGCGGAGCCCTCCCCCTCCGATGCCGCCCCCTCCTCGCGCGGCAGTGCGTCCTCCTCACCCCGCGGAGGCAAGCCCGCCGCCAAGTCCAGGGCCCAGCGCCGCTTCGAGAAAGCGCAGCAGTCCGAGCCGAAGAAGAACAGCCGCAAGGCCCGCGGACAGGAGAAGACCGGCAGCCGCAAGGACAAAGGCCACCGCAAGGACGACTGGCGCCAGTTCTTCGGCAAGTAGTAACCCTGTGCCTGCTCTGAGGACCGCCCTGCCACACGCCGTGCCTCAACCGCCCCCCGCACATCGTGTCTCAACCGCCCATACGCCGTGCCTCTTCCGCCCGAGCCCGAAATCCAGTTCCCCCCCCGCGACCTGAACTTATCCTCGATACTTACGGATGTGTGGGCGTGTACCACTGGTGGTACTCGTCCACACACCGTGCCTCATCCGTCCACACACCGTGCCTCATCCGTGCATCTATCGGACTATTAGACTTCTTGCTAAATCCCAACAGCTAAGATTGGTGTTCTGCGGCTCGGGAATCGCCATTTTTACCAAAAAAATCGTTTTTTCCACCAAGAGGGAAATGTTTTCGCGCGTTCCTTGTAATTATGTCGCGAGAAAGTTGTACCTTTGCAGGCGAAAGTAGGCATTGAAGTAGAATCTTTTATGGATGCTGGCCGCTTTGCACTGCCCCTCCGTTCATAGATGTGATCAGGAGCGCTCGACCTTGGTCGCTTCGCTTGCGAAGAACCGTCCCCGCTGATCTTTGAATCTACATATGCTTTTCAGAAATCTTTGTCAACCCCTTATGATTGGACCGCAGATTCTTATAGTAGCAATTTTTATTGTATTCGTGATAGCATTTGTTGTAACGATGCTGTTTGCGAATGCCCAGACCAGCAAGCTCATCGATGTCAATATGAAGTTGGCTGAGAGCCAGCGCACATTGCTATCTCAAAATAAGACCCAGTCCGACCTGCTGGAGAAACTGGATGAGCAGAATGTCAGTCAGCGGCAGGAGCTGGACGAGCTCTGCAAACGATTATCAGGCCAACAGGACAAAGTGACTGAACTGTTTCTGCAGGCGCACGAACATCGCCAGAAAATCAAGACCACACAGGACATGACCGACGAGGAATTGATGGCTTGGCTGGACGAGCGTATGGATGACACGCGGCTCTACACCACACCAACACTTTCGCTGAGGGACATAGCGAAGGCTTTCGGACTGACACAGACACGGCTCAGACTATTGTTCAAGAACCACGAGAAGTATGCCGGTCTGGGAAATTATCTGACGGAGAAGCGGCTCTTGCTGGCCTGCGAACTGATGCGCGACAATCCAGGGTGGACGATCGAGGCCGTGGCGAAGGACGCGGGATTCCTGACGCGCCGCACCTTTCAAGAGGTAGTGAAGTCACACTTCGGCCTTACGCCCACACAGTTCAGGCAGACCCTGAACAGCAACTGAACCGCGAATGCCTCACTTCACCAGAACTCGCCGCATGGTCCAGCCATAGATAGCGATGATGCCGACGGTAGGGATTTCCAACGGCAGGTTAGCCAGGCCAGACTCAGGGCCGAAAAGCAGCAGCGACAGTACGGGCACGATACTGGAGATGAGAATGTAGAGTGCCATACAAACGCCTACCCAGCGCAGCCGACCACGATAGCAGATAGCAATGGCCATGCCCAGCGGCAGGTAGATGAGCATCAGCGAAACGGCCAACGGAAGGCCTATAGTGTATAGAAGTCCTGGCGCAAGATAAGGCAGGATGCCCGCAATGTTGAGCGCAATGACAACCCACCATGCCGCGGTCATAGGACGGTAGAGCGGCTTCATTCCCCGCATCAATCCAACGTACATCACGAGCGGCCCGAAGGTCTGAACAGCCGCCAAGGCCAAGGGCACATGAGCTTCCATCCAGTGCATCAATGGTGTCCAGTTGCTGGCAGACTCCAGAAGGAAGCACACGAAGGCCGCCTCGATGAGCCTTCGAGGCAGTCCGCTCTCCACATAGTCCACACGAAATCTGATCTCCTTTGCGTCTGCCGTGACAGCCGCAACATTGAGTTGTTCTTGATTCTCCATCATTAGTGTCCCGTTAAAATTGGGACGAGTTAAATATTAATCAAACAACCCCGGAATAAGGGGACCAGATTGCTCTTTGACATCATTGGAATAAGTCTT